>JBKEAK010000296.1:0-21473 GCA_047972125.1 Halodesulfovibrio sp.
CGAAGGGAGTTTCCGGCGTGATGTTGTATTCAGAATCGCCTTCCATGGGGTCATAGATATATCCGCAGGGGCATTCGTATTTATGCATCAAATCCTCCATGAGTCCGTACTAGGGTTGCAGAAAAGGCAACCGGTCCAGTTGCAGCGAACCGATGCCACCACAACTACAGGACTATACAGGGTGGCCGCCCCTGTCAACCCGTCACCTGTTCCTCTGCCTGTTACGGTGCTATCGCCTAGTTGGGACGCGGCACACCGGTGCCGCAGGTCTTGCACAGGTTCGGAAGATCAAGAGCGGTGGATTCTGCCTGCAATGCTTCCACAGTCTCTGCCGCAGCATCCTGATAGTCGTCCAGCCACGTGGCCTGCGGGTTGCGCGGGAAGGCGAATATCTCACCTGCCACCTTGCCTGCGGGAGCACGATGCCTGCGGAAAAGAACCTGATCATCGGTTACGCCCAGCACTTCTATCTTGCCCGTTGCATGCGACATACAGAAGCGCGCACGCTTGGCAGGGCCGGAGCAGTGCCGAAGCGCTGCCTGCAGGATGGTGTAGCCCTCTTCAATGGGCACGGTGAAATGCTGGTTGCCCGTGGTGGGGCGGCACACGAACAGGTAATACGGGGGCACGCCCATGCGGGCCAGACCGTTGAACAGGTCGGCCAGCACTTCGGGATCATCATTCACCCCGCGCAGCAGCGGCGTCTGGTTGGTCAAAATGATGCCCGCACGCTGCAGCATGTGCACGGCCTTCTGGGCGGCATCCGTCATCTCGTTGGGATGATTGAAATGGGTCTGGATGTAGATCTTGCTGCCCGGTCTGCTGTAGCTGCCGAGCATTCTGACCAGCTCCGGATCGTTGATGATGCGGTAGGGGTCGAACACGGGCATGCGCGAGCCGATGCGGATGAACTGCACATGAGGAATGGCAGAAAGCCCGCTGATGATCTCTTCGAGCTTGCGGGTGGAAAGCAGCAGCGGATCGCCGCCCGAAACCAGCACGTTGGAAACTTCCGTGGCACCTTCGAGATACCGCAGAGCCTCCTGCACGTTGACCTTTGCAGGCTCGGAGCCATCCATGAAAATACGTTTGCGGAAGCAGAAACGGCACAGCCCGCCGCAGGCATCGTTGGCCAGCATGATGGCCGTGTCAGCGTATTTATGCTGCAGGCCGGGCATGACGGTGTAATCGCTTTCGCTTGAAGGATCGAGAGCACCCCAGCCGCGGGATTCGTCAGGGTGCGGCACAATGATGCGGCGAATGGGGTCGTCGGGGTTCTCCCAGTCTATGAGAGAAAGATAGTAATCGTTGGCGCGGAACTGATACTGCGCCATTACTTTGGTTACGGCCTGCTTTTCGGAATCGGTCAGCGGCAGGCTGTCCAGTGAATGGGTATAATACGTGGACATTGCAAATCCCCTTTGGTTACGCGATGTCAGTCGCCAAGCAATACAGCCGGCAGGCTGGCTCAACGCCAAGGTTCGAGACTGTCAGCCACAAAGGCTGTCGGCATGGGGAGACTTTCTCCCTTCAAAGATATGTATAGATGGTTCAGCACGGAATCCGGCCGGGAAGCGGTTTGACGCGTTCAAGAGGCGGGCGGATTTCAGGGTGTAAGATGCTGAACAGGGTGTGAGCGGCGATCGAGGAAGAAAAACCGGACCATTCCGCTTATAGTGGCTTACTACAGCAATGTATTTTGAAAATCAAGCGATTTCTGGCCCGCAGCGCAAAGGTAACGCAGCCGCAACATGCTCTTAACATGTGATGCAACACTGCGTTTTATAAAATGAAAACTTTTTTTACGATGATCTTTTCGTAGCCCCGGTCAGGCAGCCAGGCAGTCAGGCAGCCCGGCCCCGGCAAACGGCAAGGCCCCGCTGGCCCGCCGCTACGGCAGCAGGCGTTCCACAGCAGGCACAATGTTGCGGACAACCACCTCTACCCCGGCAGCATTGGGGTGCATGCCGTCCTGCTGGTTCAGGGCAGCATCAAGCGCCACTCCCTCCAGAAAGAAGGGATGGAATGCTACGCCAAACTCTTTCGCCAGCGCCGGATACACTGCATCATAGGCCGCTGCGTATTCCGGCCCCAGGTTGCGCGGTGCGTGCATGCCCGCTAGCAGCACCTGCACGCCCTGCTCCTGACAGGCGCGTATGATACCGGCCAGATTTCGCTTGGTATGCTCGGGCGACAATCCCTGCAGGGCGTCGTTGGCTCCAAGCTCCAGAATCAGGATATCGGGCTTGTCCGCAAGGGCCCAGCCAATGCGGGCGGCACCTCCGGCCGAGGTATCGCCTGATACGCCCGCGTTGGTAACACGCACGGCATGCCCGCGTTCCCTAAGCTGGCGCTCAAGCACAACAGGAAAACTTAACCTGTTCTCCAGCCCGTATCCGGCGGTCAGGCTGTCGCCAAAAGCAAGGATATGCGTACCCTTTTGCGAAGAACCGGCCCCTGCGGCATTGCCTGACGGCGCAGATTGGTTACTATGAACGACAGGGACATTGATTATTCCCAGCATCACCACCAAAAACAGCAGCGACAGCAACGAAAGCAACGCGCGCCGGATACCACGGCATGCGGCAGTTCCGGTCACCGGCACAACGCCGGGGGCCGTCTCAATATTCTTCTGCGGACGAAAAGGGATGGTACGCATGAGCAACTCCATGATCGAACTTTCTGATATACACCTGAATCTAGTGGGCGGTTCCGGCGAGGTCAACATCCTGCGCGGCGTTTCCCTGCATGTGAATGAGGGAGAAACGGTTGCCGTGCTCGGCCCTTCCGGTTCCGGCAAGACCACAACGCTCATGGTCATGGCCGGACTTGAGCGCCCCACATCCGGTTCTGTGCGCATTGCCGGCAACGACCTGTGCGCCATGAGCGAAGACAACCTTGCACGGTTCCGCCGCACGCATCTCGGCATTGTCTTCCAATCCTTTCATCTTGTTCCCACCATGACGGCTCTGGAAAACACCGCCCTGCCTCTGGAATTCGCCCACATGCCCCGTGCGCGCGAACTGGCGCAGGAGGCTCTTGAAGCCGTGGGCCTTGCCGACAGGGCACGGCACTATCCTGCGCAGCTTTCCGGCGGCGAGCAGCAGCGCGTTGCACTGGCGCGGGCCTTTGCCGCTCGCCCCAAGGTCATTCTGGCAGACGAGCCCACGGGCAATCTGGATTCCGAAACCGGAGCCCGCGTGGTGGAGCATCTGTTCTCGCTGCAGCAACTGCACGGTACCACGCTGGTGCTGATCACCCATGACAAGGAACTGGCGCAACGCTGCGCACGGCAGGTGCGCATGGAAGACGGCCGTCTCATCACCCCCGGTACCGTCGTTACGGAGCTCCGGTCATGATGTCCCTGCGCGACCTCACTCTCGCCGCACGGCTTGCCATGCGGGAATTGCGCTCGGGTAAACGCCGGTTCACCGTCTTTCTCAGCTGTCTCATTCTCGGCGTGTTTGCCATCGCAGCCGTGGGTTCCGTCTCTGAATCCGCCCGTTCTGCCATCAACCGTGATGCACGCACCCTGCTCGGGGGCGATGCCTCCATCCAACTTGCAGAGCCCTACCCTGCAGCGCAGGAACGCGCATGGCTTGAACAACGCGGCACAGTGAGCCACTCCATAAGCCTGCGCGGCATGGCCCACACGGCTTCCGGCGATGCCATGCTCGTGGCGCTCAAAGGGGTGGATGCCGCATATCCGCTCTATGGCAGCCCAATTCTCGCCCCTGCCATTCCGCTGGAACAGGCCATAGAGCAGCAGCCCGCAACCGCAGGTTCGCAGCCCGAATTCGGTGCGGTTGTGGATGCCCTGCTTCTGGAGCGCCTGAAACTGAAAACGGGCGATTCCATAACCATAGGCAACGCCTCGCTGCGCATCACTGCCGTGCTTGAACGCGAACCTGACAGGGCATTTCAGGGCATCATCTTCGGCCCGCGTGTGCTCGTATCAATACAGGCGATGGACAGCACCGGCCTGCTCATTCCCGGCAGCCTCATTCACAGCCACCTGCGCATTCGGCTGGATACGGGAACACAAAACCGCGCAGCAACCGAGCAACAGGTGCACGACTTCACAGAAGAAGTGCGCACGGCCTTTCCCGATGCCGGATGGCGCGTTGAACCATTCACCCGCGCCGCGCCGCGCATACGTACCTTTCTTGACCGCATAGATACGGACCTGCTCCTCATCGGGCTTGGTGCCCTGCTTGTGGGCGGTCTCGGCATTGCCGAGGCCGTGCGCGGCTATCTGGCGAGCCGCATACAGAACATCGCCACCCTCAAATGCGTCGGGGGCGGCGTGGGTACCGTGCTGTGGACATACTTTTTCCAGATCGCCATCATTGGTGCGTTCGGCATCATCATCGGGTGCGCGCTGGGTGCACTGGTTCCCATGCTCGCGCGTGAGGCGCTTGCCGAGGTGCTGCCCGTCATGCCCGATGCCACTCTGCACTGGGCGCCGCTTCTGCGTGCAGCCCTGCTGGGCGGACTCATCATTGTCGCCTTTTCCCTCAGGCCGCTCCTGCTTGCGGGCAACGTTTCCCCCGCCGTTCTTTTCCGGGGGTACGTGGCAACGCAGCGCACGCGCCTGACAACGGCAGGCAGGATCATGGTAACGGCGGCCTTTGCCACGCTGGCAGCAATGGTCTTTCTCTTCACGCCGGACTGGAAACTGGCCGCCGGGTTTGTCGCCGTTGTTCTGGGCTGCCTTGCCATCTTCCGTGGCGTGGCATGGGGCATGATCCATCTTTCCCGCCGTGCACCGCAAAAGGGGCACCCCAGCTTCCGGCTGGGCCTGTCGTCCATCCACCGGCCCGGCGCGCCCACCGTCAACCTTGTCTTCGCCCTCGGCCTCGGCCTGACCGCACTGGTCGCCATTGCCCAGATAGAGCAGAACCTGAGCAAGGCGCTGGACCGCGACCTTTCGCGCGAGGCACCGGCCTTCTTTTTCATCAACATTCTGCCCAACCAGCTCGGCGACTTTGAGGCACTTGCCAAGGAGCCGGGTGTAACCCGCATGGAGCAAGGCCCCATGGTGCGCGGGCGCATCATCCGCATCAAGGATATCCCCGTTGAAGAGGCCCCCATATCGCCCGATGTCCAATGGGCCGTGCGCGGTGACAGAGGCCTCAGCCATGCCGCCGTAAAGCCGGATGATACAGAAATCGTACAGGGTGCGTGGTGGCCGGAGCACTATGCAGGCCCGCCCATCATCTCGCTGACAGAGGATCTGGCAAAGGGATTCGGCACCGGCATAGGCGACACCCTCACCTTCAATATCCTCGGACGGGAGGTCACAGCGACCGTTGCCAATATACGCAAGGTGGACTGGATGACGTTTCAGCTGCAGTTTGCCGTTCTGTTCGCCCCCGGCCTGCTGGATAACGCGCCGGTCACATGGGCGGTTACCGCCTACGGCAAAGGCGACGGCATGGATGCCTTATACCGCAAGGTTACCGGAAGCTATCCGAACGTAACGGCCTTCAGCATGCGGGAGATTCTGGCAGATGTGCGCACCCTGATGGAACGCATGGGCATGGTGTTCCGCGCCATGGCCGCCGTAATGCTCGCAACCGGCCTGCTTGTTCTGGCAGGTGCCATTCTGGCGGACAGGCACAGGCGCATTTATGATGCGGTCATCTACAAGGTATGCGGCGCAACGCGCGGCGACATTTTGCTTGCGCTTGTCACGGAATTCCTGCTCACGGGGCTGGCAACCGGCCTGTTCAGCGCCATGACGGGCACCCTTGCCGCATGGGCCGCCGTGGAAGGGCTGATGAAGCTCAGCTTCTCCATACAGCCTGCCGCCGCGCTGACAACGGTGCTCACGGCCACAGGCTTTTCACTGCTCTTCGGGCTGGCGGGTACGGCACGAGCGCTGAACCGCAAACCGGCACCATATCTGCGAAACGAATAATTAGGGCTGCCTACAAAATCAGTTCCAGATTTTTTGGGCTCCGCCGGGCAGGAACCTACCATACCTGCACCTCGTATGCGCGATGAAAATCCGTTTTTGGAGTTCAGCTCCGGCTTAACGGGAATATGGTTTTACGAAAAACCAATGGTTGTCACTAAATTAAAAGGCCACCCTTTCGGGTGGCCTTTGCTTGTTTCTTCTTTGTCAGGAGTTCTCGTCCTGCTCACCGGATCGGCTAGGATTTCTTATCCAGCTTGCCGGACTTGCCCTTGGACCCCTTATCCGACTTGCCCGACTTATCCGACTTGCCCTTGGACTTGGACTTACCCTTGCCTGAAGAATCATCATCCTCATCATATGTGGATTTCTTACCCTTCATGTGCTTGGACTTCTTGGCGCCCTTGCTCACGATGGAAGGATGCAGGCCCAGATCCTTGGCAATGTTGCCCCAGCCCATGCCGGAGGCACGCATCTGCCGCACTTTTTCGGGGGACACGCCCGCTGCATCGGCAATGGCCTTCTCGCGTGCATAGTCGAGTTTGGCATTGGCGTTACGCAGGTTATCTTCCGCATTTTTAAGATCTTCTTCAGCCTTGCGCACTTCAGCAGGCTTGCCCACATTCTTGACCCGGTCATAGACGTCCCGTGCCCTTTCTGCACGGCCCATGGCCTCGTCCACCTTGTCGAACACGGAATCCGCAATAACAAGAGGATCTTCGGCAGCAAAGGCGGGAACGGTCAATCCCAGCAACATGGCCACGGAAAGAACAAGAACACTCAGACGTATTGTATTCATAACGTGTTTCTCCTGTTACGGTATACGCGTTCGGCACGCTTTTAGTCACATTACCACGTCATTTTCTTCAGGCACAGAAAAAAGACAGGGCAAAAGGACTACAGGTCCACCAGTTCCACGTCTTCCGGGGCTATGTGCATGCCAAGGAACAGGCTGCCTGTTCTTGCAAAACGCGGCACATCGTCCGTGGTGAGAAAACGGGTTACACCGCATCCCGGCTCCGTGCGCAGCAGGCCACGCGCCGTGAGTTCTGCCTCCACCGCAAGTGATGTCGTCTCCGCCGAATCAACAATGGCGATATCCGGCCCTATGACGTTGCGAATGGCCCCTGCCAGCAGGGGAAAATGCGTGCAGCCGAGCACCAGACAGTCGGGCCGTTCAGCCTGATCGCCAGCCTCGAACAGAGGGTTCAGGTAGCGGGCCGCCACCCCTTCAACCAGCTCACCGTCCAGCCAGCCTTCTTCCGCAAGGGGAACAAACAGCGGACAGGGCTTGCCGATGACCTTGGCCTCGGGGCGGATGGCGTGAATGGCCTTCTGGTAGGCGTTTCCGCGGATGGTGGATTCCGTGGCAATAACGGCAATGTTGCCGGTTATGGATGCACGGCAGCTGGCCTGCGCACCGGGCTGCACAACCCCGATGACGGGAATGCCGGGATACGCCTCGCGCAGCGCGCCAAGCGCAACGGAAGTGGCCGTGTTGCAGGCGATGACCAGCAGCTTAACCCCCCGCTCAATCAGCTTGCCGGAAGCCTGCACGGCGTACCGGCTGACAGTTTCCGGGCTCTTGGTGCCATACGGCAGGCGGGCGGTATCGCCGAGATACAATATATCTTCACAGGGCAGGCGGTGCCTGAGCGCCTTGAGAACGGTCAGCCCCCCTACCCCGGAATCAAACATGCCTATGGGCAATGAAGTCGTCATACATACTCCGTCATATTCCGTAAAAGATCAGATGCGTCGGCACAGCAACATGCCCGCACAAAAAATGCAAGAACCCCACGAACAAAAGGTAACAGCGTATTTTTTACTGCAGGTTTCGCAAGCAGCACGGCAGCAAGGCACCATATTCCGGCATAAGGGGGTGCCCTTCCTCCACAATCATGATAGGGACGAAACAGACAAACGGATTCAACCCGATAGATACGACAAATACTCCAGACAGGAAGGTGCGATGCAAAGCCACGAGATTGATTACCAGATTTACGGCAACGACTTGCAGGTTGTGGAAGTGGAGCTCGACCCCGAAGAAACCGTCATAGCGGAAGCCGGTGCCATGTGCTGGATGGATGCAGACATAGAATACGCCGCCCGCCTTGGCGACGGTTCCGAGGCCGATTCAGGCTTCTTCGGCAAAATGTTCAGCGCGGGCAAGCGCATGGTCACGGGTGAAAGCCTGTTCATGACCCACTTCACCAACAAGGGGGGCAGCAAGCGGCGCGTGGCGTTTGCCGGGCCCGTGCCGGGGCACATTGTCCCCGTTGATCTTTCCGACACCGGCGGCAGGCTGTTGTGCCAGCGCGATGCCTTTCTCTGTGCCGCACGCGGCACCCGCATAGGCGTTGCCTTCACCAAGAAGATCGGTGCCGGTTTCTTTGGCGGAGAAGGATTCGTGCTGCAAAAGCTGGAAGGTGACGGCATGGCCTTCATGCATGCAGGCGGCGCCGTAGTAAAAAAGGAGCTGAACAATCAGACCATCATGGTCGATACAGGCTGCCTTGTGGCATTCAGCGATGGTATAGACTATTCAATTGCTGCAGCCGGAGGGCTGAAAACCATGATGTTTGGTGGAGAAGGCATGTTCCTTGCCACGTTGAAGGGCACAGGAACCGTCTACTTGCAAAGCCTTCCCTTTGCAAAACTTGCAGACAGGATAATCTCTGTACTCCCCAAGAAAGAATAGCATCAAGCAGTCAGGATTTACCAAACACCGGAAAGCGCCCGCTTTCCGGTGTTTTTGTTTTATTACCCGCCCAATAACGACACATCCCTTGCAACAACCCTAACAGTTTGATAATCTACTATAAACCGCATGCTATCCCTAATAGTAACCACACTGCAATACTGATGAACGTTGCACAAAATTCTACCTCTGCCACATCAAATAGCTGCGACACACCAAGGGAGGTTTTATGAAATTGGGTTTACGCGAACGCATCCTGCTGCCCATAATATTTTGTATTGTCGTAGGCATGGGCCTTGCCTCCGTGCTTACCTACAATCTTGCCAAACAGGCCGTGCAGGATGCCATGAACGGTCAGGCGCGACAGTCTGCCGAAACACTTACGCGCCAGATCGGGGCGTGGGTGGACGAGATTCACAGGTCACTGGAGAATGAATCCAAATGGGAGACCTATACCGCTGTCATGGCCGACGAAGGCAGCAACCCGCAAGAAGTTGAAGCGGCAAATGCCAAGCTGCTCGCCTACACCAAAACCTCCCTGTATGTTTCCTCCATCAAGTTCACCAACAAGGAAGGTCTGGTCATAGCCAGCGACAATCCTTCGCAGGTGGGTAAACTCAACGTGGGCGACCGCGACTACTTCAAAAAGGCCATAAGCGGCGAACCTGCCTGCTCAGATGCCATTCTCAGCAAGGCCACCGGCAAGCCGGTGCTTGTGGTTGCCGTGCCTGCCAAGGTTAACGGCCAGATCACCGGCATATTCTACGGCACTGTGGAAATGAGCGGCTTCACCGAGCAGGTTGTTTCTCCCATCAAACTTGGCCAGCAGGGATTTGCCTTTGTCATCGCCAGATCGGGCAAGATGGCTGCGCACCCCCAGCAGGATTACATTCTCAAGCTGGATGTAAACGACTACGACTGGGGCAAGACCATACTGCGCCAGCACAACGGCATACTTGAATTCACTTTTGACGGACTCGAAAAGATCGTCACCTTCCGTCAGGAGAACACCACGGGCTGGATTATCGGCGTGAGCGCGGAAATGGCGGATATCTTCGCCTCCGTGGCCGACGTGCGCAATACAAGCATGTACATCACCGTGGGCGTTATTCTGGCAATCGCCCTTGTCGTCATTTTGATTGTGCGCACCATTGTCGGTGCCATCCGCACCTCCGTTGCCTATGCTGATACGGTGGCCGGCGGTGACCTTTCCGGCACCCTTGCCCTGCACCGGACAGACGAGCTGGGCACCCTTGCGGACGCCCTGCGCACCATGGTAGGCAAGCTCAAGGAAATGATCGCCGTTTCGGAACGCAAGACAGCCGAGGCCGAAGAAGAATCCGCCCGTGCACGCGTGGCGACCCAGCAGGCCGAAGAAGCCCGCCTAAAGGCCGAAAACGCCAAGCGCGAAGGCATGCTGCAGGCAGCAGCCCAGCTTGAGAACATTGTGCAGCGGGTGCACGCCTCGTCCGGCATGCTTTCAGACCAGATAGGCGAAGCCCTGCGCGGTTCGGAACGCCAGCGCGAGCGCACGGCCGAATCTGCCACCGCCATGGAAGAGATGAACGCAACCGTCATGGAAGTGGCCCGCAACGCATCAGAAGCTGCCGAACATGCAGAAGGCGCACAGGCCAAGGCCAATGAAGGTTCCGGAGTTGTTGATTCCGTGGTCGAAGCCATTACGGACGTGAACGACAAATCCATGGCCCTGCGCGAGAGCCTTGCCGATCTCGGTGAACGGGCAGAAGGCATAGGCTCCGTCATGGGTGTCATCTCCGACATTGCCGACCAGACCAACCTGCTTGCGCTGAACGCCGCCATTGAGGCAGCCCGTGCAGGCGAAGCCGGTCGCGGCTTTGCCGTTGTTGCTGACGAAGTGCGCAAGCTGGCGGAAAAGACCATGACCGCCACCAAGGAAGTGCACGAGGCCATCAGGGCCATTCAGGAAGCATCGCGCGAGAATATCCGGGGCATGGAAGAAGCCTCCATGTCTGTTGGCAAATCCACCGAGCTTGCCACCATCGCAGGTGACTCGCTCAAGGCCATTGTGGAAATAGTGCAGGCCAACGCCGATCAGGTGCGCGCCATTGCAACTGCCAGCGAAGAACAGTCTGCCGCCTCGGAAGAAATCAGCCGAGGCGCGGAAGAAGTGAACCAGATTGCGCTGGAAACATCCGACATCATGAACCGTTCTTCAGAAGCCGTTGAAGAACTCTCTGAAATGGCACAGGAACTTCAGGGCCTCATTGAGGAACTGAAGCACTCGTAGCTCCACCATTACATTACCCTCAAAGCCCCCATGCCCAACCGGCACGGGGGCTTTTCTGTTACTTCATGCGGCATGGTGCGTTGCTTACAATTCTTCAAAAAAATATCGACTGACATTCTCGCAGCATACAGAAAAACACACTCTTAATTGAAAATGAATTGCATTTTCACTGTAACCATATTACCCGTTGCCCCCTCAACATTCACAAAGACTGTTCACCCGCTCAACATATTCGGAACAGCCACGCAGACACACACATGGGGAAAACAATGAAAATCGGTTTGAGGGAACGCATTCTGCTGCCCATACTGGGCTGCATTCTCATCGGCATGGGTCTTTCGTCGCTGCTGACCTACAACCTTTCCCGGCAGGCCGTGGAGCAGGCGCTGAATGATCAGGCGGCCATGACGGCACAGACGCTTTCGCGGCAGGTATCCACATGGATTGAAGAGCTGCGCAACTCTGTTGTACGCGAATCCAAGTGGAGCGGGTACACCCGCGTGCTGCTCGACGGCGGCAGCAATCAGGAAGAAGTGGACGAGGCAGCACGCCAGCTTGCCAGCATGGCACAGCACTCACTGTACACATCGTCCGTGACCCTTGCCGACGCCAGCGGCATGGTGGTTGCCAGCGCCAACCGTGCGCAGGAGGGCACTCTCACCATTGCGGAGAGGCAGTATTTCCGCGAAGCCATGCTGGGCAGCACCGCTGTTTCAGAGCCGCTGCTTACAAAAGACACCGCCCACCCCATTATCGTTGTCGCCACGCCAGTCATGGCAGATGGCAGACCCGTGGGGGTGTTGTTCGCTGCTGTCGAACTGACCAAACTTTCCAGCATCATCGTCGACCCCATCAAGATCGGCCATCAGGGATACGCATTCGCGATCTCGCCGCAGGGGGACTTTGTGGCGCACCCCGAGCACGAACTCATTCTCGACAGCAGCCTGCGCAATGACGACTGGATGCGGGCAATGCTGCGCGAGCGCAACGGACGCATAGCTTACTCATTTCAGGGCATAGAAAAGACCGTCACCTTTACCGAAGAACCCCAGACCGGATGGATCATCGGCGTGGGGGCATCGCATGATGACATTTTCGCCTCCATCGACGATATCCGCCAGACCAGCATGGGCGTTACCGCAGCAGTGGCACTGGTGGCCGCAGGGCTTATTTTCCTGATCGTCCGCAGCATTCTCAAGGCCATACGGCAAACGGTCTCCTTTGCCACCGAGGTGGCACAGGGCAACCTGAACGGCTCACTCGAACTTGCGCGCAATGACGAGCTGGGCAGCCTTGCCGCTGCCCTCATGACCATGGTCGGACGCCTCAAGGAAATGATCGCAGCATCCGAAACCTGCGCCCTTGAGGCCCAACAGGAATCACACAAGGCAAAAGAGGCAACAGCAGAAGCGGAACAGGCCAGAAAAGATGCGGAGCTTGCCCGGCGTGAAGGCATGCTGCATGCCGCCTCGCAGCTTGAAGCCATTGTCTTCAGGGTACACGGGTCGGTCGGCACACTGAACGGGCACATCGCGGAATCCCGCGAAGGTGCGGACAACCAGCGTGAGCGCACCACGGAATCCGCAGCCGCCATAGAGGAAATGAACGCAACAGTCATGGAGGTGGCCCGCAGTGCATCGCAGGCCGCAGACCACACGGAACACGCCCGGCTCAAGGCAACGGAAGGCTCCGCAGTTGTGCGGCAGGTGGTTGCCGCCATCACGGACGTGAGCACCAAGTCCTCACTTCTCAAAGACAATCTGGCTAACCTCGGCACCAAGGCCAAGGGAATAGGCTCGGTCATGGGCGTTATTTCGGATATTGCCGACCAGACCAACCTGCTTGCCCTGAATGCAGCCATTGAAGCTGCACGGGCAGGTGACGCAGGACGCGGATTTGCCGTGGTGGCGGACGAAGTGCGCAAACTGGCGGAAAAGACCATGGTAGCCACCAAGGAAGTGGACGAGGCCATCAAGGCCATTCAGTCCGCCGCCGGAGACAACATACGCAGCACGGAAGAGGCCGAGGTATCTGTCAGAACCTCTACCGACCTTGCCGGAACGGCAGGTGCCGCGCTGGGCGACATTGTGGAGATCGTGCAGGCCAGCGCCGATCAGGTGCGGGCCATCGCCACGGCAAGCGAGCAGCAATCTGCCGCATCAGAGCAGATAAGCCGTGGAGCCGTGGAAGTGAACCACATCGCCGCCAACACGGCGGAGGCCATGTCCGATTCCGCACAGTCCGTGCGGGAACTGGTTGTGCTCGCCGACGACATGCAAAGGCTGATCACGGAACTCAAGGCTGCCTAGCCCTGGACTCCTTCCACGAGCACATAAAGGCCCCGCACCAAGATGGCGCAAAGCCTCAGGCTTGTGAGAAACCTGATCTGTAAAAACACACAGACTTCACTAAGCCGGGACTGAAGCCAATAACGGAATTATATCGCTTTCGCCGGGTGCAGGGGGATTATTCCCCTGCCCGCCGGAGGCGAATACAAAAATGGCTTTGCCAACAAGCTGAGGCCCCGCACCAAGCCGGTACGGGGCCTTTTGATGACAATGAAGAACTCCATCAGGTCGAGCTGTCTATGATCTTGCCGACGTTATTAACGATGTAATCGAGCACCAGTTGTTCCAGCGAACGCGATTCGTTCGTCTTGGCGCGGGTATTGGCGGCGGCATCCAATATGGAAGACTGCGCGCTCAGCCCCGATGCCTGCGAGCTAAGGTCGGATGCCCGCCCTTCCAGCATGCTTTCTATACCGGAAACGTAGGAAGACAGCGAAGAAACTCGGGACGACGTGGTGGCGGCTGTCGTGGCATTCGACAGATCACTCGCCCCTGTCATGGTAAGCCCGTTCACGGATGAAAGCGTTGCAAAATTGCGGTCGGCAATGAAAGAAAGGTCCTGCAACGAGATGTTGAAACTGCTGTCCCCGGCCTGAATGGAAAGCTTCCCCGTTGTGCCGGGCACGCTGGAGGTGCCGCTCTGTGTGATGCGTTCATCGGACGACCACGCCGCGCTGTCGAACAGGTTCATGCCGTTGTAGGAAGTGGAAGAGATGATGCCGTCAATCTTGGTGACAAGGTCGTTGTATTCCGCCTGCCCTGCCGATGTGCCTATGGTGCCGTCTGCCACGCCGTCGGCAATTTCCTTCATGCGGTCAAGCGACTCGCGCAGCGTTTCCACACTGCTTTCCGACTGCAGGGTTATGGAGGCCGCTTCGGATACGTTCTTGGAAGCCTGCCTGAGCATGCCCGCATCGCTGCGGATGCGGCCCGTCAACGCCGCAGAGGAAGGGTCGGTCAGCCGCAGGGCAGCGCTTTCCTGCAGCAGCATACTGCGCAGGTCGCGCCCCACCTGCCCCCCGGAAAACAGGGTATTGGTGAGCATGTCCTGCTGCAGCAACTGCATGGACAGACTGACGATGAGCTGATTGGTATCCACGGCCATGGTCCACCTCCCTTCCGGTGCAAACAGACACCGGGCGGTATTCACCTGATGGATATATCGGCAGATCGCGGAGTCTCTTTAGGGGCCTTGCCATTTTAGGGGCAGTCAATGCCTTTTTTCTCTTCCCACCCATCTTCAAAAAAAATTATCCCTGTAGTTCAGGCGTGTTGCAAAATTCCATAAGGGCTCAGAGCGCACCAACTTTTACGTGGCCTTGAAACGAAAATGTGCTTTTGCTAGGGTGCCATCTGTCGCAACGTACTCTTCAGGCGGCGCAAGCCACCAAGGATAATCCGGTGCAAGTCCGGAGCGGTTCCGCCTCTGTAATCCCATTCAGCTTCGCTGATCCGTGCCCGAACACGGCGCACCGGAGCGGGAAAGACAGACATCCGGCCTGAAGCGATTCCGATGCCCGCCGCATCGGAATACATTCCCAACCACCACGCCGACGGTATGCGGAAGGTTCCGCCACCGCATGCTTCCCGTTCGGCAAAAGGCAACACGAAACCTGCCGCCCTTGCGGTTTTCGCTCTTCCGCTGTGCCACTGCACCGGAGATTCTTGCGTGTTGCCCCGGAGACAAAATGCCCAAGCAGATCCTCAAACGTGACGGTTGTATCGAAACCTGGTCTCTGGACCGCATTGCCAACGCCATTTTCAAGGCCCTCAAGGGTAGCGGCATCAAAGATCCCCTGCTCTCCAAGCGCCTTGCAGGCAAGGTGGAAAAGAAGCTCGAAGGGTTCGACATGCCCGAACAGGAGCATGTGCAGGACATGGTTCAGCAGGTGCTCATGGAAGCGCGCCTGTACACCGTAGCCGAACGCTACATCATCTACCGCGAAAAGCGCCGTGAAATGCGCAGCCAGAATCAGGCCTATCTCGACATCGCCACGATGATCGAAAGCTATCTGGACCGCAGCGACTGGCGCGTGCAGGAAAACTCCAACATGGGCCACTCGTTCCAGGGCCTCATCCTGCACATGGCCGGCTCGGTACAGGCACGTTACGTGCTTGAAAAGTACCCCGAAGAAATCCGCCTGGCCCACAACCACGGCTATTTCCACATACACGATCTTTCCTTCGGCCTTGCAGGCTACTGCTCGGGCTGGAGCCTGCGCGACCTGCTGCTCGAAGGCTTCAACCTCGAAGGCCGCAGCTGCTCTTCCCCTGCCAAGCATTTCGACTCCGCATGCGGGCAGATCGTCAACTTCCTCGGCACGCTGCAGAATGAATGGGCCGGCGCACAGGCGTTCAACAACGTGGACACCTACCTTGCCCCCTTCATCCGCCACGACGGGCTCTGCTACAAGCAGGTGCGCCAGCAGTTGCAGAAGATGATCTTCAACCTGAACACCACGTCGCGCTGGGGCGGCCAGAGCCCCTTCACCAACTTCACCTTCGACATGGTTCCGCCCGCGCACATCGCCAAGGAACCCATCATCATCGGCGGCGAGTATCAGGATTCCACCTACGGCGAATACGCCGAGGAAATGGAAATGATCAACCGCGCCTTCCTCGAAGTGATGCTGGAAGGCGACGCCGACGGCCGCATATTCTCCTTCCCCATCCCCACGTACAACGTGACCAAGGACTTTGCGTGGGATACGGAAGCAGGCCGCCTGCTGCTGCAGCTTACTGCCAAGTACGGCGTTCCCTACTTCCAGAACTTCATCAACTCCGACCTCAATCCGGAAGACGTGCGCTCCATGTGCTGCCGACTGCAGATGGACCTGCGCGAAATCCGCAAGAAGACCGGCGGCCTTTTCGGCGCGGGCGACCTGACCGGTTCCATCGGCGTGGTTACCCTGAACCTGCCCAAGCTCGCCTACCTTGCGCACAATGAGGAAGACTTCTTCGACCTCATCACCGAGTACGCTGAACTGGCCAAGGATTCTCTCGAATTCAAGCGCAAGCTGTGCCAGCAGAACCTTGAAGCAGGCATGTTCCCCTACAGCCGCCGCTATCTGAAGAACGGCTACAGCGGCCACTTCTCTACCATCGGCGTTATCGGCGGGCACGAAGCATGCCTCAACCTGCTCGGCAAGGGCATTGACTCCGAAAGCGGCCTTCGCCTGATGCGCCGTGTGCTGGACCACCTGCGCAGCCTCACCCTGAACTTCCAGGAAGAGACCGGCCACCTGTACAACCTTGAAGCCACCCCCGGCGAAGGCACCTGCTACCGTCTGGCCAAGATCGACAAGGACCTGTACGAGGACATCAAGACCTCCGGCGACAGCATTCCCTACTACACCAACTCCACCCTGCTGCCCGTGGGCATTACCGGTGACGTATTCTACGCGCTGGAGCACCAGAACGAGTTGCAGACCCTGTATAACGGCGGCACCGTGTTCCACACCTTCCTCGGCGAATCCGTTCCGGACGAGGACAGCGTGAAGAACTACCTGCTGAAGGCCATGAGCCAGACCAAGATGCCCTACATCTCGGTTACACCCACCTTCTCCATCTGCCGCACCCACGGCTACCTGCACGGCGAGCACTTCAACTGCCCCACCTGCGGTGAGGATGCAGAAGTGTACACCCGCGTTGTGGGCTACTACCGCCCCGTAAGCCGCTGGAACAAGGGCAAGCAGGAAGAATACCGCGAGCGCCAGGAATATGGCATGACCACCTTCTGCGACTGCCGCTAGGCACAGTGCGGAAACAAGAACACCAAGGGGCGGCCGTTAACGGCCGCCCCTTTATTTTTCTTCCTTCTTACCACCCACAACGCCCCTCCCTAATAGTAGGCCGATTGGAAGCGCTTCGCTTCCACGGCAAGACACACAGACTTTCAACGACCAGCTGGGGCGAGGCAGGGGGAGTCCAGAGGGGGCCTTGCTGAGGGCGGGCACCGCCCGGCAGAGGCCCCGCTCTGGTCCCGCGGAAGGCGAAAAGAACGAACAGGACAAGACTACTTACAGCTGAAGAGCGCCCTACCGGCTAAGAGATCCACTCCCTCATTATTTTTTCCTCAATTGATTTGACACCCCATTCGCACAGCGCTACCTCTTTCTCGTCCTAATAATTTTTTCACAGCATAAGGATTTATTGTGCCCCAAAAACCATCCCCAACCCAGACTATTGAGGCATACGTACCCCTTGTTCAATTCCTCGGTGCCTTTCTCGGCACCAACTGCGAAGTGGTCCTGCATGACACATCCTCCAAGGAACAGTCCGTGCTCGCCATCGCAAACGGCCACATAACAGGACGCAAAGTCGGTGCCCCGCTCACCGATCTTGCTCTCAAGTTTGTGGCCAACCGCGAATACGAGAACAGGGACTGGGTCATGGGCTACACCACCCGCGCCCGCGACGACCGCCCCCTGCATTCCGCCACCTACTTCATACGTGAAGCAGATGGAACCCTTGCCGGAATGCTCTGCCTGAACATGGATGTTTCCGATCTCAGGCAGGCACGGGAACTGCTCGGCCGCATGGTACAGGCCCTGGGCATAGACAGCTCCGGCCCCAAGGACACCGACGACCACAGCGAGACATTCTCCGAGTCCATAGAGGACCTCACCGAGAATCTTATCGTGCAGGTCATCGAAGGAGCCGAAGTGGCCCCCGAACGCATGACAGCAGCCGAAAAGATGGACATAGTGCGCACCCTCAATGCGCGCGGCGTGTTCCTTCTCAAGGGCACTGTCGGCATCGTGGCTACCCGTCTTGCCGCTTCCGAAGCCACAATCTACCGCTATCTGCAACGCGTTAACGGCATCAACGGCTAGTGTGATAAATTTTTCTCACTTTGCGAATAAAATTTATTGACCTGATATTTTTTTCGCAATAAGAAAATTTTTACGCAAGCAAAGCAACTCTTCCGCGTTGCACCTTACAGAAAGGAGTTACCATGTCCGACATCATCAAAACCGATAAAGCCCCTGCAGCCATCGGCCCTTACTCTCAGGGCACCGTTCTCGGCGGGCTCGTATTCACCTCCGGCCAGCTTCCCATTGTCGTGGAAACCGGCACCATGCCCGACACCATTGAAGAGCAGGCCAAAGCCTCGCTTGAAAACGTGAAGGCCATTCTCGAAGCTGCCGGTTCCTCCATGAACAAGGTGCTCAAGACCACCGTGTTTTTGAGCGACATGAACAATTTCGCAGCATTCAACGCAGTCTATTCCACCTACTTTGCAGAGCCTTTCCCGGCCCGCAGTTGCGTTCAGGTGGCCCGTCTGCCCAAGGATGCGCTGGTCGAAATTGAGGCCATTGCGGAGAGATAGTCACTCTCCCCTGTTCCACTCCAACTACATCATACGGAAGGTACGGGCATGGGGATGGCCGTACCCAACTACGCAAAGGGGTTACCATGTCTCATAGTACAAAGCGCAAGGGTGAATTCGGTCTGATTATCCAGCTCCTCATCGGCATTGCTGCCGGTGTTGTCATCGGTCTCGTCTGCAATGAAGCGGCCATGGAAGTCATCGCCAGCATCAAGCACGTTCTCGGCCAGATCATCTTCTACACCGTGCCGCTGGTCATCATCGCCTTCATTGCCCCGGCCATTACCCGCCTCGGCCAGAACGCAAGCAAAATGCTGGCCGCAGGCGTTTCCTTCGCCTACATTTCCGCTGTCGGCGCTGCCACCATGGCTGCCATTGCCGGCTACATGATCATTCCCCACCTTTCCATCGCCACGCAGGTGGAAGGCCTCAAGGAAATTCCCGAGGTCATGTTCCAGCTGAACATTCCTCCGATCATGCCCGTCATGACCGCCCTGTTCACCGCCATTCTGCTCGGCGTGGCCACCCTGTGGAGCAACGCCAAGACCTTTGAGAAGATCCTCGGCGAGTTTGAAGGCATCATGATGAACGTGGTCACCAAGGTGGTCATTCCCGTGCTGCCCTTCTTCATCGCCACTACCTTTGCAGGTCTGGCGTATGAAGGCAGCCTGACCAAGCAGCTGCCCGTGTTCCTGCAGGTTATCGGCATCGTGCTGCTCGGCCACATCATCTGGCTGACCGTGCTGTACACCATCGGCGGCCTTATCTCCGGCCGTAACCCGATCGAAGTCATCCGCCACTATCCTCCGGCCTACCTGACTGCCGTCGGTACCATGTCCAGCGCCGCGACCCTGCCCGTTGCCCTTGAATGCGCATCCAAGTCTTCCGTTCTCAGCCGCAACACCGTTGAATTCATGGTTCCGCTCGGGGCCACCATCCACCTGTGCGGCTCCGTGCTCACCGAAACCTTCTTCGCCATGACCATCTCCCAGATGCTTTACGGCCACCTGCCTGAACTGCACACCATGGTTCTGTTCATCGCACTCTTCGGCGTCTTCGCCATCGGCGCACCCGGCGTGCCCGGCGGCACCGTCATGGCCTCCCTCGGCATCGTGGTGAGCGTGCTCGGCTTCGACCCCGCAGGCGTTGCCCTGCTGCTGGCCATCTTCGCCCTGCAGGACAGCTTCGGCACCGCCTGCAACGTCACCGGCGACGGCGCTCTGGCGCTGATGCTGGAAGGCATATTCAACCGCAATGGCGAATTGCAGACGGACAAGGCAAGCGCCTAGACCGTGCAACTGCATCTCGCAACGAACATGTACCGAAACATGTACCGACAGGATACACACATGACTAAGCCTGAATGGTCCGACTATATTGCCCTGCTCAACCGCGAGGTTGTCCCCGCACTCGGCTGCACCGAGCCGATCACCATCTCCCTTGCCACGGCCCGCGCCGTGCAGGAACTGGGAGCAGCGCCTGAACGCATCACCGTGCTCGTGAGCGGCAACCTGCTCAAGAACGGCATGGGTGTGGGCGTGCCCGGCACCGGCATGACCGGTCTGGACATCGCCGCTGCCGTGGGCGCTACGGGTGGCAAGGCCGGGCTGGCGCTTGAAGTGCTGCGCGACCTGACGGAAGAACAGATTACGGCAGGCAAGCAGATGCTGGCCGACAAGCGCGTGAAGGTGGCTCTGGCCGAGACGGATGAACTGCTCCTTGCAGACGTGACTGTCTTTGCCGGAACCGACACTGCCCGCTGTGTCATCGCCCGCGAACACACGGCCATTGTGCTGGTAGAGAAGAACGGAAAAGAAACCTTCTCCGCTCCCTGGCCCGGTGAGGAAGCAACCAAAACCGAATGGCCCCTGTCCATGGAGCGCATTTACGACTTTGCCGTGAATGCACCCTTCGAGACGATCAGCTTCATCCTCGAAGCAGCCCGCCTCAACGAGGCCATTGCCGCTGAAGGCATGTCCCGCGAATGGGGCCTGAAGGTCGGCCGCTCCATGGAAGAGGATATACAGCAGGGCCTGCGCGCAGACGACATTGCCTCGTTCGCCATCAAGATGGCAGCCGCTGCATCCGACGCCCGCATGGACGGCATAATGCTGCCCGTGATGAGCAACTCCGGCAGCGGCAATCAGGGCATTACCGCCACCGTGCCAGTGCTGGCCTTTGCCCGCAGGCTGAATGCTGATGACGAGAAGCTGGCCCGTGCACTCATCATGAGCCACCTCACCGCCATCCACCTCAAGCATCACCTTGGCCGCCTCTCTGCCCTGTGCGGCGCCATTCTGGCCGCCACGGGTTCCAGCTGCGGCATAGTCATGCTGCTTGGCGGCGGCATGCGCGAGATTGGCTTTGCCATCAAGAATATGGTGGGCAACATCGCAGGCATGATCTGCGACGGCGCAAAAACCTCCTGCGCGCTCAAGGTGGCCTCTGCTGTTGAAGCAGGCATTCAGGCCGCCCTGCTCGCCAAGAAGGGCACCTCCGTCAGCGGCAAGGAAGGTATCGTGGATGACGACATTGAGGTCAGCATCCAGAACCTCGGCCGCCTCGGCACCAGCGGCATGGCCGAAACGGACAAAGTGATTCTGGATATCATGGTTTCCAAGAAGTAGCCGGAGTACCTTCCGCACTTCTTGTCGGTTCCATACCATAAGCAAGAGGCAGCGCAATTGCGCTGCCTCTTTGCATTTCTGCTACAGGATATTGCGAGCCACACGCACGGGGCCACAACAAAACACGCCCCTGTTATACACAGGGGCGTTTTCAGTCTCTCAAAATGGCGGAAGGGTTGTGATTCGAACTCACGGACGTCGTTAACAGTCGGCAGTTTTCAATACTGCTGCTATATACCGGGCTCTGCCACCCTTCCGCTTGTTGTAAACCGTTGC
>JBKEAK010000297.1:0-4873 GCA_047972125.1 Halodesulfovibrio sp.
TCTCGTTATGGTTTCCACAATGAGCCTTCGGGATAATTTCCACGTACGTGAGCAAATAATATATCTTTCCTCAGTGCGGAGATATCGTTCACGCAGCAAGAGGACATAGGCATGAGAAATTCGCTCGTTGTTTTTCTGCTCAGCTTCATGCTGCTTTTCCCGCTCACGGGCAGAGCCGAATCCCTGATTCTGGTTGCGGATTCCTGGTGCCCGTACAACTGCGCCGAAGGCTCAACAGCCCCCGGCTACCTCATCGAAATTGCGACAGAAGCTCTGGCCCTCTCCAATTTCTCCGTCACGTACGAAGAAATGAACTGGACCCGCGCCATCCATCAGGTGAAAACAGGCAAGGCCCATGGGCTTGTGGGGGCCGTGCTTGCAGAAGTGCCTGATTTCGTCTTTCCGAAGCACTGGCTCGGCATTGCCCCCAATGCCTATTTCACACTGAAAGGCTCACTCTGGAAGCCTACAGACAAGGACGCCTTTTCCGACATACGACTTGGTGTGACAAGGGATTACGACTATGGCGGAACGCTGCAGCCGTGGATAGACACCCACAAGGACACCCCTCTCGTACAAGAGGCGCAAGGCACCAACGCCCTGCAAACAAACCTGCAGAAGCTGCGTTACGGCAGAATTGATGTGCTTGTGGATGAAAAGCAGGCCGTGCTGCTGCGTGCCAAGGAAATGGGTATGGATCAGCTCATACGCTTTGCCGGAGAAGACCCGCTGCGCCCTGCTGAAGACAGAATCTATATTGCCTTTTCTCCGGCAGATCCCCGCTCTCCCTCATATGCTACAGCTCTGGACAAGGGGCTTGAAACATTGAGAAAGACCGGCAGACTGTCTGCCATTCTGCATAAGTACAACATAGATGATTGGGAAAAATGATACCCCTGCCCCGCCTGTCCTTCCAGCTCCGCTGATTCAGCCAATTCCATAAGATCTGCAGATTTCAGGGGAAGGATGCGGATATCGCCCGCCACACGCCCGTACGCAGGCGTCATGACCGCTAATCGAAGAACGAAGCCGCCCACAGCAGAGATTGTTCATACGCCTTCAGCACCTGCTGCTCATTCAGGCCCAACCGCTCGATATCCATAATGGCATTATCCCACTCGGCCCGTTCGTAGTTGGAGACCAACCGCAGCCACGGGGAATAATCACTCTCTTCTCCCTTCAGCGCTGCAACCATGGATTCCTCGATGGGCATATCCTGAAGCAACGTTTCCAGAGAAATGGACAGCAGGGTTTCTATGAGGGACAAAAGTCCCAGCAGGAACAGGCTGGCAGGTTCCTGCGCTCTGTGGGCGTCCTTGCCCAACAGTTCCAGAAACTTGCCGCGCTGTGCAGACTGCGACACGATATGGCGGGACATGGGAGTCGCCTCAAGGTCGGAAAGAACCGTCACGCACAGCCACTGCTTGAGCTTCTGCGTGCCCAGCAGAGTTATGCCATGCTCAACACTCTTGACCTTGGTCGGCAGGCCGAAGTGCACCGAATTCAGATAGCGCATGAACTTGTACACAAGAGAAACATCCGAGCGCAGAATCTCGCTCACTTCAGCTATCTCGAAATTCTCATCCGCCAGCTGGGCAAGAAGGCGCATCTTCACCGCCTGCGACGACGACAGCTTCTTGCCCTTCATGATCTCGGGGCGTGCAAAGAAGAACCCCTGAAAAAGGTCAAAGCCCATCTTGTGGCATTTGATGAAGGTATCCCTGTCCTCAATCTTCTCGGCCAGCAGCTTGCACGGAAACGCCTGCAATCTCTTGACGTTGTCATACACATCCGCCAGATCTCTGCCCAGAATCTCCACCTTCACGATATCCGCCACCTTGATGAACAGCTGCAGCTCACTCTGGCCGGTGTAATCGTCCACTGCCAGCAGATAGCCTTCCCGTTTAAGCTGGATAAGGGACTGCAGCACCTCTCTGGTAGGTGCAACCGTTTCCAGAATCTCAACCCCGCACTGGGCAGCGGGCAGAATGGAGGGGATGCGCTCGGTCAGCAGTTCGGCGGAAAAATTGATCAGCACCTTCTGCTCCGGCAGGAGCACGGGCTGCACGATGGAAAAGCCGTCGGAAATGACGGAAGAGGTGGCAATGGAGGAATCAACGTGTTTGGGGAACTGCAGCGTATCCGGCGGTTGCCGGAACAGCAGTTCAAATCCCCAGATGTGGGAATCACGGTCAAAGATGGGCTGTCTGGCCACAAGCGTGGAGCGGGTATGCTCTTGGGTGAATCCACCATTCGCTTCCGCAGAAGTAGAGCCAGCCGCACCGGATGGATTGCCTGCGCTGGAATCGAAGAGTGAACGAAACCGTTTAAGCATAGTTACCCTCGTAGTAACACGCAGCGTTCCCCCCGGTCCCCTTACGCGTGTATTATTCTACCCCCAACATTGTTCCACACCATAAGCTATATAGATACAACTTGCAGTGTAGTAGTCAGAATTAGAATACACGTTCAACAATCCCAGTCAATTAGTTGTTTGATATCCGTTTCGGATTACCCCGTCCCTATTGCGCTTTTTCTTCTTCATACCCCAGCATCAACCGCCAGATTTGTTTCGACATCCGGACCAAGATTCACCAGCAACGAACGCTCCATGCGTCCCACATGCACAGCCCCCACCGCAGCGCCCTTTACCTTGCGCACATGACGCGCCACAGCGCACATCACACGGGCCTGACCGGCATCACGCTGCCAGCTTTTCACCCCGACAAGCTGGGCAGCTTCAATCAGGGTGCGTTCCGGTACTTCCTGTCCGGGAAACTCAAGCCGCAGCACAAGGTGTGCACTTGGTCCGTCTTCGGCATGAAACCACAGGTCGTGCGGCATGGCCTTGTTCAATATCTCATGGTTGCCTTTGGCATTACGCCCGCGCAACATGAGAAAGCCGTCCGAACTGCGAAAACGCTGATAGAGCTTGCTGTCTGGGTGTGCAGCGGGTTTCACCCTTCCCTTCATATTCTGCTGGCCCTTCCGATTTTCCCCCGCATTTTTGCGAGGCAACACGGCATCGGGCTCAAGCTCTCCCTTTTCAAGCGCCTCTATCTGGCGGCGCAGCATGTCGCGCCGCTCGTTCAGCATGCCCATCCCGCGCTTGCCGCGCATGGCCTGATGGAACATGCGTTCCATGTTCCCGCGCACGGTACGCAGAGAATCCAGCGCAATGCGTTTGGTCGAGCCATCGGGCAGGGTTACCTCCACCTCGGCAAGACGGCTGTCGGCCCCTACGCGCCACAATTCTGCCTGAATAGCCAACGCATCAGCCTGTCCCGCCACCATGCCGGACAGACGGCGCTCTTCGGAATCCAGCTTGGCCAGAGTTTTGCGAAGACGCTTGATGGCAGCATTGGCCGGAGCAGCCTCTTGCGCCACCTTCTGGCGCACGATACCGCCAAACAGCGACTGCGTGCCCATCAGGCGCACTGCCTCCATGGCCGATGGCACGACAGATTCCGTCATGCCCTTTGCACAGGCGGCAGGCAGGGGCCAGACACTCACCATTTCGGGTACATCTCCACGGCTGTAGAGATAGACATCGGCAGTGCAGTCGCCGGGACCATACTCAAGGTCGGCAAGCAGCGCCTGCGCATCCATGGGGTCAACCTTGGCCAGCTCGCCAAGCGTTTCCCTGAGCAGCGGGGTATATTGCGGATAGGCAGCCCACACCCCGCGCTCATCCAGTATGGAAGCGAAGGAGGCATGATCGGGCCATTGCGGCTCGCTGCCGAAACCATCCTCAAGGGTATCGCAAACGGTCACCCCTTCACGCAGGCAGAGCACCAGCCAGCGCACAGGGCTGCCGGAAAGGGGCAGTGCCATGCGGCGGTTCACCCAGTCTACAAGCGGGGTTCCCAGTCTGCGGCCGCCGGCATGCTTGCGGAGCCACATGGCATGTGCCGTGGGATTTGCGGGATTCTCCGGTCTTTCGGGAGAAAGCAGCAGGAGGGGAAAACGGCGACCGGCCCGAAGCAGCAGATTCTGCTTCAGGCCGGCAGCATAAAGAACAATGGTTGTTATATCCGGAGCGGGAGCGAAAAACCGCTCAACCCGACTACCGGTCAACACCTGCCCCAGCTCGGCGGCAAGGCGTCGGAATACATGAGCGTCCATACGAATTGCGCCTGTTGCAGGCTAGTCGGCCCGTTCGCGTTCGTCTTCTTCCTGCTTGCTTTTGCAGTTGATGCACAGCTTGGTAACAGGGCGGGCTTTCAGGCGGGGCACGCCAATTTCTTCGCCGCACTCATCGCAAACACCGAAAGTGCCATCTTCCATACGCCCGATTGCAGAGCGAATCTTCTTGATAAGCTTACGTTCGCGGTCGCGGATACGCAGGGTGAACGCACGGTCAGATTCAGCAGTGGCTCTGTCTGCAGGATCGGCAAACATTTCATTGCTGTCTGTCAATTCATCAAGGGTAGCATCTCCATTCTGCTGGGCTTCATCCAGCATGGTCTGCAGGAGCTCACGGAAATAATCGAGATCTTTCTGTTCCATACTATCCTCCTCGGCATGGTTCACGGCTCAGTGAACTGCAAAAAAAGAAACGGGGAGAACCACGTCGCCAGCCGTTATTACTGAGCACACAGGCATATACCAATGCAGGGCCAAAAGTAAAGCACTACTTGATTTTAGCGCAAAATCACTAACATACCGATAAGATAAGACAAAACATCGCAAAACATCCCATTCAGGACCGTTCTGCGTCCTGTTTAGAATAAGCACGATTCCGGGCAAGTACAGTTCTGTAACGCAGCCAACACGGCTTAATCATACCGTATGATGCGTGCTCACCGTGAGACGAATCAACAGGCGCGCTTCAATACACTGAAAACATTACCATAAAAAAGAAGAACAAAAA
>JBKEAK010000298.1:0-7732 GCA_047972125.1 Halodesulfovibrio sp.
AGATCTCTGATTCTCGTGAAATGCTTTGTCATTCGGGAAAACCTCTCGGTATGTCGTACATCGCGTACGCTTCATGAAAAGAGTGTTCATAGGCTCAAATGTCCATATTTGTAAACCCGCAGCAAGGGGTATGCCGCCCCTTTTTTTTTCCGAAGTCCGCATGCTCATTGCCTCTGGCTGCGCATTGCTGATATTGAAACCGTATTGCCATCACGCACTCTCTCGAGGCGGTGCAACGCCCTGCTCCGTCGGCCAGTTGCTTTTTCCCTGCATACAGGGGGCATCCCGTGACCATGGTACCGATAAACTCTTCATGATCCCTCGCGCCCTCCAATGGCAGGTCACCATTGACGGAAAGGCAAGGCAGCAAGTAAGGCAATACCTACCTCCTGCTGCAAATCGCGGAAGGATTTCCACGGCACCGCAAATGTGTTGGCCGTGGCAAGGATCGCTCAACTCGTCTCCCAGTACGGGAGAGCCGGACATATAACCCATGGCAACCATGCAACAATCCTCCCGCCCGCCTGTGGCACTCTTCATCAAGACCTTCTCCCGCTACGGCGGTGTGGAGCAGTTCTGCTACCGCTTCAACGAATTTCTCATCAGCAGGGGTTATCAGGTCACTGTATTCTGCGGTGAAGACAAAACTGAAGAAGCCGCGGCAGGCAAGCCGCGTCCAGAGGTTGTGGAAGTGGGCATGTGGCGGCCGGGACGTTTTCTCAAGCACTTCAGCCTGTACCATAAGATGCGATCGCGCCTTGCAAGGCTGCCCAAGGGTACCGTCTCCATGTGCTTCGGCAATTTTGCGGGCTGCACCATCTACCGCTCCGGCGGGCCGCATCTCGATTTTCTCGGCCGCAGCATCCGTGCCCAGCGCAATCCGCTGCGCAGGCTCTCCAAAATGGCCGTGCGTTTTGTCTCGCCCATCAACTGGCTCATGCCCATGCTCGATCTTTCCGTGTATCCGCACCCGGATACCCGCTGCATTCTGGCCATATCCAACAAGGTGCGGCAGGCGGTGGAAGCCTATTTCCCCGGCACCAAGGGGCGCATTGCCGTCATTCCCAACGGCGTGAACACCGCTCGGTTCAATCCTGCACGATTCGCGGAACTGCGGCAGGATGCGCGCATATGGTATTCCCTGCACGAAGGGCAGAAAGCCATAGGCTTCTGCTCCACCAATTTTGAACTCAAAGGGCTGGATCGTCTCATCAAGACGCTCACCATGCTCCCCCCGGAATACATGCTGGTCGCAGCCGGTGGCCGCAACCATACAAAGTACATAGAATACGCCCGGTCGCTTGGCGTGCACGAACGCATCATCTTTCCCGGCAAGGTGGATGACATGCCCAAATTCTATGCCGCGCTCGATGTCTTCTGCCACCCTTCCTTCTATGATACCTTTGGCAGCGTGGTTGCCGAGGCTCTGGCCATGGGTGTGCCCACCGTCACCACCGAGGATGTGGGCGCCTGCGACCTCATCAAGAACGGCGAAAACGGCGTTGTGGTCAAGAACCCCACGCCCGAGGAACTCAGCAGGGCCATTCTTGTCTTGCAGAGCGTGGATGCCGGACAGAATTTCAATTGCGTGCAGGACGATACCGCCGTGTTTGAGCGCTATCTCCAGCTCATGGAACGGGCCGCAGCAGGTAAAAAGCCAGCCCCCGCCCAATCCGGCAACTAGAAAGGTATTTCAGCGGGCCTGCTACCGCTGGGCGCGTGACGCCGCTGCCGATTGACCTCACTGCCGGTTGACATCACTGCCGGTTGACGCCTGCCTGCAAGTATGTTGAAACCTCGCAGACCGCACATCTCGCCCCTGTCATGCCGCCGGTACAGGGAACCGCAGACGCCTCGTCAGGGCTCTTCCGGCGCTAACAGCCAGCCTTTGAAGTACACATGTCCCAGTCAGTGCACGATGTTTCCATACTCATTCCGGCCTACAAACCGGAATGGTTCGCCCAAAGTCTGGACAGTTGCCTTGCCCAGACCGCAGAGGTGCGGGAAATTATCGTTTCCGACGACTGCCCCACGGACGAAATACAGCGCATACTCGGTCCCCGCCTGAGCGATCCGAGGGTCCGGTACATCCGGAACACCCCTTCGCTGGGCCTTGCCGCCAACTACCTGCAACTCGCACGCGAGGCCAAGGGCCGCTGGTTCAAGTTCTTTGATGACGACGATGTGATGCACCCCGAATGCGTGGATCGGCTCATGCAGCATGCAAACGATTCCGTCAGCCTTGTTCTGGGGGGCTGCCGTCTGCTGCACGAAGACGGAAGCATTACCGAAAAGCGGGAATCCCTGCCGGCATTCACCGGAGGAACCACCTATTTTCTCAACACATACCCCAAAATACCGCTCACCCTATTCTCCCGCATGCTCATACGGGGCGATGTGCTGCACGACCTGCTCTCGGAACAGATACCGGCACGCATGATCAGCCTTGACGAGCTGGTCGGCCTGCGGGCCTGCCTCAAGGGCGGAGTGGCATACGAGCCCACGCTCGTGTGCGACCACCGCAACTATCCGGGCGGCTATTCGCGCACGGTGGACACGGAAGTGCTGCTCGCCGACGCCGCCTACGTGACCAATCCCCATGAAAAGGCCTTGCGCATGGGGCTGGCACCGCGCCCTGTTCTGGACAAGTGGCACGCGACCATGGTGCGCAAATACGCACGCGGCGTGATCACCAAATACCTGCAGATACAGGACCACGCGGGCCTCTTCAATTTTCTCGCACGGCTGCGGAAACGCTTTGGCCTGCTCGCCATCGGTTCCGCCGCATCTCCACGGCTCATTGCCAGATTCTTCAAGAATCTTTTCAGATAGGGAGTTCCATGTCCAAGCCTGTTCTCTTTCGCGTGACCAACAACCTCAACATTGGCGGAGTGCAGCGTCGCATGCGCTATGTGCTGCCGCTTCTGACTGATTATTTCGACGTGCACGTGGTCACGTACAAAGACAAGGGCGTTTTCTGGGATGAGTTGCCGGAACGGGGCGTGCAGACCCACTTTATCAAATTGAATGGCAAGTGGGACCTTGGCGGCATACGCCGCATGAGTCAGCTTTTCAGGGAATACCGGGCCGACATAGTGCACACTCATTCCCTCGGCGGCAATATTTCGGGCATTCTGGCCGCTGCCATGGCCGGTGTGCCGGTACGCATAGGACAGGTACACAGCCGCGGCCTGCACTGGTATGCAAAAAAGCCGCTGCACCGCTGGAAGCAGAAAGTGGAAGAAAGCATCATCCACAAGCTGTTCACGGACAAGGTGGTGCACGTTTCGCAAGAGTCGCTGGAGTTTTACGCCCAGCAAACCGGCCTGCCCGCAGAGAAACTTGCAGTGCTGCATAACGGTGTGGATTTCCACGCCATGCTGCCGGATACTGACCCAAGAGCCCTCAAGGAATCCCTCGGCATTGCGCCAGACAAAATCTGCATCGGCTTTCTCGGCAGGCTGGAAAAAGGCAAGGGCGTAGACTTCTGCATGCGTTTTGCCCGCACTCTGCTCTCGCAATCCGACAAATACGCCTTTGTCATCGTGGGCGGCGCACCCGAAGAAAAGCTGGAGGCCATGCGACGGGAAGCCTCTTCATGGGGCGACGGAAAAAGCGTCTGCTTCACCGGCGAACGCAAAGACGTTGCCAACTTCTACAATATGTTCGACCTCTTTATCTTCCTGTCCGAAGCCCAGTGGGAAGGTATGCCCGGTGTCGTGCTTGAAGCCTGCTCCTTCGGCCTGCCGGTGCTGGCACGTGAAACCAAACCTGTGCGGGAAATTTCCAGCTACTATCCCCGCATCACCTTCATGGAAGACTCTGCCGACCCGCTTGCCATAACCGAACAGGCCCTGCGCCTGCCACCGGTTGACCAGCATGCCTTCCGCAGCAGTTTCAGCGTGCAGGCCATGGCCGAGCGGACTAAAGAGCTGTATCTCTCCATGTTGAACAAGTAGAGCGGCAGGACAGCCCTTGCGGGTTTGCATGGCCTGCCATTCGAACCCGCCTTGCTTCCCCATACGCTTCTGCCTGGGCAATAGGCCTACCCAACGCTCACACAAGCAGGCACGAAATCGGACTGACAAACGGCCGCACCCCGGTCACTATCGGGCTTGACCATGCAACCGGCATGCAACCGGCTTACAACCGGCATACAACCGGCCACACGACACACCGTGCAACTGGTTACAAGCAGGTCATAGGCCCTACCCCCCCTGATCAGACATGTTCCGGGCATATTTGAACATGTCTGTCCCGAGCATGTCCCAGCCACCAGCCTCCTTATTTCCAGCACTTGATTCACAATCGTTGCCGACACTTGTTTTACAATCATCAACGGGCTATGGTGATTATTCCATCCGACCGATCAGAAGACTGCTCCCAGCATATGTATACCGGATGGAACCATGCTGCTCCGGGAGGGCACCATGCACACAAGCCGGAAACAACGCGCAGGTTCTGCCCAGCCTGACTCAGGCCCCCTGCTCGCCCCAATCTCACCGCCCCATATCACGCTGGTCACGCTGATCACGCTGTGTGCGTTTCTGCTGCTGGCAGCCGGTTGTGCCGTTGGCGATCGCAAAAGCGGCACGCTGGTCATGACCTCCGACGCCTTCAACATGTTCAACGGCGAATATGAAGTGCTGGCCGCCATGCAGACGCACGCGCCCCGCTCCATTGCCGTGCTCCCCTTCACCGGCAACGCCACGCAGTGGCAGTCCGTGCCGGAAAACTATTCCCCCACTGAGCTTGCACGCCGGGGCATATACAACCACGTGGCATCCCTGCCTTTCAGCGATCAGGAACTGCGTGAAACAGACCGCCTGCTGGCAAATGCCAATCTGGATGCAGAAGCAGCCTACGCCATGCTTGGAAAAGACCCGAAGAAACTGCGTTCCATATTGGGGGTGGATGCGGTTCTTTCCGGCGAGGTAACAGCTTTCAACCGCATCTTCATGGGCGTCTTCTCACAGGTAGCCGTAGGGTGCGAAGTGCGCCTGACTGATCTTGATTCCGGAAGCCTGCTGTGGCGGGCCAAGCACATATCACGGGAATTCGGCGGCGGCGTGGGCATAGACCCCATCGGTCTTGCCCTCAGCACACTGGCCTCCGCATGGAATATCCGGGATGAGCAGTACGAACGCAAAACCGACGATCTGTTCCGCGAGATTATCCAGTCTCTCGAACAGAGCCTGCCGGAAAACCTGCAACGTCGTGTACCGCCCACCCCCAAACTGGACTTTTTCGCGCTCGTGTCACCGGCGCACTACTTCCGCGCGGGCGATACGCTGCGGTTCCGCATTGTGGGCGATGCAGGCTGCGAAGCCTATGTGGACATGCCCGGTTACAAAACCGCCATTCCCCTTGCTCCTCTGCCGGAAGAGCTGAAATACGCAGGGCTTGCCCCTGCCCTTGCCACGCTCAAAGCACGTATGCAGCAGGCCGGAACGCCTATCACGCAGGATCAGGAAAAGGCCCTTGAACAATGGTTGGCACACCGCACCGTGTACGAAGGGGCTCTCACCGTGGCTCCGGGTGACCTTGCCATGAACATCCTGCCCCGCGGCTATCTTATCACCCCTGCGGGGGGGATAACCGGTGCGTTTGCAGACAGGCAGCCGCTGGATATTGATGCCAAGCCTCCCCTGCAGCCATCCGGACTCAAGGCCACGGCACTGGATGAAGGAGCGGCTCTGGAATGGAAACCAAGCCCCACGCCGGATGTGCAGCAATACGACATATACGCTGCCACAGGGGAAGAGGTAGCCTTTTCACGCATACGCACTTCAGGCGATATTTCCGCAACCATCGAAGCTCTCCGCAACTTCACGCCCGTACGGTTCCGAGTGGTCGCCGTGGATGCGGCAGGCAATCAAAGTCCTCCCACGCGGGCATTGCGCGTCGTTCCGGCACCGGATGCAACCCTGGCAGGCTCCCGCATTGCTCCGCGGCAACTGGGGGGCACCATTGCCGAACCGCTCAGGCTTGCTGCCGCACGCAGCCCCTATACGGTGCATGACATGATCAGGATAACAGAGGGTGGCGGGCTGTTCATAGAACCGGGCGTCACCGTCCGCTTTGCATCCGGCACGGGGATTACCCTTGAAGGCGGGTATCTGCGGGCAGAGGGTGAACCCGAACAGCCGATACGATTCATGCCGGTATCAGACAGCGCTCCGGCGGGAAGCTGGCAAGGCATAGTCCTGCGCGAACAGGCCCGGGCCAGCCTGCAGCATGTTTTCATCATCCGCGCTACCACCGCCATGGATATCAGCGGAACGGTGGCCCAGCTGCAGCATGTGGATATAGAACTTGCCGCAGCCGCAGGGGTGCATCTCCGCGAAAACGGCCGTGCCGAGATATACTGCAGCCGCATTGTCCGCTGTTCCGGCATGGGAGCCATTGTGACCGAGGGCAAAGGCACTGCGGTCACCCTCCGCCACTGCGTACTGCAGGGCAACACCCCCTTCGACATACAGAACTATTCTCCCGTCACGCAGACCGTGCCGGACAACTACTGGCCGGAAGCCCCCAAAGTGCTGGGCAACGTCATAACCGCTCCGCAACTGCCCGAAGTTCCGGACTGCCATTAAGACGGTTCCGGTAAAGGATACCCCATGAAGACACTGCGCGCATTACTCCCCTTGCTGCTCCTCACCATGCTGTGCTGCACGTATGCCGCACAGGCTGAGGACGCGCCCACCCGTGAAGCTGTTGGCACCTCCGGCTACATAGACTGGCAGGAAATGCGCGCCGTAGCCACGGGCACGGGCATACCGCCACTCAACGCCGACCAGACACAGGAGCAATTGCAGGGCATGCGTGCGGCAACCATGGACGCCCGCCGCAACCTGCTGGACGTAGTACGCAGCGTACGGCTGGACGCCTCCACACAGGTAGGCAGCGTGATGCTGCAAAGCGAAAGCATTAACAGTCAGGTTCAGGGGTTTGTTCAGGGAGCACAGGTGGAACGGTCATGGGTTACGCCGGACGGGCTGTATCACGTTACAGTGACCATGTCCTTAAAAGGTGCCTTCGGCAGGATGCTGCTTGATTCGGAAGGAATAATCGGCCACCCCAAACAGGAGCATGCGCAGCAGGATCAACAGAACATTCCCTTTGCCACCCGGCAGCGCATGGAAGCGCTTGAGCGCAAGATTGCCGACCTTTCGCTGCAGATTGCGGAAATTCGGGCAACGCAGGAGGCCATGAACTCCCGCCTTGCTTCCTCGCCTGCCACCGTGGCAGCGGGAAAGGCTGCCGGCGCGTCCGGTGGCACGGGGGGCGGCAAGCCCGGACAAGCTGGTGGTAAATCCGCCAGCGCAGCAAAGCAGGTAGCACCGCTCCGGACCGGATCACTCCAAGGCGAATCGATTCAAGACAAGCCGTTACAGACCGGTTCAACGACAAGACCCAACGACGCGGCAGTTCCCGAATATACCGGCCTTGTGATTGACGCACAGGGCCTCGGCTTCACTCCCAGCCTGCATCCGGAATTACACGATGCCGGTGGCACCATCTTTCCTTCAGCGGGACTCAATCCGCAGACAGCGGCAACAGACGGACTGGTGCGCTACATGGACAGTGTCCCCGCCGCCCAGCAGGCACCGCGCGCAGGCAGTCTGCCCTACACCGTCAAAGCCACCGGAACAGCCGGAGGCAACCCGGCCAAGCTGAGCATTGCGCCGGAGGATGCCGCCACTTTACGCGCCATACTAGCCAGAAAGGA
>JBKEAK010000299.1:0-2394 GCA_047972125.1 Halodesulfovibrio sp.
AACAGCATAAAGAAAAAGAGCAATAAATACTTCATTACGCTTCACCTTCCTCCGTTTGCTCTCTGCATTCACACTTCGCGCACTTGGCGCGCTCAATCCACCACCAGGGCGGCGCGGTCTTGGGACACGGCCGCATGTTCGGATGCCGTTGACGCCATTGTCGGGCCACCTCCCAAGAGACTGCGCCGATAGCCTGGGGGCTTGGCGGCGAAAACTGGCAACCATCCGCCACGGGCTACGGCCTCGCCTCAACCTGTTGCATAGTCAGGTAACGCGGGCCGTACAGGTTCGCCTTCATGTATTCAAAGGCGTTCAACTCCCGCCAGCCCTTCACCTTAGCGCGCTCCACGTCGGCACGGCTCATGCTCCGCCGTTCCTTGGGGTGACAATGGGCGCACAACTCCACCCCGGCCAGGCCAGCGGGCGAGAGCAGGTAAAACGCCCCATGAATGCACCCTTGCGTGCAGGGGCCGCCCGGCAACGCCTTGGCGCTGTTGTCCTGTAAAAACCGATGCGCCCGCAGCAACACCGTTGCCAGCGATTCGCCGTATTCCAGCTTGCGCCCGCTCTCCACGATAGCGGCAAGGGCGTCCGTCAACTGGTCCTTCGCCAGGTACTTCAACGTCTTGTACCCCACGGAATACCCCACGTCGGACGGCGCGGGCAGATTCACGGCCTTATGCGCATTGGCAAGCCATAGCTCAAACTCGGGAAGCGTGATGCCTGTTAGCGTCTTCATGCGTCGTCCTCCGCTATGCCTTGATTGCGGCAGCAATGGCCGGTTCATATGCTTCACGATCAAGCCGGTTATTCTCGCAGAACACGGCCACCATCGCCGCAAAGTCTTCACCGGCAGAAACGTACCGGCTCACAAAGTCCACGGCCTGAGAAAGCGCCGGAAGCTTCTTAGACGCCTTCTTTTCCGCACTCGGCAGGAAATTGCCTTCACGCACTTTCAGGCAGTTGGAAACGTTCAACAGCCAGTCGAAAGAGGCTTTCCACTCGTTCACCTCGCCCATCAGGTACGGGCAACGGCCCACACGGCGGAAATACTCTTCCCAATCGTCCAGGGTCTTGAACTCTGCCTTGCTACGCGCCCTGATCGCGGTCTTGCGCCTGTCCGTCACCGCCGTACAACGGGGCAACTTATGGCCGCTCGGCTGATCGTCCACCAGCAGCCGGTTATACAGGTCGGCCACCTGCTGATACAAATCCACATGCTTTGCCTGTTCCGGTTCCAACAGCGAAGGCTCAAGTTCATCAGGTGGAAAACCGTTTACGTCGGCACCAGCCGACAAGGGTACGTTAGTACCCTCTCTTAACTCCGGTGCCTGGTCCTGGTCCTGTTCCTGATGAGAGGAAGGTTGCGGGCATACCTGCCCGAAGGCTTCAAAAAAGGCTTCACGAAAGCCTTGTGAAAGCGCGTCAACCGTACATGCAGCACGTTTGATAAGGTGTGTTTTCAGATCACATTCGGGCAAATCGTTGTACCCCCCCACCCAGGACTTAACCACGTTGGGCGACTCGGGCGGGTTGTGTCTGAGGAAGTTAGGGAACCAAATCAACAGCCCCTTTTCATCCTGCTTCGCCATGCCTTGCGCCAACACTTCCGCGAAGGCTTCCGCAAAGGCTTTCGTTTCCATCCCCAATTCAAACGCCAGGCCGGGCAGGTTCGCCCGGATCGCGCCCAAGGGGGTCATGTGCGGATGTGTGATTATGAACAGGAAAGACAACTTCGCGCGCTCTGAAAGCGCCCTGAACTTCTGATCGTTCCAAATGTGAGTGGATACTTTGCGGTACTTCTGCTTTACATTGCTCATCCGAAACCATTCCCTTGCGTTTTCGCCTGGTTCCAGGCATTATTTCTTATCCGAACGCGCTAGTTCGCATCTAGCGCCACCCTTGCAGCCCCTTATCCATCACCCCTGGTTAAGGGGCTATTTTAATTCAACCAGTCCATGAGGCACCCTTGTTCCATAATCTGCTCTGGTGCCCACTTAAACCGCGAAGCAAGCCTTGCAGGGGCATGATCTCGACAATGCTGCAACACATCCCTCAGCCCGAGACGGTCCATGCAGTAGCTGTAGAGCCGAGGGTGGGAGACAGCTAGGCGCTGAAAGCGATTCTGAGGCCCGTCAAGGTGGTCAAGATGCAGACCAAACACACAAAATACACAGCCTGTACGCCGCACCCCTGTTGTAGCTAGGCCATGCGGAGTATCCACTATCCGCCCATAAACGGCAGGAATTGGGATATTAAGCTCACGAATGGCCAGAAGAACATCCTGTTCCGTCCAGAACGAAAGAGGAGCGCTACGCGGATGAGCCGCATCATAAGCGTTACAACCTGTTTTAAGGTATGTACGCTGCCGAGCTTTAGAGTCTGCGGCCAATG
>JBKEAK010000300.1:0-25508 GCA_047972125.1 Halodesulfovibrio sp.
GCCAGCAGGACCTGCTGGACGACGGTGACCCCGTGGTGCAGCAGACCCGTCTGTACAATGCGGAAAAGAACGTCACCGCCGCCATGCGCGGCAAGGAAGAAGCCCACGACTATCGCTACTTTCCCGACCCGGACCTTATTCCCATCATGCTTTCGGATGAGCAGATCGCCGCATGGCGCGAAGAGCTGCCCGAACTGCCCGAGCAGCGCAAGGCCCGCTTTGCAGCCGGTCTGGGCCTGCCCGAGTATGATGCTGATGTGCTGACGCAGGACAAGGACATGGCCGACTATTTCGAGGCAGCCCTTGCAGCGTTCAACAACCCCAAGAAGATCAGCAACTTCATGATGGGCCAGTTCCAGCGCGAACTCAACGAGCGCAACCTGACGGCGAAAGAGGCACCCATCCGCCCCGAAATGCTGGCAGAGCTTGTGCGCATCATTGAAGAAGGGCTCATCTCCAACAAGATTGGCAGCGATATCTTCCCCGACCTCTTCACCAGCGGCGCTTCTCCCGAAGCGTATGTGAAGGAGAAGGGCATGGTGCAGATCTCCGATACTTCAGAGCTTGAACGGGCTGTTGATGAAGTGATCGCCGAGAATCCGTCCGAGGTTGAGGCATATCGCGGCGGCAAAACCAAGCTGCAGAGCTTCTTTGTAGGGCAGGTTATGCGCAAGACTCGCGGCAAGGCCAACCCGGCCCTTGTGAACGAACTGCTTGCAAAGAAACTGTAGTGTATTGCAGTTTGCATATCGCTTAATGCGACACGTCTGACGTTTCACCTTATTCGTCGGAATTGCAACGCGAAACGACATACTGATGATCTCGTGCCTGAGTACTGGCAACAGACACCGAAGAATGGCGGTCCCCCCTTGGGGACCGCTTTTTTATTGGAGTGTAAGACATTGATTATGCATTTTTGCGTAGTGTGTATAATAAAGAAGAAATATCCGATAGCTTGAAAGAGTGTGTTTATCTTGCCCGCCATGAAAACTTTTTTATATTGCGTGAACAGTGTATCCTGTGTCAGAATTGAGTGAAGAATGGATGCTGTGCCGATGATATGCGCACTTCGTGCCGTTCTGTTGCTGAGTGTTGCATGGCTGTGCATGCGATGCTTAACAAACTTCGGTTGTTTTAGGTGACTATTAACGTTGTAGCTGCTTATCCGGAGAAAGATGTGGACGATTATTTGAAAGGGGCATTGGAAATTGTGAAGGCGCAGGCCAGTGTGCGCACACTGACTGAAGAAGAAATCACCTCAATGGTACGCACACTCGCAGACAATATTCGCGAAATCAGCAATGGCTCGGAAGAGGTCGGGTTCGAAGTTGATCCCGAGCTTGATCCCAAGAAATCCATAAAAGAAAAATCCATTACCTGCCTCGAATGCGGCAAGTCGTTCAAGATTCTTACCCGCAAGCATCTTGTGCTGCATGGGCTTGATGCCGTCGAGTATCGCGAGAAGTGGGGATTCAAGAAGAATACGCCGCTTGTCTGCAAGGCGTTGCAGCGTGAACGGCGCAAGAAGATGAAGTCCATGGCTCTTTGGGAAAAACGCCGTAAAACAGCACAATAGTACTGCTGCAAACGTGTTATGAGACGACTGATTCACATTCCGTTATCCGCGTATGCGCGGAAACCCGATTTATCAGGACTGGAGCTACCGGGGGGCAGATCTTCAGTTGAAAACCAGATTTTCGGGATGTACGGATGATGAGAGCAGGAGACAGCCTGCCTCGTGATTACTACACAGGTTGTATTTACTGACGCGCCGTTACGGCGCGTTTTTTCATGGCCTGCAGTTAAAATTCCTCGCCCTTGGAATGGGCCTGAAGCCTGCGCGCCGCTTCCATGGTAAAGTGGTCAGGGTGCAGGATGGTGATGCGCTTTGCGCCGTCCGGTGAATAGGTTTGTGCAATCATGCCCAGATGCTCAAGCTTCTGCAGAATGTCCAGCACCTTGTCTTCCGGGCTGACGAATGCTTCCTTGAGGGACATGAGGGTGTGCATGTAGTCGCATTGCCGCACACCGTTGTGAGCCATGAGCTCGAAGGTTCTGCATGCTCCCTGAAACAGGCTGGGAACATGCATGGACTTTTTTGTGCTTGAGCGGAGCCGGTGCACAAGCACATCAATGAGGGTCTGCATGATCTGCGGTGATTCGTTGATGAAGTTATCGAAGTTTTCCTTCTTCACCTCCACTGCACGCACGTCATCCAACGCTATGGCGGTGGCCGTGCGCCGTTTGTCATCAAGAATGAGCGACATCTCACCGAACATGTTCACGGGGTTGAGCACGGCCAGCACCTTCTTCTTGCCGTGTACTTCCTTGGAAAGCTCCACACGGCCTTCCTGCAGCAGGTAGGCAGAATCCCCTCTGCTCCCTTCACTGAATATGATGGAGTACTTGAGAAAGGTTCTTACGGCGTAGGATGTCATGCATACCTCCGGAAGGATGAACGGCTGATTCAAGATAGCAGTTTTTCCGTGGGAAGAAACACAAAAAGAAGGCTCCGCATGAAGCGGAGCCATAAATCCTGCAAGGTTGGGGGCTGTTGTGCTGCTATCAGCGGGTCAGCGCTCCCTCGTGGGCAAGGTGGATGCGTCCTTCCTGTTCCTTTTCAGGACGCCAGGGCATTTCGGCAAGAACCATGCGGTAGCCGAATGAAATGTAGAGGGAGGCGTGCGTCTCTTCCGGGCTCAGACGGAACTCGAAGGGAATGGCCCGTTCTCCGCCCAGTGCGCGGGGCAGAATTTCTATTTCAGCGGAATCAACAACGTTTCCGGCGCTGTCGCTGAGGTACGCAGTAAACGTAAGCTGGTCGTAGTAGCGCGCCCATTCCGGGAACAGCTCGGTATTGGGATAGGCTATGCCCTGCAGGCCAACGCCATGCTTCAGCGGCATGTTCTGAAATTCAAAACGCCAGAATTTCATGGAAATGGTCTGGGGCGTGTCCGTAAGCCACGGACGGCGGTCAAGGTGGCTCACGTTGAGGTAGGTGCAGCCGGAGAGCGTCAGCAGTGCCAATAGCATGAAAACAGCGGCAAGCGGCATAAAGGCGCGTTTCATGGAGCGTTCCTGTCTCTTATTTGATGATGGGCGGACCCTGAACAAGCATTTCCGCAAGCGTCATGTTCACCCGCGGCAATACACGCAGCTTGGCCCCCACGAACTCCATTTCGAGCTGCACAAGTTCCTTGTAGAGCTCGGTTCTGTCCAGAGCGGGCACCAGCTCGTCAGGAATGTCCTTAACATTATCCACAAAGCGGTAGCAACCCGTAAACACTCTTCTGTCGCCGTTGGGCAGCAGCATGGTGTTGCGGGTGCCGTGCATGCGGCAGATCATCAGGCGGTGCTTGTAAACGCCGCACAGTCCGTCGTCGTTAAGGGGGCACATCACGCTCGGCGGCAATCCCATGGAAAGCGAGTGCTGGTACTGGCGCACGGCCTCGTGCGCTCGCTGCATGTAGCTTTCTCTGCGGTCCTGCGGCAGTTCGTTCATGCCCCGCCACAGGTAGCTCCATTCAATATACGTATGATGCTGAAAGTAGCTGTAACAGCAGTTCTGCTGGCAGCCTTCGCAGCTCAGTCCGGCTTTTGCGGCGGTTTCACCGTATGCCGAGGACATGCGATCGTACAAATTGGCAAGACGGGCGAAAACGCCCACGCCCTTGCCGCGCTTTGCGGGCTTTTTCATTATCTGGCCTCCAGCCAGTGCCGGATGGTCTGAGCACAGGTGTCGGGCGCAAGATCATCGCAGCATACCGTGAAGTCGGCAGCGGCTTCATACAGGGCCTTGCGCTCGTTATACAGGTCTTCGATGGTCTGACCGGGGGCAATGGCAAGGCCGCGCTCAGGATTGCGGCTGATGCGTTCCAGAATGACCGGCAGGCTCACATCCAGATACACGACTGGCCCCAGCGTTTTCAGGTGGTCCACCGCAGGCTGGCGATAGACCACGCTGCCGCCGGTTGAAATGACGGTTCTGCGTGCGCCTATGCGGCCTATTATGGAGCCTTCCACATCAAGGAATTCATCCTTGGTCATGCTGTCTGCCACATCCTGCAGGCGGGTGCCGTAATGGGCCTCGATAACATGATCGGAATCAATGAACGCCCAGCTCAACTGGGTGGCAAGCGCTTTGCCTACAGTGGTTTTGCCCGCCCCTGCCATGCCGATTATGGAAACGCATTCCTCATCGGTGGCAACTGGCTGTCTCAAGTTCGGCGTATCGGACATGGAAAGCGTATCCTCTGGAATGATCTAGTTGCATTAAGCAGGGTAGTTGTGCCTTTGCGTGCGCTTTGTGTCAACTTCATACCCCGCATGCACAGGGGCTCATAACAAAACAGGCCCGCAAAAGCGGGCCTGTAAAGTGCGATGTGTCGAGTATCCGCAGCAGGTGCGGAATTCGATTAACGCTTGGAGTACTGGTAACGTGCGCGAGCTGCGCGCTGACCGTACTTCTTACGTTCCTTCTTACGCGCGTCGCGGGTAAGGAAGCCGGCCTTCTTCAGTGCGCCGCGCAGGTCGGCGTCAACTTCCAGAAGAGCGCGGGAAATGCCATGGCGAACTGCCTGAGCCTGACCGGACATACCGCCGCCGGCTACGTTCACCTTGATGTCGAACTTGCCGAGGGTCTTGGTCAGCTCGAGGGGCTGACGCACAACCATCTGCAGGGTCTTACGCGGGAAGTAGTCTTCGTAGGGGAGGCCGTTCACAAGGATCTGGCCCGAGCCAGCGTAGAGGCGGGTCCGAGCGGTGGCGTTCTTTCTTCTGCCGGTACCGTAATTAAATTCGTTGGACATGTTGTTCTCCTGCCTCTAGCTCTTAAGCCTGGATTTCCAGAGTCTGGGGATTCTGTGCCGCATGGGGATGCTCAGGACCAACATAGATCTTGAGCTTCTTCAGCATGGCTGCGCCGAGACGGTTCTTGGGCAGCATGCCCTGAACAGCCTTGCGGATAACCTCTTCGGGCTTCTTAGCCAGCATGTCAGACAGGCTGGTTTCACGCAGGCCACCCATGTAGCCGGTGTACCTGTAGTACTTCTTGTCGGCCATCTTGTTGCCGGTAACCTTGATCTTTTCGCAGTTAACAACCACGATGAAATCGCCGTTATCCATATGGGGGGCAAATTCAGGCTTGTGCTTGCCGCGCAGGCGGTGAGCGATCTGAGTAGCCAGGCGGCCGAGGATCTTGTCTTCGGCATCCACCACGAACCATTCGCGGTTGATATCTTCAGGCTTGGGGCTGAACGTCTTCATAATTATATACTCCTGAGTGCGAAGCTCGAAAGGGGAACTTCATAGGGAGTTTCAGGTTCGTTGTCAATAGTCAAAAGCATCCGCACAAAACTTTGCGCAGCAAAGTCCTGTGTTACGTCAGTGCGCCGGAGAGCAAAGTCATCCGGCTTGCGCCACTTGTCAAAGTATGGCGTAAGGGTCGCTGTGTCCGTTGCCTAGTTGGATTAAGCAGCGTGCACCGGCCACCGGCACGACGGGAGCAGACGGGTAACGGGTGGGGCAAGGCCTTTAGGCCCTGGAAAAAAACGTCAGTCCCTCGTGGAAACTGTTGATCTTTATACTACGACAGCCTACCTTGCCAAGTGATTTTTTGAAAAAATTTGGGAGCCCCATATGTCCAATATTCGCAAGAGTCTGCTGCAGTTTACCTTCGCCGGAGCCTACATGAAGCGCTGGAACGACAAGCTGCGCCCCATGGAATTGCTTGAGGTGGACAAGCAGGCGCACAAGATGATTGTGGCATGGCTGCTCTATCAGCTCAATGTGGAAGGCCGCCTGCAGGGCGAGCGCATCAAGCTTGGTGAAACCATAGTGGAAGGGGGCATCTTCGACTATTTCTTCCGCCTTGTCATAACGGACATAAAGCCTCCCATATTTTATAAGATACGCGAGAACCCCACGCACTATGCCCAGCTCATAAGCTGGGTGCAGGGTGAGCTTGAGCCTGTGCTTGCGCCGCTGGGTAACGGGTTCTGGGACCGGTTCGTCGCCTACTTCGCGCATAACAGAAAGAAGACGCTCGGCGACGAGATTCTGGATGCCGCGCATTTGTATGCCAGCAAGTGGGAGTTCGACCTGCTCAAAAATCTGAACGGGTTCGATGACGAAATTCCGGAAATTGACGCCTCGTTCACCGAACGGCTCAAGGCCTACTCCTATCTGAAGGGGGTGCCTGAATTGCTTGCCGGTTCAGGTAATGTGCTCGGCAGGCTGGCCAACCTGTGCGGACAGCTGCGTTTTCAGAAGCGCTGGTCGCAGACACCCCGTGTGCCGGAAACATCCGTTATCGGGCACATGTTCCTTGTGGCCTGCTACAGCTACTTCTTCTCCATCGCGCAGGATGCCTGTGGTGCGCGCAGGCAGAACAACTTCTTCTGCGGGCTGTTTCACGACCTGCCCGAATTGCTGACCCGCGACATCATCTCCCCGGTGAAGAAATCCGTGGAAAAGCTCGACGATTTCATCAAGGAGTATGAAGCGCAGGAACTGGAGCAGCGGGTGCTCGGGCCGCTGCGGGCGGAAGGGTACGAGCGCCTTGCGTGGCGTCTCGGCTACTTTCTCGGTCTGGAAACCGGTTCCGAGTTCGATGAGGCCATTGTTGTGGACGGCAGTATCAAGAAACTGAATTTCGAGCAGTTGCAGAATCATTATAATGAAGATCAGTTCGACCCCAAGGATGGTGTCATGCTCAAGGCCTGCGACACGCTGGCCGCCTTCATTGAGGCATACACGGCCGTGCGCAACGGCATTTCGGTGGATGAGCTGCATCAGGCACTGTGGCGGCTTCGCCAGCAGCACCGCAAGCTGGTGATAGGCAATATCCACGTGGGGGCGCTGTTCGCCGATTTCGATTGATTTGCCGTCTGTTGCAGGTGTCCCCTTTACCAAACAAGGACAACTGGTTACATTGAATTGCAAGCCTGTAACCTTTTAGCGGGGCCATGCTGTCCCCAAGGGAGAATCATATGCTGTTACGTACCCGCGCCTGGGATATTGTTCGCGAGGAATTTCCCGTGCTCAGGGAGTCCAGCTCGTTGGCCGACGCCATGCGCGAGCTGAACGCCGTAAGCGACAGCGGCTGCCTGTGCGCTCTTGTGATGGATGATAATGGCCGCCTCAAGGGGGCGGTGTCCATGTGGGATACCGTGCGCTTCATGGAAGATAACCTGCTGCGTGGCGATGCGCTGCGCGGACTGGATGAGAACCGCTTTGAGCAGATGTATGTGAATGCCTGCAAGGTAGCCGGTTCCACGTCCGTGAAGGATGTCATGGATACGAGCCCCACTGTGGTGGCGCCCGATGAGCCGTTGCTCGTGGTGCTTGAAGACTTTGTGAAGAAGGGCCGCAGCTATGCGGTGGTCAAGGAAGGTCCGCGTGTCCTCGGCGTGATCATGATTGCCGACATCTTCAAGGAGATCAGCGGCCAGATCGTGTGCCACGGATAACACGCTGGCAATGAGGCATCGGGCGCATAGCACCTGAGCCATGGCAAGAATCCGGAACTCCGGCGCAGGGTGACCCTGTTGCCGGAGTTTTTTATGGTGTTGCCGGGGCTTTTTCCAGCGTGGCTGTCTGCGGCACCTGCGCGGTGCGGAAGGCATCCGTAAGATAGGCATGGTTGAGCAGCATGGTGTAGCGCTCGTCGTAGCGGCGTTTGTCCTCAGCGAGTTTGCGCGCAGCTTCGGCGGGCTCCATGCCGGGAGCATAGGGGCGGGAGCAGATCATGGCCGAGAAGGAATCAGCCACGGCGACCAGTCTGCCGAAACGGCTTATGGCCTCGCCCTTGGTCTTCTGCGGATAACCGGAACCGTCCAGCCGTTCGTGATGCTCAAGGGTGGCCTGCTTCATTTCATCAAAGGCAAAGCCGAGCTTGTGCATGATCTTTGCCCCCACAAGGGGATGCGGCGTAAGCTTGTCCTTTTCATCCATTTTCAACGGGGCAGTCTTGGAGAGGATGAAAGTGGGAACCTTGCACATGCCGATGTCATGCAGCAGCAGGGCAAGGGCGGCCTTGTCGAGGTCGCGTCTGCGGTATTCGGTGCGCGAGGCGAAGAACAGCCATGTGCCGATTGCCAGCGTGTTCACGGAATGGGAGGCAAGCGAATGCTCGCGGTTGAGCCGCCGCATGAAGAGCTTGGCGCGGTGCCGGTCCTGCTGCAGAAATTCGGTGAAGACCATCACGTCCTGATACAGCTGTTCGAAAACGGGCATGACGGGCTGTTCCGCAAATTCGTTCACCCGCAGCGCAAGCGCCTGCATGAACACATCGGCTATTTCGCCCTGCTTGAGGTTCTGGTCCACCAGAACAAGGTCGAGCTGCTTGATGATGTGTTTGGAATAGATGGGGTGGTCGGCACGCGAGACGAACAGGTTGCCGCTTTCACATAAATGGTGCACCGCCTCGACCTGTTCATTGGTGAGGCGGGCACCTTTTTTGCTGTAAGGTTGCAGCCGGGCGATGTTCTCCTTGAACTCGAAAAGGTCCACAGGAGGGCGGTATTTGGGAAAACTCTCCAGAATCGGCAGTGCGATCTGGTAGTATTCTTCCTGAATGGCATCAGGGATTATGTTTCCGGCTGCGCACATGTTACTTGCGGTAGATTTTGACCAGGTTTGTACCTCTGGCCTTGGCCCCCGGCTTGGGCTGACCTGCGGTGATGACTACGTTGGACCCCTCGGGCAGAATCGGGCTGGTTTCGATGAAGTGTTCAGCCCGTTCAAGGTGGCCGGAAAGTGCAGTATTCACGGTTTCGGGCTTAACGCCCCATGAGAAATTGAGTCCGCGCAGTGCTTCGGGGTCGGGAGTGAGTCCGTAGATGATCTGTCTGGGTCTGCGCGCGGAAAGCAGTCTGGCCGATGAGCCGGACATGGAGTGCGAGACAATGGCGTCCGCACTGGTCTTTTCTGCCAGCAGGCAGGCGGAGTAGGCGAGGAAGTCCGGGGTTCCCTTTTCATCGTCCGGGGGGCGAACCTTCTGGGCTTCGAATTGAATTTCTTCAGCCTGCTTGGCAATTTCCACCATGAAGCTCACGGTCTCCACGGGGAACTTGCCCATGGCGGTTTCTTCCGAAAGCATCACGCAGTCCGCACCGTCGAGCACCGCGTTGGCAACGTCCGTGGTCTCGGCGCGGGTGGGGGCGGGGTTGTTGACCATGGAGAGCAGCATCTGCGTCGCCACGATAACGGGTTTTGCGGCCCTGTTGCAGGCCCTGATGATGCGCTTCTGCATGGCGGGCAGCATGGGCAGGGGGCATTCCACCCCAAGGTCGCCGCGTGCCACCATGACCACATCGGTCACTTCCAGAATGTCTTCCAGCCTGTCCACGGCGTTCTGCCGTTCCAGTTTGGCAACCACGGGAATATTTTTTCCCGCTTCCTTGATGATGGCCTTGGCGGTGAGAATGTCTTCCGGTGTCTGTACATAGGACAGGGCGCAGGCATCCACACCCAGTGCAAGACCGTCGCGAAGGTCTCTTTTGTCCTTGTCTGTCATGGCCGGAAGGCGTACCGGCTTGCCGGGCAGGGCGAGTCCCTTGCGGGAAGTGAGAATACCGTTGTTCTGGCATTCCATCTCGAAGGCCCCGAGAGGCAGCTTTTCGGTAATCACGAACTGGAGAACACCGTCGCTGAGCACAACCTTGTCGCCCACTTCAAGGGTTTCCATGATGGGCGGGTTGTCGAAGGGGATGAACGGCAAATCGCGAACCATCTCCGATCCGGAGGGGCCCAGCACCACCCTTTCTCTCTGGTCAAGGGTAATCGAACCCTGCCGCAGTTCCCCGATGCGTATCTTGGGGCCGGAAAGGTCCTGCAAAAGGGTTAGGGGAACACCGTGCTCCTTCTCCAATGCGCGAAGGAGCGCGATGAGATCCGTGAACATGGATGCGTCGCCGTGTGAGAAGTTCAGGCGGAAGATGCGCACCCCAGTCTGGATCAGCCTGGTCAGGATTTCCGGCGAGTTGGACGCCGGACCGATGGTGGCAATAATTTTTGTTCTCATACCTGAAACTCTTGGTGATTTGGCATTTTCTGTCAAGTGTATTTGTCCTGACAGTATTCGATAATCTACAAAAATTCTAGACAAAAAAAGGTGATGACCTTGACACTTGCAACTATATAAAAGAAAAAGTGGTAAAGTGTGGTAAAAAGTGGTAGGAACTTGAGGTATGTTATTCAGAGGAAGATCACACCGCAGCCTCGACCCCAAGGGCAGGCTCATGTTGACCCCGGAAATACGGGACATTCTGCTTTCGCGCTCGCATGAGGGGAAGCTGGTGCTCACCACGTATGACCGGTGTGTGGTCGGGTATCCTCTGCCGGACTGGGAAGAGTTCGAGCAGAAGTTCCAGAAGTTGAAGACCCCTTCGCTCAAGGTTCGGAACTTCCGCCGTCTGGTCATAGGCGGCGCAGAGGAAATGGCTCTGGACAAGCAGGGACGCATCCGCATTTCCGCGGATCACATGGCCTACGCCGGATTGGACAAGGATGTTGTCATTATCGGGCAGGGCAGCAAGTTCGAAATCTGGGACAAGGCGCGGTTCGAGGCGCTGATGTCCGAAGACAACTTTGATGACGTGGCCGACGAACTGGCCGACAGCGGGATAGATTTCCCGATTTAGCCTGTCATACTTACAAGGAAGGGGAAGCCTGTGACACAAGGCGAGGAATCAAATCGCTCCGGGGCAGAATGGAGTGATCATGTTCCCGTGCTGCTCAATGAAGTGCTGGAGTATCTGGCACCCAAACCGGGCGGTCGTTATCTGGACGGCACACTGGGGCTTGGCGGCCACAGTGAAGCCATCATGGAAGCTGCGCAGGGAAAGGCGCAGCTCGTAGGCCTTGATCGCGACCTCGCCACGCTGGACCGCGCACGCAAGCGTCTTGAGCGCTTCGGCGACAACGTCCATTTCTTCCATTCCAAGTACAGCGATTACGAAGAAGTTCTGGATGAGCTCGGTTGGGACTTGCTTGACGGAGCACTCCTTGATATCGGCGTCTCCTCCATGCAGTTGGACCAGGCGGAACGTGGTTTCAGCTTCCATGCTGACGGCCCGCTGGACATGCGCATGGACCCTGACGGAGACATGCCGCCCGCAAGCCATATAGTGAACAAGGCCAGCGCTGAGACGCTGCGCATGATCATCGGCAAGTACGGTGAAGACCCCATGGGCGGCCGTATCACCAACGCCATTCTCGATGCACGCGCAAAGGCACCCATTGAAACGACGCTTGAACTCGCAAAGATCGTTGAGATGGCCTATCCGGCAAAATGGCGCGCGCAGGCCCGCAATCATCCGGCCACCCGCACCTTTCAGGCGCTGCGCATGGCGGTGAACGGCGAACTCGACGAGCTTGAATCTTTTCTGGGAACGATTATACCCCGCCTCCGCCCCGGCGGAAGAGTGGTCATCATCTCGTTCCATTCCCTTGAAGACAGAATGGTTAAGCATGCCTTTGCCGACGAGGCAAAGGGCTGCATCTGTCCGCGGCAGATACCGGTGTGCGTGTGTCATCACACGGCACAGGTTCGTATTTTGACAAAGAAACCCGTCATGGCAGGCGAAGAAGAGCTGGCACGCAACCGCCGTTCTTCCAGCGCCAAGCTCCGGGCGGCGGAAAAATTGTAGCGGGGGCCGTCATGAACAACGGCATGAGCGGTTGGATACTGGGTACCATTCTGGCAGCGGTCACGAGCCTTGTGCTCGGGCTTACCCTTGTCTGGCTGAATATCGAGCGCATGGATATCGCTTACGGCCTGCAGAAGCTGCAGGTGGAGCTGGATAACAGCGCGGCCCACGGTGCCAAGCTTGAGCTTGAGCGGGATAACCTGCTCGCCCCCTACCGCCTGCGTCGCAAGGCGGAGGAATTCGGCATGCGTCCGGCCGTTCCCGGCCAGATTCGCCGTCTGGAAGACGTACAGTAGCCCTGAGGAGAAACAGGCGTGGTCATCGGAAGGAAGGGAAAAATCCCCCGCAACAAGGCGGTGAAGAAACCTGCCCATCAGCGTGTCAGCGGACGCGACTGGGGCCGGTTCCGTCTTGGTTTTGTGGGTGCCTTTTTCTGTCTGGTCTGGATATCCCTGTGGTGCCGCGCCTTCTATGTACAAATTTATCGCGGACCGGAGTTCGCCGCCAAGGCAACCCGTCAGCATCTGGCACCCGAGCTTGTTACGGGTCGCCGTGGTTCCATTCTCGACCGCAACGGCCAGATTCTGGCCCGCAGCGTGGCGAGCAAGTCTGTGTTTGTGCGGCCTGTGGAAATGACCAACGTCAGCGAGGCGGCTAAGATTCTGGCTTCCGCGCTGGAACTGCCGGTTTCCACCGTGCGCTCCAAGATTCAGGAACGCCGCCGTTTTACATGGATAGCCCGCAAGATCAGCGACCGTGCCGCCGTAACCATAAAGGAAGCACGGCTTCCCGGTGTGTACCTTTCCACGGACTACAGCCGCATATACCCGAACAGGCAACTGGCGGGCAGGCTGCTGGGGTTTGTGGGCATGGATGATCAGGGGCTGGAAGGTCTGGAGCTCACACAAGATGAGCAGCTCATGGGGCAGGACTCGAAATATGTGGTCCAACGCGATGCTGCAGGACGAAGGTTATATCTGAATGGTCCGGAGCGCGATCCGTCGATAGACGGGCTGGATGTCCGGCTCACATTGGATGCGCAGATACAGTTTTTTGCAGAGGAGGCACTTGCGGAAGCAGTGACCTCCTTTGAGGCGTCATGGGGCGGGGCACTCATGGTGGACGTGGAAACCGGCGACATACTTGCCTGGGCGCAGGTTCCGTCGTTCAACCCCAACGTCTACAGCCGCTATGCCCCCAGCCAGTGGCGTAACCGTGTTGCCGCAGATGCACTGGAAATGGGCTCGACCATCAAGCCTTTCCTCATCGCCGCAGCGCTGGAAGAAAACAAGATTACGCCGGACAGCCTCTACTACTGCGAGAATGGCCGTTGGCAACTGCACAACGTGCGCATCAAAGATACGCATAAGTACGAATGGCTGCCCGTGGAAAAGGTGTTGCGCTATTCGAGCAACATCGGAACCGCCAAGATCGGCCTCGATCTGGGTGCTTCCACCTACTACAGCTATCTGACCCGTCTCGGCTTCGGTGAAAAGACCGGCTTGCCCGTGCGGGGCGAGAGCCTCGGCATTCTGCGTCCGGCCAACCGCTGGCAGGAAGTGGACCTTGCCAACGCCGCATTCGGTCAGGGTTTTTCCGCCACCATGCTGCAGTTGGCGCAGGCGTATCTGTGTCTTGCCAACGGCGGCGTGCGCAAGCCTCTGCGGCTGCTGGCAGACAGCACCGAGCACGGTCCCACCGAGCGCATTTTCTCCGAGGCAACGGCAAAGACCGTGCTCTCCATGATGCGCTCCGTGGTTGAAGACGACGGCACCGGCAGAGCGGCCCGCATTCCGGGCATAAGCGTGGGCGGCAAGACCGGTACCGCGCAGAAGGCCAGCCCGCAGGGCGGCTACGGCGACAAGTACACCGGTTCCTTTGTGGGCCTGATTCCGGCCGAGTCTCCGCGCTATATTCTTATGGTTGTGGTGGATGAGCCGGTGAAGAACCACTACGGCAGCGTCATTGCAGCGCCTGCGTTCCGCCAGATCGCCATGCGGTCCATGGCCTACATGGGCACCTTGCCGGATACCGGCGGCAACGCCTTTGCTGCAGCGGATGATGAACCGGCCGTGAGCGAGCGTGTTCCGGGTGTTTCCGAAATCCGCCGCGATGTTTCCAAGACCGCTTTGGCCGACGATTCCGCAGTGCCGGACGTGCGCGGCAGATCGCTGCGCTGGGCCGTTGAAGCTTTTGCCCGCAAGGGCATTATCCCCACTGTGAAAGGTGACGGACTTTTTGTGCAGAAACAGAGCCCCCAGCCGGGAACCCCCTGGCCGGGAGAGGGCTCACAGAAATACATTCTCTGGCTTTCGGAGCGCTTTTAGCATGACACAGGTAATAACGTTGGAACAGCTGGCGGAGCAGGTTCGCACCGGTCTGGTTTCCCTGCATACGGATTCGCGCAAGGTAATGCCCGGTGACGTGTTTGTCGCGGTGCCCGGTGCCACCATGGACGGCGGCGATTTCATCGGCGACGCCCTTGAAAAGGGTGCCGCATACGTGGTGTGCCGCGAACGCAGCATGCCTGCAGACGGCGGCGATGCCCGCTTTGTGCTGCAGGAGGACCCCCAGACCGCGCTGGGCATTCTGGCCGGTATCAAGTTCAGCACCACCGAACTTTCCTTCCCCGTGGTGGGTGTGACCGGTACCAACGGCAAAACCACCGTGACCTACATGCTTGAGCATCTTTTCAATGCCGCAGGCCGCAGAGCCGGTGTTATCGGCACCGTGAGCTACCGCTGGCCCGGTACCGAGCTGGAAGCCAAGATGACCACCCCGGACTGCCTCAAAGTGCACGCTCTGCTGGCGCGCATGGGTGTGGCAGGTGTTGACGGCGTGTTCATGGAAGTCTCTTCGCACGCCCTTGACCAGAACCGCACCGCGGGGGTCGAGTATTCCGGTGCCATCCTGACCAATCTGACGCAGGACCACCTTGATTACCACGGCGACATGGAAACCTATTTTCAGGCAAAGAGACGGCTTTTCACTTCGGTTCCCAAAGCCGGCAAGGCCTGCGTGGTGAACGTGGATGATCCCTATGGCCGCCGCCTGCTGCCCGAATTGCCCAACGGCATCGGCTTTACTCTGCATGACGTGAAAATAGAAGGCTGCCGCATTCTCAGCGGTGAAGTGCTTTCCTGCACCGTGGAAGGGCTGCACCTTCGCATGACTCTTGACGGTGAAAGCTGGGAACTGGTTTCGCCCATGGTCGGCTATCACAACGCCTCCAACCTGCTGGCCGTGCAGGGCATGGGCCGCGCTCTCGGCCTGAGCGCCGAAGATATGCGCGGGCTGGAAGGCTTCAACGGTGTTCCCGGCAGGCTTGAACGCATTCCCAATGCAACCGGTGTGCATGCCTTCGTGGACTACGCCCATACGCCGGACGCCCTTGAAAACGTGCTCACCGCGCTGCGCAGGGTGGGTTTTGAACGCATCATCACCGTGTTCGGCTGCGGCGGCGACCGCGACCGTCGCAAGCGTCCCCTGATGGCCGAGGCCGTGTGCCACCACACCGATGTGGCGGTGCTGACCTCCGACAATCCGCGCACCGAAGACCCCGTGGCCATTCTGGAAGACGTGAAGCCCGGGCTCGGCGGCTGCACCCGCGTGCTCATTGACCCTGACCGCAGAAAGGGTATTGCGCTGGCCGTGGCGGAAGCGCGTCCCGGCGACTGCATCCTCGTGGCAGGCAAGGGGCATGAAGACTACCAGATCATCGGTACACAGAAATTTCCTTTCAGCGATCAGGCAGTATTGAAGGAGTTGCTCGGGTGAAACTCACTCTGAACGCCATACAGAACGCCATGGGCGCTGTCGGTTTTCTCGGGGATGCGGGAGACGTGATCCCCACGGGAGTACAGACTGACAGCCGGGTGCTGAAGAAGGGTGAACTGTTCTTCTGTATCTCCGGCGAGCGTTTCGACGGGCACAACTTTGCCCGCCTCGCGGTTGAGCACGGTGCCTGCGCCGTGGTTGCCGAGCGTCCTCCCTTCTCCATGGACGAAATGTGCTCCATGGAATGCGAAGAGGGCGGAGTGCCTCTGCTCATGGTCCGCAACTCCGTGGATGCTCTCGGGAGGCTGGCCGCCTATCACCGCCAGCAGACCGCAGCCACCGTGGTGGGCGTGACCGGCACCGCAGGCAAGACCACCGTGAAGGAAGTGCTGGCGCAGGTGCTTTCCGTGCGCGGCGAAACGGCCCGCAACCACCTGAATCTGAACAACCAGATCGGCCTGCCCGTATCCATGCTTGCCGCCACCGGCGAAGAGCGCTTCTGGGTCATGGAGGCAGGCATCAGCGAACCGCACGATATGGATGAACTGGCCGGGGTGCTGCGTCCCGACCTTGCCATCGTGCTGAACGTGGGCAGCGGTCATACGCAGGGACTGGGAGACAAGGGCGTGGCCTACTACAAGGCCCGCATGCTCAACTACATTGCTAAGGGCGGTGTGGGACTCGTGAGCGGCGACTATCCCGACCTCGTCCGCGAAGCCAAAAGAAATTTCCGCGAAGTGCGTCTGTTCAGCGTCAAGGACCCTGAAGCGACCTACTTTGCCGAGTACGCCGGGCCCGAATCAGAAACCAACGGCCGCTACAAGGTGCGTCTGGAAGACAGGGAATTCGAGCTGGTGGCACCGTTCCGTGGTGCTTTTGCAGCCGAGAACGTGGTTGCCGTTGCGGCAGCTGCCTACATTCTCGGGCTGAAGTCTGAAGAGATCATCAAGGGTTTTGCCGATGCTAAGCTGCCGGAAAAGCGTTTCTGCTGCCAGCAGCGGGGCAACTGGCTGGTCATTGATGACAGCTATAACGCCAATCCGCTTTCAAGCGCACGCATGCTTGAAACGGCATCGGAAATGGCGGGGGGAAGGTCGCTCATGCTGGTCATGGGCGAAATGCGCGAGCTGGGCACCGAGGCGGTTTCCGCCCACGTGCAGCTTGGCAAGAACATGTCGGAAGCCGCTCCTGAGGCGGTCTTCTGGGTCGGGGGACACGCGGATGAGGTTCGCCGCGGGCTGGCTGAAGCCGGCTGGCAGGGCGAGATGCAGGTTGTTCAAACTCCAGAGGAATTCGTGAACCGTTTTATGGATACGGGCCTGCGGGCCGGTTTGGTTCTTTTCAAAGGGTCGCGCGGCAACAAGCTTGAGCGACTGGTAGAAGCGTTCTGCGCTGAACCCTGCAAGTTGGAGGAAGGCGATGCTGTATAATCTGCTCTACCCCCTGAGCGATGACTTCCCCCTGTTCAACGTCTTCCGGTACATCACCTTCCGTGCCGTATGGGCGCTGCTTACCGCTCTTCTGCTGTCCATCGTGCTCGGCCCCCGCTTCATCAAGTGGCTGCAGCGCATCAAGTGCGGGCAGTACATTCAGGAAGAGGTTTCCTGCCACAGCGGCAAGGCCGGTACTCCCACCATGGGCGGGCTGCTCATCGGCTTTACCATGATCACCAGCTCACTGCTGTGGTGCGACCTGACCAACACCCGCGTGTGGCTCACGCTGTTCGTGTTCACCGGCTTCGGCCTTGTGGGCTTTATCGACGATTTTTCCAAGCTGCGCCGCAAGCGTAACAAGGGGCTTTCCGCCAAGGCGAAGTTCCTGTGGCAGCTGGCCATCACCGCTGTGGTCATGTACGTGCTGGTGCAGGACCCCGCATACTCCACGCAGCTTTCTGTGCCGTTCTTCAAGAACATCACCCCTGACCTCGGCTGGCTGTATCTGCCTTTCGCCATGCTCGTCATGGTCGGCGCCTCCAACGGCGTGAACCTTACCGACGGCATGGACGGCCTTGCCATAGGCCCCACCATCATCGCGGGCATAGTTTTTTCCGTGTTCATCTACGTGGCCGGCCACGCACAGATTTCTTCCTACCTTCAGGTGCCCACCGTGCCCGGTGTGGGTGAGGTGACCGTAGTCTGCGGTGCACTCATAGGCGCGGGCATGGGCTTTCTCTGGTTCAATGCCTATCCGGCACAGGTGTTCATGGGCGATGTGGGCAGCCTCTCGCTCGGCGGCACGCTCGGCTTCCTTGCCGTGCTCTGCAAGCAGGAACTCATCCTGCTCGTTGCCGGTGGCCTGTTCGTGGTGGAAACCCTCTCGGTCATCCTGCAGGTGGGCTATTTCAAGTTTTCCGGCGGCAAGCGCATCTTCCGCATGGCCCCGTTGCATCACCATTTCGAATTGAAGGGAATACCGGAGTCCAAGGTCATCATCCGGTTCTGGATAACCTCTGCATTGCTGGGCCTCGTTGCCCTCAGCGTGCTCAAGCTCCGCTAGGTTCATGGTCATGAAGATATCCTGCCAGCAGAGTCCCGTTACCACAGGCATGAAGGCCGTGGTTGTGGGTGTGGGAAGCACCGGCATGGCTGCCGCAGAGCTGCTGCATGCCCTTGGCGCACAGGTGCGCATTGTGGACCGCAGCGCGGAAAAGGTTACTCCCGCATTTCGTGAGGTTATCGAAAGGTTGGGCTTTGAAACCGCCTTTGGCGAGCACTCCGTGGAGCAGTTTGCCGGAGCCGCGCTTGTGGTGCCCAGCCCCGGTGTTCCGGTGCTCAAGATTCAGCAGTTTCTGCCCGCCGATGCACACGTGATGGCGGAAACCGAACTTGCCTGGCACTGCGTGCAGCACATTCCCGTGCTGGCGGTGACGGGCACGAACGGCAAGACCACCACCGTGCGCCTGTGCGCAAAGATGCTGGAAGATGCTGGCAAGAAGGTCTTTCTCGGCGGCAACATTGGCACCCCCCTCAGCCGTTTCGTGCTGGAAGGCGGCGAAGCTGATGTGCTGGTGCTGGAACTCTCCAGCTTCCAGTTGCAGACCTGCTCGGCACTGCGTCCCAAGGTGGGCGTGCTGACCAACATCACCGTGGACCACCTCGATTATCACAAGGACATGGACGAATACACGGACGCCAAGATGCGTCTGGTCGCCCGTCAGACCGTTGAGGACAAGGCCATTTTCGGTCCCGGTCTTGAAGACCTGCCGTACCGTCATGACGTGAAGGCGGAAATCTGGTTCTTCGACGATTCCACCCGTTTCCCCGATGCACTGCTGAAGGGGCGGCATAATCGTCTGAATATGGAAGCCTCCTTCCTTGCCTGTTCCGTGTTTGGCGTGACCGAAGAAAGCGCGGCAGCCACGCTGCGCGAGTTTGTCGCTGCAGAGCACACGCTGGAAACAGTGGGCATCGCCAGAGGCGTAACCTTTGTGAACGATACCAAGGCAACCACCGTGGACGCCGTGCGCGCCGCGCTGGAAACCTTTGATGCTCCCATCCTGTTGCTCGCTGGCGGTGTGTACAAGGGCGGAGACCTCTCCACCCTCGCCGGGCTCGTGAGCAGCAAGGTAAAGGCCGTGGGGCTGTATGGCCGCAGCCGCGAGAAATTTGAAGAAGCGTGGGCAGGATGTGCGCCCATGTCCTACGACACGACCATGGAAGAAGCCGCGAGACGGCTGATGGAAATGGCAGCGGCAGGCGATGTGCTGCTGCTTGCACCCGCCACTTCCAGCTTTGACCAGTACGCCAACTACCGGGCCCGTGGTGAGGATTTCCGCCGCATCTACAGCCTGTTGGCAGGAGAATAGGAAGTATGTCCCCTTTGAAGAAGACCGCATGGAACATGGACTGGGTGCTGCTCGCTTCGGCAGTGTGCCTTGTCGCCTTCGGCCTGACCATGGTGCTGAGCGCCAGCGGTATCATGGCCGAGAAGTTCTACGCGGATAAATATTTCTTCTTCAAGCGCCAGTTGCTGTTTGCAGGGCTTGGCGGGCTGGGCATGCTGGCGCTTGCCTCCATGCCGCGCAAGCTGCTCTACCAGATGCAGTATCCGGCCCTTGGCATAGCGCTTGTGCTGGTCATTCTTACGCTTACCCCGGTGGGCACCCATATCAACGGTGCCAGCCGCTGGATATCTTTCGGATTTTTTGCCGTGCAGCCCATGGAGTTCGCCAAGATCGCTCTGGTGCTGTACCTTGCCTATTTCTTCAGTGCCAAGCAGGAACTGGTGAAGACCTTCTCCAAGGGGGTTATTCCGCCCTTTGCCGTAACGGGCCTCTTCTGCCTGCTGCTGCTCAAGCAGCCCGACTTCGGCGCTGCCGCAATGATGGCCATGCTGCTGTTCTTCATGTGCCTTGTGGGCGGAACGCGCCTCATCTATCTGGTCGCTTCCGCAGCGTTGGCTGGCGGAGCAGGGTGGCTGCTCATCATGCGTTCCAGCTACCGTTCACGCCGCTTGCTCGCCTTTCTTGATCCCTTCAAGGATGCGCAGGATACGGGCTATCAGCTCGTACAGTCGCTCTTTGCCATGGGCTCCGGCGGCATCGCTGGGCAGGGGCTCGGCGCAAGCAAGCAGAAGCTCTTCTTCCTGCCTGAACCGCACAACGACTTCATCATGGCGGTGGTCGGCGAAGAACTGGGCTTTGTGGGCGTATCCCTCTTTTTCATCATCATGGGCGTGTTCCTGTGGCGGGCCTACCGTGTGGCCTACAAGCAGGAAGACCTGCGCGACCGCCTTACCGCGTTCGGGCTGGCACTCATTCTCACGCTCGGTGCCGTGTTCAATCTCGCCGTGGTCATGGGGGCCGCACCGCCCAAGGGTGTTGCCATGCCGTTCATGAGCTACGGCGGCAGTAGCCTTCTGGCCACTTTCGCCTGTGTGGGCCTGCTGCTCAATTTTTCAAGAACGTCTGAAGGGACGGCGTAGGATATGAAACGCGTTGTATTCACCACCGGCGGAACCGGTGGACACATCTTCCCGGCGCTGGCCGTGGCTGAGGAACTTCGGAAGCGGTTTCCGGATGCCGAATTCCTGTTCATCGGCGGCGAATACGGGCCGGAGCGCGATATAGTCACGCGGGCCGGAATCGAATTCGTGGGCCTGCCCGTGCGCGGCGTGCTCGGGCGCGGTGTGCGCGCCGTGGGTGCCGTGTTCGGCCTTGCTGCCGCAACGCTGCGGGCCATGGGCATTATCGGCCGGTTCAATCCCGATGCCGTTATCGGTTTCGGCGGATACGCCGCCTTTGCCGCATGCATGGCAGCCAAGCTGCGTGAAAAGCCGGTGGCAGTGCATGAGCAGAACAGCGTGCCCGGTCTTGCCAACAAGCTCATCGCCAAGGTGGCAGACCGCGTGTTCATTTCCATGCCCGATCCGGCGGAAAATTTTCTGCCCCGTAAAACCGTGCTGACGGGCAATCCCGTCCGTGCAGACATCAGGGCGCTGCGCGAACATACCAAGAATACGACGGGTGCGCGCCGCCTGCTCGTTGTGGGCGGCAGCCTTGGTGCCCGTGCCGTGAATACGGCGGTTATCGCCATGCTGCCCGCACTGCGTGATGCAGGCGTAACCGTGCAGCACCAGACAGGGCAGGCAGATTTCGAACGGGTAAACGCCGCCTATGCGGAAGCAGGCATGCAGGATTGCACTGTCTCCCCGTTCATCGACGACATGGCAGACGCCTACGCACAGGCCGACCTTGTGCTGTGCCGCGCCGGAGCCACCACCGTGGCGGAACTGACCGTGGCGGGCAAGCCTGCCGTGTTCATTCCCTTTCCGCATGCCACGCACAACCATCAGGTGCACAACGCCCGCTATCTTGAGCGGCAGGGCGCGGCTCTGGTGGTTGAAGAGCGTCAACTGGCCGAAGGCGCTGCCGATTTCGTGGATATTTCCACTCTGGTTACCGAACTGATCTGTGATGCATCCCGCCTGAAAACCATGGCGGGCGCTTCCCGCAGACAGGGATGGCCCGAAGCCGCTTCCAACGTGGCAAGCGGGTTGCTCGATATAACGCGCAAGGCGCCTTTGGCGTCTCTGGTGCATGAATACAAGAAGTAGGTGCGAGATGATCAAAGTTCGAAAGATTCACATGGTAGGTATCGGTGGTGTTGGTATGAGCGGTATTGCCGAAGTTCTGCTCAACCTCGGCTACGAAGTGGCCGGTTCCGATATTTCCGACGGCCCCGTGGTGCGTCGCCTGAAGAATCTGGGCGCTGAAATCTATATCGGCCATGGTGCCGACAACGTGACCGACGCGCAGGTGCTTGTGCGTTCTTCCGCCGTGAAGGACGACAACCCCGAGGTCATGGCCGCCCGCGAGAAGAAGATTCCCATCATCCCCCGTGCCGAAATGCTTGCCGAACTGATGCGTCTGCGCACCGGCCTGGCCATTGCGGGCACGCACGGCAAGACGACCACCACGTCGCTTACCGCCGCCATTTTCGATGCCGCGCAGACCGACCCCACCGTCATCATCGGTGGCCGCCTTAACGCATACGGTACCAATGCCCGTCTGGGCGAGGGGCAATTCCTGATCGCGGAAGCGGATGAATCCGATGGTTCCTTCCTTTGCCTGCTGCCCATCATGACCGTGGTTACCAACGTAGACCGCGACCACATGGATTTTTACGCAGATCAGCAGGCCATTGACGATGCCTTTGTGCAGTTCATGAACAACGTTCCCTTCTACGGTTCCAACGTTGTGTGCGGTGATGATCCCGGCGTGCGCAGGCTGCTGCCCAGAGTGAAGCGCCCCGTAATCACCTATGGCTTCGGCCGCGAGAACGAGATCAGGGCAGAGGTGCTTTCCTGCGCTGAGACGAGCCACTTCCGCGTGGTGGTCAAGGGCCGCGACATCGGTGAAGTGCATCTCTCCCAGCCCGGACGCCACAACATTCTGAACGCGCTGGGTGCAATCGGCCTGTCGCTGGAATCCGGCATTTCCGAAGCCGCCTGCCTTGAAGGGCTCTCCGGCTTTACCGGTGTGAGCCGCCGCTTTGAACGCAAGGGCGAGCGCAACGGTGTGCTGGTGGTGGATGATTATGGCCACCATCCTGCCGAAGTTGCCGCTACCATCAGCACCGCAAAGCAGTGCTTCCCCAACCGCAGGCTTGTTGTTGCTTTCCAGCCGCACCGCTTCAGCCGCACACAGGCGTTGTTCGGTGAATTCTGCAAGGCATTCGAAGGTGTGGACAAGCTGCTGCTTACCGAAATTTATCCTGCATCCGAAGCACCCATTCCCGGCGTGAGCGGGCAGAGTCTGGCACAGGGCATACGGCAGGTTTCCAACACCGATGTTCTGTATTGTCAGGATTTTCAGGCTGTATCTGATGCACTTCCGGAAGTGCTGCAACCCGGCGATCTCTTCATAACGCTGGGCGCAGGCAACATCTGGACTGTTGGCCAGAAGTATCTGGACGGAGAATAACAGTATGTCGCTGGCTCTTCTGCATGGTCCCAGTCTCAGGGAACGCACCACACTCCGGCTTGGCGGCACCGCCATGGCCGAAGTGGTCATAGGGTGCGCCCATGACTGTGACGCATTGCCGCAGACGCTGCAGCGCCTTGGCGGAACGCCTCTGGTGCTGGGCTACGGCAGCAATATTCTGGCCAGTGACGGTGAGCTGCCCCTTGTGGTGGTCAATCCTGCGGTCATGGATGCCCCTGCTGTGGTGGGGGACGATGCCTCCGGCGTGCTTGTGCGTGTGGGAGCAGGGTTCAGGCTGCCCAGACTGCTCGGATGGCTGTGCTCATCCGGACTCTCCGGACTGGAAGGGCTGGCGGGTATTCCCGGCACCGTCGGCGGTGCTGTTGCGATGAATGCCGGGTCTTACGGCTGTGAAACCGGATCGCGACTGGTGAGTGCAACCATTTTCGATGCCGCCAACGGTGTGCGGACTCTTAGTCGCGATGCACTGCACTTCGCTTACAGACATTTTTCCGTGAAAGAGACTGGTGATGCATGCGCTCCGTCTTCTTCCGCCATCATTCTTGACGCAACGTTCCGCCTTGAAGCCGGAACGAAGGAATGCATTCACACTGTAATGCGTGAAAATTACGCCAAGAAAAAAGCAACTCAGCCGGTAACTGCCTATAGTGCCGGATGCGTGTTCAAAAATCCGGCGCAGAATATGAGTGCGGGAAAGATATTAGACAGTCTCGGTTTCAAGGGAAAGAGACATGGCGGCATGGCATTTTCAGAAATGCATGCTAATTTTCTCATCAACACAGGTGATGGGACTAGCGAAGAAGCAAAGTATCTTTTATCAAATGCACAGGAAAAAGTAAAGAAAGAAACGGGATTTTCCCTTGAACTGGAAGTAAGAATCATCTGATGGCCAGGCTTGCTGTAAATAAGAAAAAGCGTGCGCCGATGAGTTTCTCCGGCAATACGTACACAAGGTCGAAAACCAGGAAGCCAAGTAACAGAAAGTTTCCTAATTTGTGGCCTTGGGTGCTTACACTGTTTACTTCTTTTCTGTTTGTTGTTATTCTCAGTGTAGCATTGCTCTATTTGTACCGCTTCTTCACAGTCAGTGAGTATTTCGCTGTGAAGGATGTGCAGGTGGCAGGAAACGTTCGTCTCGGAAGTGCTGAAATTCAGAAACTTGCCGAGATAAGCCCCGGAATGAACAGTTTGGCCGTGCGCATGGGGGCGGTGGAAAACCGTCTGCTCGACAATCCCTGGATCGCGGGAGTGTCTGTTAAGCGCGAATTGCCCGGCAGCTTTTACATAACGGTGCGTGAGCGGGTTCCCCACTACTGGGGAAGGCAGAACGACAAGGTGGTGTATCTCGACAGCCGTGGTGACACGATCTGCGAGCTGGAGCCCGCCAAGTTTACATCACTGCCTTTTCTCTCGGTTGATCCGGGAATGGAGCTGTGGCTCGGGCAACTGCCCGATATGGTAGGGTCGCTGGAAACGGCAAGTCTGCCTTTGGATGTGAATAACGCCGCGTGGGTTCGGCTCAGCAGAAGTGGGGGGATGGAGCTGTTTCTGGAGAATGCGGATATGACCCTTGGTATCGGGGTCGAGGACTGGACCACAAACCTGAACCGGCTGGCTCTTGTTTTGGGGGATCTGAGCCGGAGGGGCGAACTGAAGTATGTTCGGTCGGTAAAGGTGGATGGTGACAGTGTTTGGGTTGAAGCGGCACGTTCTCCTGCCGCAGACAGATAATGAATTTCGGAGGTATGCAGTATGGCCAAGTCTGATCTGATAGTGGGACTCGATATCGGGACCACGAAAATCTGCGCCGTGGTGGGCGAGCCCACTCCTGACGGTGTGGACATCGTCGGCATCGGCACTGCCCCCTCCACCGGTCTGCGCAAGGGTGTTGTGGTCAACATCGAACAGACCGTGCAGTCCATCAAGAAGGCGCTTGAAGAAGCCGAACTCATGGCAGGCTGCGAAATCCGCTCCGTCTATGCCGGAATTGCGGGCAGCCACATCAAGGGCTTCAACAGTCATGGCGTCATTGCGGTGAAGGGCGGCGAAGTAGGCCCCAAAGATGTTGAGCGCGTGCTGGATGCGGCCAAGGCCGTGGCCATTCCGCTCGATCGCGAGGTTATCCACATCCTCCCGCAGGAATACATTGTGGACGACCAGCGTGGCATTGCCGATCCGCTCGGCATGGCCGGTGTGCGTCTCGAAGTGAAGGTGCACATCGTTACCGGCGCGGTGACGAGTGCCCAGAACATCGTGCGCTCCTGCCATCGCAGCGGCCTTGATGTTTCCGATATCGTGCTTGAGGCGCTGGCTTCTTCCAAAGCCGTGCTGACCGAAGAAGAGCGCGAAATCGGTGTTGCTCTGGTGGACCTTGGCGGTGGCACGACGGATATTGCCGTCTTTGCCAACGATTCCATCAAGCACACGGGTGTGCTGGCACTTGGCGGGCAGAACCTGACCAACGATATCGCCTTCGGCCTGCGCACCCCCATGGTGAGCGCCGAAAAGATAAAGACCCGTTATGGCTGCGCACTGGCTGAGCTTGTGCGCGGTGATGAAACCATAGAGGTCTCCAGCGTGGGCGACCGTGAGCCCCGCAAGCTTTCCCGTCAGGTACTGGCGGAAATATGTGAACC
>JBKEAK010000301.1:0-7427 GCA_047972125.1 Halodesulfovibrio sp.
AAACATGGATCGGTAGTGTGACATGACGATCCGTGAACGGCTGTTCGCAACCGGCTATCGACCGACCTCAAAAGCATAAGACGGACATGCAGAAAATTCAATTCATTCGCGATATATCGGCCAATGACGAAGTGGCATCAATTTTTGCCGTTACTCTGGCAGCACAGGGACAGGCGCGCAACGGCCCCTTCTGGCGGCTTGAACTGGCGGATGCCTCCGGTTCCGTTGGGGCCAAGGTGTGGAGCCCGCTCAGCCAGCAGTTCGCCAGCATAACCGCAGGCATGATCGTTTCCGTGCGCGGGCGTGCGGCCACCTTCCGCGATCAGCTCGATGTAAACATCGAAGCCCTGCACATTCTCACGGAAGAGGAAACGGCAGGGCTTGATATGGGCGATTTCATGCCCGCATCCGAGCGGCATCCCGACGATATGATGGCCGACCTGATGCAGCTGTGCCGTGTTACCTTCACGCACAAGCCGTGGCTCAAATTTCTGAGTGCCGTCTTCAAGGATGAAGAAATCCTGCGGCGCTTCAAAACCGCCATCGGAGCCAAGAACGTGCACCATGCCTATGCGGGCGGTTTGCTTGAGCATACGCTTTCCGTCAGCGAGTTGTGCATGCGTCTTTGCGACCATTATCCCGAACTGGACCGGCAGGTGCTGCTGGCAGGAGCCATTTTCCATGATATAGGAAAGGCGTGGGAGCTCTCCGGCGGCATTGCCAACGACTACACGGACGAGGGGCGCCTCATAGGGCATATCAGCATAGGGCTGGAAAAGGCGGAACCGTATCTGCTGAAGTCCGGGCTGGAGCCTGAACTGGTCATGCATTTCAAGCATCTGGTGCTTGGACACCATGGCACCAAAGAATGGGGTTCGCCCGTATTGCCCGCCACGCCCGAGGCACTGGTGCTGCATTACGCCGACAACATCGACGCCAAGCTGGCGCAGGTGCGCGGCCTTTTTGCCGACTTTGCCGGAGATGTCACTGGCTGGACACCATACCAGACAACGCTTGGCAGGCACATGTACAAGCCCGCCCGCACTCCTGAACCGGAATCGAAACAGGCTGTAAAACGCGAGGCTGCTCGCGATATTCCCAAGGAAGACCAATGTTCATTACTTTAGAAGGAACCGAGGGCTCGGGCAAAAGCACCGTTCTCAACCGTCTCAAGGACTGGCTCATGGAGCAGGGGCACGGCGTGGTGCTCACCCGCGAACCCGGCGGCAGCCGCCTGGGCAGAACCCTGCGCTCCATCCTGCTGGACATATCCAATAAGGACCTGACGGGCGAGGCCGAACTGTTCCTCTATCTTGCCGACCGTGCCCAGCATGTGCGGCAGGTCATCAAGCCCGCACTGGATGAAGGCATGCTCGTGCTGTGCGACCGCTATGCCGATTCCACCGTTGTCTATCAGGGCTATGGCCGCGGGCTGGACCCCAAGCTGCTGCACCAGTTCAACGAGGTGGCGGTGCAGGGGCTCTGGCCGGACCTGACCCTGCTTCTGGATATTGACCCCGAGATCGGGCTCAAGCGCGCCATGTCGCGCAATCTGGCAGAAGGCATCTGTCAGACGGAAGGGCGTTTCGAGGCGGAATCCCTGCTGTTCCACCACCGTATCCGCGATGGATATCTTGCGTGGGGTGCCGTGAACCGTCATCGTTTTGCGGTGATTGATGCCTCTCTCAGCCCCGACGAGGTGTTCGAGCAGGTGAAGACCGCTGTGCTGGCCAAGCTTAAGCCGGCTGAATAACGGCGTACTGGGCAGGGCGGTTGTTTCCGCTGTGCTTCCGGCAGCCGGGTAGATTGTTGCAGTCCGAGAAAAGGGGGCAGCATGTTGCAGGCCAAGAATTCATTGGGCGTCATCTTTTTTCCGGCATTCGACTGGGCCATAAGTGCGACGCATCCGGAACGTGAAGAACGGCTTCTCTACACGCAGGACCAACTGCGTGAAGAGGGGCTTTTCGACATTGAGGGCATTACCGAATACAAGCCGGAAATAGCCACACGGGAAGACGTGGAACGGGTGCATTTCTGTATCCCCGACGTATCGTCCGTATGTACCAAGTCGCATCTCATTTCGGCTGGCGGAGCCATCAAGGCGGCTCAGCTGGTCATGGAAAAGAAGAAGGATAAGGCCTTTGCGCTGGTGCGCCCCCCCGGCCACCATGCCATGAAGGTGGTGCACGGCAACCGCGGCTTCTGCAATATCAATATCGAAGCCGTGATGCTTGAGCATATCCGCGAGCAGTACGGCCCCCTGCGGGTTGCCATCATCGATACTGACTGCCACCACGGCGACGGTACGCAGGATGTCTACTGGCACGACCGCAACACCCTGTTCATCTCCATCCATCAGGACGGCCGCACGCTGTATCCCGGCACGGGCTTTCCGGCGGAACTCGGCGGCCCCAATGCGCTGGGCAAGACGCTGAATATTCCCCTGCCGCCCAATACCTCGGACAAGGGGTTTTTGCATGTCATTGACCACCTTGTGCTGCCTATTCTGGAAGACTTCAAGCCGGACCTGATCATCAATTCGGCTGGGCAGGACAATCATTTTTCCGACCCCATCACCAACATGAACTTCACGGCCCGGGGCTATGCGCTGCTGAACAGAAAGCTCAATCCCGATATTGCCGTGCTTGAAGGTGGCTATGCCATTCAGGGGGCGCTGCCCTACGTGAACCTCGGCATCTGCCTTGCCATGGCCGGTCTGGATTTTGATCATGTGATAGAGCCGGACCTCAACCCCGCTGCCATTGAGCAGAGCCCCAAGGTGACGGAGTATATTGAAAAGCTTTCCGAAGAACTGCTGCACCTGTATCGCAATCCCCCGCCAGCCCCCAAGCAGGGCGAGGTGAGCGGCGAGTTCTTTGTCCGCACCAAGGATATCTATTATGATACGGACGGCATCAGGGAAAGCCAGGTGGAGTCCGTTGTCATGTGCCCGGACTGTTCGGGCACCCTCAAGATCGATACATGGTCCACGGTGAATCCGCTCAGCGTAGGTATACAGATTCCCATAGACGCGTGCGACCGCTGCCTCGGCATTGGCCACCGTCTGCTTGAAGAAGCCCATGTGAAGGGCAACTACCGCTATATACAATGCATCAACCGTAAGGAAAAACAGTACACGCATTATGGGTTCTAGCGCATCCGCTCCCGTCGGCCATGGCGTCGGCATGTCTGGTTCAAGGTTTCCGGCAGGCAGCGTCCTGCTTCTGTTCGTGATTCTGCTCTCTGCCGTCGGCCTGAGGGCCGAAGTGCGGCCCGACGTGAAGCAGCTTGCTCCGCTTGCCACCACAGGGCAGTGGGACAAGGTGAAGGAGGACGCGCAAACAGCCGTGTTTTCCGACATGCTGACCGATGCGGAAAAGTCCGAGGCGTATACCTATATGTCGCTGGCCCATGTGCAGCAGGAAGAGCCCGGCCCCGCGCTGGATGCCGCCGACAAGGCCGTGCAGCTGGATAGCGATAACGCCCGTGGCTGGCTGATGCGGGGAACCGCCTACATGATGCTTCGCCAGCTGGCTTCTGCGGAAAAGGATTTCACCAAGGCACTGCAGAAAGACCCCGCCATGTGGGAAGCCTGCCGCAATCTTGCTGAACTCTCTCAGGCCCGTGGCGATTTTCCCACGGCCATGGAATGGTTCGGCAAGGCAGTGGTGCTTGCCCCTGCCAATGTGGACCTTTCCATGGAATATGCGCTGCTCCTGCATTCACTCGGCCTGCATGCAAAGGCGGACGAGGTCATTACTAACGTCATCGCCCAAGCCGGAGAAACCCCCGCGCTGCTGAACAACCGTGGCATGATACGGCTTGCACAGGACCATTATGATGATGCCCTTGCGGATTTTTCCCGCGCCATAGCTATCAATCCCGCTTACGAAGAGGCGCTCATCAACCGGGGCAATGTGCTCAGGGCCTTCAAGCGGTATGATGAATCGCTGGCGGATTTTGTTTCGGGCCTTTCCATGCACCCCGGTTCCGTCAAACTGTTCATCGGCAGGGCCTACACCCACGCGGCCATGGGCAAGTATGAGGACGCAGCCGCTGACATGGCCTCGGCCTACAGTCTGGGCAATGTCGATCCGTATGTGCTCAATGAGTATGCGTGGTTCCTTGCCACCTGTCCCGACGCCAAGGTGCGTGACGGTGTCCGAGCCGTGAAGCTGACCAAGGAAGCCATTGAACTTTCCGCGGGTCCCATTCCCGGTTATTTCGATACGCTGGCGGCTGCCCTTGCGGAATCCGGCGATTATATCGGGGCCATAGAGGCGCAGAAGCAGGCCATTTTCATTGGCCAGCAGGCGGGGCTTTCCGAAAAGCAGCTTGCAGACTGGAATTCCCGGCTGGAAGGCTATTCGCAGGGTGTTCCATACCGCAATAATTTGCAGTAATATTGCATAAATGATTTGAAAGTAATAAGGATATAGACATGGCTCGCAAAAAGACTCCCGCACAGGACGTGGTGATTGACACCAAGGCCGTTACTCCGGCTTCAGGGGAACCCCGTTCTCCCATCGATACCTACTGGACCATGCGTCTTGAGGAATTGAAGGAGGCGTTGGAGGCCAACAACTTTGAAGTGTTCATTGCCGATAACGCTGCCGCAGCGGGTGCGTTGTTCATGGAAACCATCCTTCCAACGCTGAAGGGTGCCAAGACCGTTTCGTTCGGCGGTTCCATGACTCTGGTCGCTACCGGTGTGGTGGATGCCGTGCGCGCCAATCCCGATCTTGAAGTCATAGATACCTTTGACACGTCCCTTACCCGCGAAGAGGTGCTGGCACGCCGCAGGCTTTCCCTGCTGGCGGATGTGTTTCTCACGGGCACCAACGCCGTGACCGAATGCGGCAAGCTGGTGAATCTGGATATGATCGGTAACCGCGTGGGTGGTATCAATTACGGCCCGAATCATGTTGTGCTGTTCATCGGTCGCAACAAGGTTGTGGACACCGTGCAGGATGCCATGACGCGCATCAAGGAATACGTGGCTCCGGTAAACGCCATGCGTCTGAACAAGAAGACCCCGTGCCGCCAGACATCGCGCTGCATGGACTGTTCAAGCCCGGACCGCATATGCAATGTATGGACGATTACGGAAAAGTCGTTCCCCAAGGGGCGCATCCGTATTGTTTTGATAAATGAAGATGCTGGATTCTAGGAGCGTCTGAAGCAGCATAGTTGACCCTCATACCGGCAGTTCTCTTCGCAGAGGGCTGCCGGTCGTGTATGGAGGGGCGCGCAGATTGCCGCGCGACCGTTGCCGAGACTTCAGATTCCCGGCGGGAGAGAGATTCCTGTGCGTGAGCGTTGCCGCCGTGCAGGGAAGGGTGTGCCCCGCGCATGCGTCCGTTTTCTCAGGGCGCTGTTTCGAATACAGGGAGGAATGACCGTTTACCGCACACAGTAGTCAATCCAGCTCACACGGCCCGGAACTTCGATGCTGCAACCATTCATCACCGGACGGAGAGACATGTTCCTGAACGAACACCTGAGCAAAATTTTGTTTGGCGAGGCCGGAATCAACGTGCCCCAAGGGGTGCTGCTTACCCCCGATACCGTGGAGGTGCCTGCCTCCATTCCTGCACCGTGGTACCTGAAGGCGCAGGTGCTCACGGGGGGGCGTGGCAAGGCGGGCGGCATACTGCGTGCCGAAACGCCTGAAGCCTTCCGCGAATGCGCGAAAAAGATATTCGGCATGACCATCAAGGGCCACAACGTGCCCTTCATCCGGGTGGAACCGGCAACGGACATCCGCAAGGAATGCTATCTTTCCTTCATCCTTTCCCGTGAGCGTAAAGACCTGCTGCTGACCACCAGCCGTGCCGGCGGCATGGAGGTGGAAAACGCTTCCGGTCAGGAAAAACCCCTCATTCAGCGGGTTCCCATTGATGCGGGACTCCGGGATCATCACCTTCGTGCGGCCTTTTTTGAAATGGGCGTGGAAAAGGCCCACTGGCCAGGGTTCCGCGATCTTGCCAACAAGCTTTACGCCGCCGTGCGTGACAATGGACTGCTGCTTGCGGAAATAAACCCCCTTGTGCTGACCGGAGAAGGGGAGTGGGTGGCGCTGGACGGCAAGGTGGAACTGGATGACAACGTGGTTGAAATGCGTGCGGAAACGCTGGAGAGATTCTACACCCCCGAGCATTATTCCCGCGAAGAGACCCTCGCCCGTGAAGCCGGACTGAGCTACGTGGAACTCAAGGGCTGGGTGGGCATTCTCGTGAACGGTGCCGGGCTTGCCATGGCCACCATGGACCTGCTCAACTTCAACGGTCTGACTGCCGCAAACTTCATGGATCTGGGCGGAGCCGCCAACCGCGAGCGCATGCAGCGGGCGCTTGACCTGCTGTTCCGCAATGTCAATGTGCGTGCTGTGTTCATCAACCTGTTCGGCGGCATTGTCTCCTGTGCCGAGGTGGCGCGCGCTCTGCTGGCAGTGCTCGACGGCAATCGTTCTCCCAAGCCGCTGGTGGTGCGCATGGCGGGCTTTGAATCTGAAGAAGGGCGTACCCTGCTGAGAGAGGCCGGGCACCCGGACATATTCATTGCCACGGAAATGCACGAGGCTCTTGATCACCTGCGGACCATCAAGCCGCAGAATGCGCCTGTGTACGAATATCCCCTCATTGAGGAAGCAGCCCCCAATCCTCCCGTTGGCCGCATAGAATCCGGCAGAAGTGTCGGGCTCGGGCTCGGGGCCGGCTCCAATGTTCTGGTGCAGGGCATCACCGGCAAGGTGGCCCAGCGCCATGTGCAGCTCATGCAGGAATTCGGCACGCGTATTGTGGCCGGGGTTACCCCCTTCAAGAGCGGAGCGGATGTTCAGGGAGTGCCGGTCTATGACTCCGTTCACGAGGCATGCAGGCACCATAGAATAGACGCATCCATCATCTTCGTGCCTGCACCCTTTGCGCCTGATGCCGTGCTTGAAGCGGCCGCGGAAGAGGTGCCGTGGGCGGTCTGCATTACCGAAGGCATTGCGCAGTCGGCCATGCTTTCGGCGCTCAAGAACATTCCCCCATCCCGCACGCGCGTTATCGGCCCCAATACCCCCGGCATTATAGTGCCGCGGCAGACCAAGATAGGCATCATGCCGGGCTATGTGTTCGAGCCGGGGCATGTGGCCGTGTTCTCACGGTCCGGAACCCTGACGTATGAAGCCTGTGCACGGCTTTCTGCTGCTGGAATAGGGCAGTCGGTTTCCGTGGGCATTGGCGGTGATTCATTCATCGGCACCAACTTCATTGACCTGTGCGAGCTGGTGCGTGACGACGACAACACGCATGCCGTGCTGGTGCTGGGCGAGGTGGGCGGTTCCGCTGAAGAAGAGCTTGCGCGGTACGTGCGGGAAACGGGTTTTGAGAAGCCGGTCATTTCCTTCATTGCAGCGCGGACAGCCCCTCCCGGCAAAC
>JBKEAK010000302.1:0-3708 GCA_047972125.1 Halodesulfovibrio sp.
TTGTCGCGTATGCGGTGTTTGCCTGACGTGCCATAGACCGGAACTGACTGCGAAGAAAAAGCCTTCAACGGCATACAACGGCCCGCATGAACGGGACTTGAGCCATATCTGGATTTACCCGAGAGTTACTTGAGACCTACCTGAGACGATTATGACATCTGAAAGCACTCCTCCGCTCGGCACAGCCCCGCATCAGCGCTCCCATTTCCCAAGCCCCGATGCGCAGGTGGTGGTCGACTCCCTCAGCTTCACCTATACCGGAGCCGCAGCACCGTCCCTGCGCGATGTCAGCCTGCGCATACACCCCGGAGAATTCGTGGTGCTGGCCGGTGCCAACAACGCCGGGAAATCCACACTCTGCCACGCCCTTGCCGGAGTCATTCCGCACCTGCTTTCCGGCGCTATTCAGGGCAGCGTGCACATCTGCGGCAATGACGCCCGCGCACTGCGGGTGGCTGAGCTGGCAAAACACATCACCCTTGTGATGCAGAAGCCTGAGCAGCAACTTTCCGGCGTGCGCTTCACCGTGCGGGAAGAGGTGGCCTTTGCGCTGGAAAACAGGGGGGTGGAACGGGCAGAGATGCTGCACAGGGTCAATGCCGCCCTCTGCCAGACGGGGCTTGACGCGCTGGCGGACCATTCGCCCCACCATCTTTCCGGCGGGCAGTTGCAGCGTGTCATGCTGGCGGCAGCCGTTGCGGGCAACAGCCCCGTTCTGGTGCTGGATGAGCCCACAACATTTCTCGACCCTGCAGGCGAGCAGGAGGTGCTGTGCCTGCTACGGCGCTTATGCGACGAGGGACGCACCGTCATACTGGCCGGACAACGTCCCGATGCCATGACTGCGCAGGCCGACAGAATTGTCGTGCTGCATGAAGGAACAGTCGCCATGGATGGCACACCCCGGCAGGTGCTCACCTCGCCGCAACTTCGCGAGGCAGGGCTGGATTGGTCGCGGTACACCAGAATAGCCGGGCTGGCCCGCAGCCACGGGCTGTGGCGCACAGGCTGCACACTTGCCGAAACCGAGGAACCGCCGCTGGCCGTCTGCCTTGAGGAAACGCTGGAAGGCTTGCAACCCTTTTCGAACCGCAGCACCGGGGCATGTCGGCCCGCTCCTTCCGTCATTGGAACGGAAAACGCGGTAGACGCCCGACCCGATGCAGAAACGAACGCGGATAACGCCAAGGGCATCGTCCTGAACGGGGTGTGCTTCGGATACGGCAACGGGCCGCAGGTACTCACAGACATTACCCTGCGCATAGGCGGGGCAACGCAGAACCGACAGGGCGAGACCATTGCACTGCTCGGGCATAACGGCTCCGGCAAAAGCACACTGGTGCGCCATTTCAACGGCCTGCTCAAGCCCGGCAAGGGCACGGTGCAGGTGAACGGACTTTCCACAGCCACACAGCGCATAGCGCAACTGGCCGGACATGTGGCCCTGCTGTTCCAGAACCCGGACGACCAGATATGCAAGGGCACAGTGCTGGATGAAGTGGCTCTCGGCCCGCGCAACCTCGGCTTTGCTGAAGACAGGGTCCACGAACTTACCCGTTCGGCCATCGCGGCCATGGACCTTGCAGGCAAGGAACGCTGCAATCCCTACGATCTTGGCCTGAGCGAGCGCAAGCGCCTTGCCATTGCCTCCATTCTGGCCATGGATACGGATATCGTGGTGCTGGATGAACCAACGGCAGGACTCGATACGCGGGAGATTGCCCTTCTGGAAACAGCCATGCGGCAACTGACTGCGTGCGGCAAGAGCGTTGTGGTCATCAGCCACGACATGGATTTCGTAGCGGAAAACCTGAGCCGCGCCATATGCCTTGAGGCAGGATGCATCCGCTATCAGGGACCAGTTTCAGGGCTGTTTGCCGATACTCCCCTGCTGGAACAGTGCGGCCTGCTCCCGCCGCAGACCGTGCGCGTGGCAACAGGCTGCGGCATGCACCTGCACACCATCACCCCGGAAGGGCTGGTGCAACGCCTGCTGACGGAAGCCGGGAAAGCCCGCCCCGCTGACCTGCCGTAGCAGACTGCATTCGCAGCCCCTCACGCCCGGAACAAGAACAAAAAACTAGATGATCAGATACAGCAGGGGCAGCGTGATGAACGACAACGCCATGCCCAGACTGACCAACGCCGCCGCAAGCTCGGGCAGCAGGCCTCCGGCAATGGCCAGAGCACCGGCAGTGACCATGGGCGGCATACCCGCCTCGAAAATGGCCACGTCGGAAGCCAGCCCGTGCACGCCAAGCAGGCGGCATCCTGCCAAGGCTGCCAGCGGAGCCACCACCAGCTTGATTGCCAGACCATATCCCAGCGGCTTCATCACAGCCGGACTCAGCCGGATTCTCAACTGAAAGCCTATGGCTGTCATCACCAGCGGCGTGAGCATGCCGCCCAGCGAGCCTAATCCCCTGACCAACGGTTCAGGATACGGCCAGCCGCGCAACACAATCCCTGCCACCAGCGCCATGGTCGGCGGAAAGAAGAATGCCCGCCGCAGCACGTTGGCGGCCGAGACCTTGCCCTCTGAACCATACATGGCAAGCATGACAGACCCGTACAGGGCGAAGATGAGTATCGTGCCTATCTGGTCGTAGATGATCAGGTACGGCAGCCCCTGTCCGCCGTAAAACGCCTCCACCATGGGCACGCCCATGAAGGCCGTGTTGCCTATGGGCACAATGAGCAGCAGCACCCCCACTGTTTCGCGCGACCACTGCATCATGCGCCCTGCCCCCACTACCAGTGCGGCAGAAAGAATGAGCATGGCCCAGGGCACCACCGCAGGCACCAGCATGTCGCTGGAAAGCTGCAACTGGGGAACCTTGAGCAGAATGACCGCAGGCAGGGCAACGTACAGGGCCAGCATGTTAAACGCTTGTGCGGACTGGTCAGGAAACGCCTTGATCCTTCTGAACAGCATGCCAAGCCCCACGAAAAACCCGATGACAGCAAAGTTCTCCATTGTATCTCCGCACAATTGACTGTCTGAACAAACAATATGATGCCACTCCAAGCCCCAAGTAAGCATAGATGAAGAGTATCTTCTCTTCAATACACAATTTGTACAGTCAACCTATCGTAGCACAACAATTGCAAAAACGTATGTCCGCTGCATGAGACGGGCTGAAAGGCGCATGACCAAAGGGAGTTACGAAGTGCTCACCTGACAAAGGTCCGGAAGAAAGGGCTGCGCAATGGCAAATGTGCATGGCTTGCATGGCACCCGTGCATGCGGGGAGGGAGTCAGGCGAAAGACCGAGAGGATGCAACCTTTTGGAACACGATATGCAGAAGATACAAACGCGACATGCCGGAACGGGGGGCTTCCGGCTGGGGACAGAGCATGTCCGCACGCACCGGCCGCGTTTTGTTGCCGGGCCGGAACTCACTTCATCAGCTTCAACAGAGGAATATCATGAACTGCAAGGCGAAGTATTCCATCGGAGATGTCAGCCGCATCTGTAATGTTTCCAGAAAAACTCTGCGATATTACGATGATATCAACCTCATCACCCCGGAACGGCAGAACTACAACAACTACAGATACTATTCTCACGAGGCGTTGCTGACCCTGCCCGTCATCAAGTTCTACAAGCAGATGGGATTCACCCTTGAAGAGATGCGCCGTTTCATCGAGGGAAGCAGGGAAAACGGCCAGAACTACTACTCCATCAAGACCTCTTTCAACAACAA
>JBKEAK010000303.1:0-6614 GCA_047972125.1 Halodesulfovibrio sp.
GGCTGCCGTCACCATAGACGGTCAGGTCCTTGCCCTGCAGCGCCTGAACGATGAAGTTGGAGACAACTCTGCCGTCGTCGGGGTGCCTGCGCGGACCGTAGGTGTTGAAGATGCGGGCCACCTTGATATCCAGACCATACTGCCGGTGATAGTCAAAAAGCAGGGTTTCTGCGCAGCGCTTGCCCTCGTCGTAGCAGGCGCGCGGGCCGATGGGGTTCACGTTGCCCCAGTATGATTCCGGCTGGGGATGCACCGTGGGGTCGCCATAGACTTCAGACGTGGAAGCCTGAAAAATGCGTGCTCCGGTGCGCTTTGCCAGCCCGAGCATGTTGATGGCGCCGTGCACCGATGTCTTGACGGTCTGCACGGGGTCATCCTGGTAATGCACGGGGGAAGCGGGGCAGGCCAGATTGTATATCTCGTCCACCTCCACATAGAGCGGAAAGGTCACGTCGTGGCGCAGCACCTCGAAATACGGGTCTTGCAGCAGGTGGACAATATTGGGCTTGTTTCCGGTGAAGAAGTTGTCCACGCACAGCACGTCGTGCCCAGCCGCGAGCAGCCGTTCGCAGAGGTGCGATCCGAGAAAGCCTGCGCCGCCGGTTACGAGAATGCGCTTTCTGGTCATGGTCAGGCCACCTGCTTGTTCAGGGGCACTGTCCCTTCAGCACTATCGGCAGGCTCGTCATCCATGAGATGCATAGGGGGATTTTGGGGGCGAATCTGCGCTTTATCACGCGCTTTTCTGCTGGTGTGGATGATATCCGGCAGGGTCAGGGCGAAGAATCGGCGGGAGCCGCAGTCGAGCTGCAACTCTGGTTGGCGCACAACGGATGCCGGATCATGTGCCAGCATGGCGTAAGCATCGCTTATGCGCTGCACCATTTCGTCCGATCTCCAGCGGGTCAGCATGAACTCGCGTGAGGCGCGGCCGATCTCCGCAACTTCGTCCGGGGAGGCAAGCAGGTAGTTCAGCACGGGCAGTGCGTCTTCCAGCTTGATGTTGATGAACGGGTTTTCCGCAGTGCCGGAAAAATGCTGCACGATGCTGCGGGTGCGTTCATCCAGATAGGCGAGCACGGGTTTGCCCTGACTCAGCGCTTCAAGCCCAGTCAGGTGGTAGCTGCCGGTGGTCAGGTCATCCACCACGATGCGCGATTCCTGCTTCAGGGCCAGCGTCCGGTGGAGCGGGGTTTTGTGCACGAGCACCCACGATGCATCGGCCTTTTTGCAGGCCGCCATGATGGCGCAGTGGGTCTGCGGGGCTGCCTTGGTGTTCCAGCGGCAGTCCCATGCATCCCTGAAATTGGTGGGGCTGTAGAACACGTCGTGCCGCAACTGGCCGGTGGCGGGCAGGTAAAGCGGGTCATGTTCCGGCACGAAGTTGGGAACGACATGCGCCTTGGGATAATACCGTTCCTGAAACTGCGCGATGACCAGGGCCGGAATATCCTGCGCGAGCAGAGCGTGTGCCGTAATGCCCATGCGGGAAGCCACCAGATCGGGATGGCTGTGGAAGTGGCGGATAAAGAGCGTGCCTTTGCGTTGCAGTGCCCTGAAGTTGATGGGCGCAAACTGGGTGTTGTCCAGATCCAGATAGTTGTGGAAGTGGATTATGTCCGCCTGCGCGGCAAGCTCCATGGCAAGGTCCGGTGTTTCGCTGAACACCACGTCCTGACCGAAATCTTCCGTGCCGTAACGGCACAGGTCCACCAGCCGTGCGGAATGACCGGTGTGGGCATTCAGCATCTGCACGATGCGCAGGGGAGCCCCTGCGAGCGGCGTGACGGCAAAATGGACTATGCGCATGGCAGTCTCGTGCATCTTCTGCTAGGCAGCGCCGTTCAGGGCAACAGCCAGCATTTCGGGTTTGATCTGTTCGTCACGCAGGGCATCCCGTGTCAGGGTGTTGCCGATGACGTCATCCCAGCTGTCGGGTGAAAGGCCGGTTCCCGGGCTTTTTACCGTAAGGTCGGCTGCGGTGATGACCGTGCCTGCGGGCAGGTCGCGCGCGGCAACAATGGACTTGCGCAATTTGAGTGCGGCAGAGGCTTCGCCGGGGAATACTCGTTTTTCGCCGCCCCTGAGGGAGCTTTCGATTTCGCGGGTCATGCGCACAAGCATGGCCAGTTCCGCAGGTTCGAGCGAAACCTGATGGTCCGTGCCGCGCATGGTCTTGTCCAGCGTGAAGTGGCGTTCCACCATGACTGCGCCGAGAGCAACCGCCGCCAGAGTGGGGGCAAGGCCGCGTTCGTGGCCGGAGTAACCGGTGGGCAGACCGTAGCGTGCGCGGATGTCGTGCATGACCGGCAGACATATCTGGTCTTCGGGGCAGGGGTAGGAAGAGTTGCAGTGCAGAATGACGATGTCGTTGTGATACCGGCGCAGTTCCGCAACAGCCCTGTCGATCTGTTCGTAGTCGCTCATGCCCGTGGAAATGACAATGGGCTGCCCCATTTCGCCGCAACGGCGAAGGTAGGGGGTGTTCACAAGATCGGCAGAGCAGATCTTGATCAGCTCGGGATTGAGGGTATGCATGGCCTCAAGGCTGTTCATGTCCCATGCGGAGGCGAAGAAGACCAGACCGAGGGATTCCGAAAGGGCCTTGAGTTCAGCCATTTCCTCAATGGAAAGTTCCAGTGCGTCGCGGTGCTCACCATAGGTGGGGCCAAAGCTGTTGGGGCCGGTGTAGGGGGCCTTCAAGCCTTCGGCGGTCAGCAGGGCTGCATTATCGCGCTTTTGGAATTTGACGGCATCGGCGCCGGCGCGGGCGGCCTCTTCCACCATCTGCCGGGCAAGGGAGATGTCGCCCTGATGATTGTTGCCCACTTCGGCAACGATGAAGCAAGGGTGGCCTGCCCCGATAATGCGTCCGGAACGGAGCCGGATGTGCTGTGCGGGTTTCATAATCTGATAATCTCCCTGTTGGCCGCAGACGGCATGGAAACGAGTTGCTTGAAAATGTCGTCCTGCTGGGCGAACGATGTGATGACGATTGCTTCCACTTCAAGATCTGCAAGAGCGGCTGGTGCGAGGATGATGTGATCGTGAAAAGTCTTGCCTTGCTTATGGGGAGCATTGTCCAAAATGCCTGCTATCACAAACTGGGAACCCTGCAGGGCGGAGAGCACCAACTCGCAGGTTTCCGCGGCTCCGAAAAGGGCAACTCGTTTGATGCCTCTTTCCATGAGCGGTTCCAGTCTTCGCCGGATGAGTCCCTTGATGGAGGCATATGCCTGAACCATTTCGGTGCAGTATGCTTCCATCAGTTCCCGTCTGCCCGTGGAGCCTTTTTCCGTAAGGCTGTACATGAAGCTTTTCTTGTCCACGGGTTGAAATTCTATCTGTCCGGCCTTCTGCATGTCGGAAAGGTACTGGTGCACCATGGCGCTGCTCGTGTGGCTGAACTTCCCGAGACGGCTCTGACTCAGGCGGCTGTTCTCGGACAGCGCTTGCAGCAATGCCAAAATGCGAAGCTTCTTGGTCGGCTTTATGAATTCTTTCCCTATGAAGAACACTATCGGACTCTTTTTGAAAACGTTTAGTAGATTTGTAACTGATATTAGTTAAGCCACAAAATCCTGTCAACAATACCCCGAGAAAATACAGCTTTCTTAGCAGAAAAGTTGCAGAAGGGGATTCGTGCAGCTGTCCATGGAGTCAAAATTTCCTTCATGGAAGCTGTGAGCTTTGAAATTGCAAGTCGTGTTCCAAAAAACACGGGCTGGCGTTATAACAATGCGGATGGACTCCGCATTGCAGCTATTTTTTGCTGTAACGACCTATGATGCGGCATTCCGCAAGGATGTGGCCATCCATGGCGCGCAGAATTTCGCCCTTGGTGGCACCGGGCTTCAGGTTTATGCGGCTGTCCAGTGCGTACAGTTTGAAGTAGTAACGGTGGGTGCCTGAGGGCGGGCAGGGGCCGTCATAGCAGGCTCGTTTCCAGCTGTTCAGGCCGTGCGCCACGCCGGGAAACGGATCGAACTCGCGGGATATTCCCGCATCCAGCCCTTCATGAGCGGCAGGCAGGTTGAAGAGCAGCCAGTGGTCCCATACGCCCATGGGGGCATCGGGATCATCGCAGATAAGCGTCAGGAATTTGGCCCCGGCGGGAACATCTGTCCATTGCAGTGCGGGCGAGGTGTTTTCTCCGTCGCAGGTATGCTCTGCGGGGATGAATCCGCCGTCTTCAAATGCGGGGCTGAATATGCGCATGCTAGTCTCCCAGTCCTGTTCCGGGCTGCATGATGCGGCCGGTAAGCGTTGTTTCATAACCGCCCAGCGCCTCGATGCGGGCGTGGAAGGTGGGCGATGCCAGCAGGCGCATGACGGCCTGCGCTCCTGCGGTATCCATGAAGCGGTTGGGAATGATCAGGTCGTACCGTTCCCGTGCCAGCGGCACGAAGTCGAGCCCCAGCGCCTTGGCTGCGGCATAAATGCCGAGTCCCGTGTCTGCGGCCCCGGTGAGCACGTTCACGGCAACGGCCATGTGGGTGAATTCTTCCTTGTCATATCCTGCTACCTGCGCAGGATTGATTTCGGCATCGCGCAGGTGGTGGTCGAACAGTATGCGGGTTCCGGCACCGCGCTGCCTGTTCAGGAACCGTATGGACCCGTCCGCAAGGTCATGGATGGACCGTATGCCCTTGGGGTTGCCCTTGGGGACGATGAATCCCTGATGGCGTATGGCAAGGTTCACGAGGGTGATATCCGCATCCGGCAGGTAGCGTTGCAGGAAGGGGAAATTGTAGTCGCCCGTATCCGGGTCGAAAAGGTGTGCTCCGGCAAAGTGGCATGAGCCGCTCTTGATGGCGAGAATGCCCCCCATGGAGCCCACGTGGCTGGATGTGAGGCGGATGGGGGGCGTAAAGCCCATGAGTTCGTCTGCCAAAATGTCCAGCGTGTTGTCGTGGCTGCCCACGCAAACAAGTATGCTGTCAAGTTCCGCTTCCGGCACCATGAGTTCTGCCGGAACCGTGCCGCCCTGTTCCAGCCCGTCAGACTGGACCGGAATGCGGGTAAGGGCCTGTGCCTGAGATGCGGTGGTTATGCAGCCTGCACCGCGTGCGAGCGGCGTTGCCACGTATTTGTCGTCCACCTTGCCTACGGAAAGGCGCAGAAATTCTTCTACTCCCAGCTTTGAGGGGGCTTTGCGGGTCAGCTCCACGGGCACGGTCTTCCGCGTCTGATGATCCTGACGGCCCAGCCAGCAGATGATGGGGGCCAGCAGTTCTTCAAAGCACACCACGGCGCTGACAGGGTAGCCCGGGGCACCTGCCACCAGCTTGCCCTTGCACACTCCCAGCAGGGATGGCTTGCCGGGCATGGCGGAAATGCCGTGCACCAGCACTTCGCCGAAGGCGTCCATGGTGGAACGGGTAAAGTCTTTGGAACCGGCGGAAGACCCTGCACAGATGATGACGATGTGCGCATCCGAGCCAAGGCAGTCGCGCACGGCGTTTTGCAATTCTTCGGGTTTGTCGGCTACCGGGGGAATGCGGCGAACTTCGCAGCCGTACTGTCTCGCAAGGGCGGCGAGTACCTGTGAGTTGCTTTCCACCACCTGTCCCGCCTTGGGTGTGGGACGCTTGGTGAAGTCGAGCACCTCGTCACCGGTGGGAATGATGGCGATACGGACAGGTTCCCATACATACACATCCCATATGCCTGCGCTGAGCAGTGCACCGATATCGTAAGGGGATATGCGATGGTTCTGCGGAAAAAGCAGCTCCGTTGCCACAATGTCTTCCCCTATGCGGCGCACATGCTGCCAGGGAAAGGCCGGAGCCTCTATGGCAATGGAATTGTCGCCAGCACGGGTCACATTTTCGATCATGATGACGGCATCGCATCCGTCAGGCAGGGGGTTGCCGGTGTTCACGGCAACACAGTCGCTGCCTTCTGTCAGTTCAAGAGGAGAGCCTTCGCGCGCGCCAAAAGTTGCCTTGGCATTTACCGCATACCCATCCATGGCCGCGCTATGAAACGTGGGCGAGGAAAAACGGGCAAAAACCGCTTCGGAAAGCACTCTGCCTGCCGCTTCGTGCACGGGCATGAACACGGACCGCATAAGCATGTCACGGTCGAGTGCCGTACGGGCCTTTTCAACGGCTTCCGGAATGGGAATGGTCTTGAGATATACGTTGCGTTTGTGACTGCTCATATGATCCTCAAAAAGGTGCGGTAAGCGGCGGAGTTTGCAGCGGGAACTGATGGCGGCCGGTTCCGGTACATCATGTGTTGTCTGGGCTTTCTATAGCCTGCTTGTGCTTTCGGTACAACCCGCGAAATTGGTGATAGCGAAGCCCCAGCAGGGCGGCAGCCTGCCTCTGGTTGTGTTTTGCCCGCCGCATGGCCTCGGCAAGATAGCGTATCTCTACAGCTTCCACCGCGCTGTGCAGAGGGACGGAAAGGCTGGTCTGTTGATTCTCGGACGGAACCTCCGCGGGCTTGCAGTATGTCCGGGATGTGCTGGCGGGTGAGCTCTCAGGGGCTGCAGGTTGTGCCCATGGGGATGCAAACGGTGAAAGCGGCAGATCGGAAAGCTGTGTTCCCTGCCTGAAGACGGCACGCTCCATGGTGTTTTTGAGTTCCCGGATGTTTCCCGGCCA
>JBKEAK010000304.1:0-1941 GCA_047972125.1 Halodesulfovibrio sp.
TGTGGTCGAGGCAGTGCGATCCCCATCCCGGTCCGGAGACAGTGCATGAGTGAAGCCCCCCGTTCTTCCACCGCCCTGCTGATGGAGCAGTATTTCGACAGGCTCTGGCCGATAATGCGCAGCATTACCGGTGAGGGGGTGCGGCAGACGCACGATATTCTGGCCGAACTGCTGCCGCTGGAAAGAACGGAGGTGCCGAGTGGTACGCCCGTTTTCGACTGGACGGTGCCGGAAGAGTGGGAAGTGCGCGAAGCTTGGCTGCAGGGACCGGACGGCGGGCGCATTGCCGACATACGGGATAACACCCTGCTTCTGGTGAACTATTCGTGCGGGTTTCAGGGAACGCTCAGCCTTGAGGCGTTGCAGCCGCATCTGCACAGCATTCCGGAACGGCCGCATGCTATTCCGTATGTCACCAGTTATTATGCCCGCGACTGGGGTTTCTGCATTCCGCATGCGGTGCGCATGGCGCTGCAGCCGGGGCAGTATACCGTGCATATTGACGCCCGCCATTTTGCAGGCAGCATGACCATGTCACAAGCCGTGCTGCCGGGGCAGACGGACAGGGAGGTACTCTTTTCAACCTACACCTGCCATCCGTCCATGGCCAACAATGAGCTTTCCGGCCCGCTGGTGGCTGCTTTTCTGTATCGGGAACTGGCAGCCATGCCCTGCCGGCGATACACCTACCGGTTCCATTTCGGGCCGGAGACCATCGGGGCCATAGCCTATCTTTCCCGCCTTGGAACGCATTTTAGGGATAAGCTTGATGCGGGGCTGGTGCTCACCTGCATCGGTGGCGACGTGCCGTTTACCTGCAAGCGTTCTCGACAGGGCAACGCCCTTGTCGACCGTATTCTTGCCTGCCTGCTGCGTGAACGCGGGGCAGAGCATGGCATGCGTGATTTCTGGCCCGGAGGCAGCGACGAGCGGCAGTATTGTTCCCCCGGATTCGATCTGCCCGTGGGCGTGCTGTGCCGTGCCGTGTTCGGTGAATATCCCGAGTATCATACCTCGGATGATGACAAGAGCGCGGTTTCCTTTTCTGCCATGGCCGAGGCCGTGGAGCTGTGCCGCGATGTGGTGCAGGCCCTTGAGGCGAACAGGGTATATGTGCGCACCAATCCGCACTGCGAACCGTTTCTCAGCCGCTATGACTTGCACGACACCATCGGCGCCCAGCGCAGCAAGGACGTGGCGAAGAAAACCCTGCAATGGCTGCTGAACCTCGCGGACGGCAGGCATGACCTTGTGTCCATGGCAGAGCGTTCGGGCTTGCCCCTTGCCGAGTTCCGCATTCAGGCGCAACGGGCGGAACAGGCCGGACTGATCAAGTTGGCGGAGGTGCTGTAGTCTATGTGCGGAATTGCCGGTTACTGGGGCGATAGGCGAATCGCCGAAGACAGGGCTGCCGCGGCCCTTGCCTGCCTGCGTCACCGCGGGCCGGACGGGTGCGGCGAGTTCCGGCATGAACGTGGCGGCAGGCATGTATTGCTGCTGCATACCCGTCTCAGCATCATCGACCTTGATGAACGATCGGCACAGCCCATGCGGTACGGAAACCACGTGCTGGCCTTCAACGGCGAACTCTACAACTATCTTGAGCTGCGCAGAAACATGCAGGCAGGGGGTGTGGTCTTCGGAACAGACAGCGATACGGAAGTGCTGCTGCGTTCCCTTGCCCGTTGCGGGGGCGATTCTGCCGATGTCATTCCGGTGCTGGACGGCATGGAAGGCATGTGGGCCTTTGCCATGTACGATATGCAGCACGGCACGCTAGCCCTGTGCCGCGATAGGTTCGGCGAGAAGCCCCTGTTCCTGTACCGCTGCGACCATGGCGTGTATTTCGCGTCAGAGGTCAAGGCGCTGTTTGCCCTGCTCGGCAGGCGTCTACCGGTGAACCGCACCAAGATTCTGCGCTACGTGGTGAACGGCTACAAA
>JBKEAK010000305.1:0-2581 GCA_047972125.1 Halodesulfovibrio sp.
CAGCTAAAGGACCTTACCAAAACCTTCGGCGGCCTTGTGGCCGTGAATGATGTTTCGTTCAATGTGGAACAGGGTTCCATCGTCGGACTGATCGGCCCCAACGGAGCCGGAAAGACCACGGTGTTCAACCTCATCACCGGCAACTACATTCCCGATACGGGACAGGTGCTCTTCGACGGCAAGGATCTGGTGGGCATGCGCACGCACCGCATTGTGCAGCACGGCATTGCCCGCACCTTTCAGACCATCCGCCTGTTCCAGAACATGAGCTCGCTGGAAAACGTGCTTTCGGGCTGCCACTGCCGCATGCACTCCGGTGTGTTTTCCGCCATGTTCCGCCCTCCCACGCAGAAACGCGAAGAACGGCTTGCCGTGGAACGCGCCATGAGCGAACTGCAGTTCGTGGGACTGGGCGACCAATGGAACAACGCCGCCAAGAACCTTTCCTACGGCAAGCAGCGCCTGCTGGAAATCGCCCGCGCCCTTGCCACGCAGCCCCGGTTCATCATCCTTGATGAACCCGCAGGCGGCATGAACGATCAGGAAACTCAGGACCTCATACAACTCATCAAGGCCATCCGCGACCGGGGCATCACCGTGCTGCTCATCGAACACGACATGAGCCTGGTCATGAAGGTCTGCGAGCACCTTGTAGTGCTTGAATACGGAGCCGTTATCGCACAGGGCGGCCCCAGTGAGATCAAGAACAATCCGCGCGTCATCGAGGCCTACCTCGGTGCCGACGACGATTTGCTCTAGGGAGATTGCCGGAATGCTCGAAATTCGTAACCTGCACGTGAACTACGGCAACGTGGAAGCCCTGCACGGAATCAATCTTTCCGTGCAGAAAGGGGAAATCGTCACCATTCTCGGTGCCAACGGCGCTGGAAAATCCACCACCCTCAACGCCATCTGCGGACTCGTAAAGGCGACCAAGGGTGAAATACTGTTCAACGGCGAGCCGCTGCACACCCAGCGCGCGCACACCATCGTATCCCGTGGCATTGCCCAGTCGCCGGAAGGCCGCCGCGTGTTCTCCACCCTCACGGTTGCAGAGAACATGATGCTCGGCGCCTTCACCATCAAGGACAAGGAGCTCATCAACAAGAACGAGGAGTGGATATATCATCTGTTCCCCCGTCTTGCAGAGCGTCGCGACCAGCTGGCAGGCACTCTTTCAGGCGGCGAGCAGCAGATGCTTGCCATCGGCCGCGCACTCATGGCCAACCCGCGCATTCTGCTGCTTGACGAACCTTCGCTCGGCCTTGCGCCCATTCTGGTGAAGTCCATCTTCGATACTGTACGCACCATCAACTCCCACGGCGTGACCGTGGTGCTGGTGGAACAGAACGCCCGCGCTGCACTCAAGCTGGCCAACCGGGGCTATGTCATGGAAGTGGGCAACATCGTGCTCGAAGACAGGGCCGACAGCCTGCTGAACAACCCGGATATCCAGAAGGCCTATCTGGGCGGCGGACACTAACCCCAGCCTGCAGACACAAAAAAAGCCCTCCTTTCGGAGGGCTTTTTCTTTCACATATCCATTACATACTGCTCAGCGCAAGGTTGTCTGCCCGCAGCATGGCCGACTTGAGATCCTTCAGGACGTTTCCGTCACCGAAACGGTTAAGCGTGCCCAGCTTGGAGAGCACAAAGGTCACCCTTTCCTGCAGGCCGCACACAACCAATTGTATATGCATTCTGTTGGCGTGGGCGATAAAGGTCTCCAGCGCATGAATGGCCGTTGCGTCAATGGTGGGCACGTTATCCATGCGGATGACGATGACCTTGGGAGGCTCGCGCAGCGAATGCAGCACGCCGAGGAACCGCTCTGCCACACCGAAGAAGAAAGGCCCCTCAATCTCGTAAATCATGACGGAGGTGGGACAGAACGCACTGTCCGCACAAGCCGCACGCGATTCATTGGAGAGGTCCTCGTCCTGCCGGTCTCCGGCACCGCCAAGGCGCAGGTTGCCCACTTCGCTCATGCGGCGCATGAACAGCAGCGCGGCAAGCACCACGCCCACCTGCACGGCAACGGTAAGGTCCACCAGCACCGTGAGCAGGAAGGTGGTTACAAGCACGAACACGTCGGAACGCGGCGCACGCAGCAGGCGCGCAAACTTGTGCGTTTCGCTCATGTCCCACGCCACGATGCACAGCACCCCGGCAAGGCTGGCCAGCGGAATAAGCGAGGCCAGCGGGGCAAGGCAGATCATGAACAGGGCAAGGGTAACTGCGTGAATGATACCTGCCACGGGTGACACGGCCCCGGCACGGATGTTCGTGGCCGTACGGGCAATGGCGCCGGTTGCAGGAATACCGCCGAAGAAGCCGGATGCCACGTTGGCAATCCCCTGTGCCACAAGCTCAGTGGAAGGTTCATGGCGTTCACCGGTCATACCGTCGGCCACCACGGCGCTCAGCAGCGATTCAATACCGGCGAGCAGCGCAATGGCCAGAGCATCCGGCAGCATGGTGGCTGCCAGCGCCAGAAAGTCGTGCGGCATGGAGAACGAAGGCAAGGTGGCCGGAATACCGCCGAAACGGGAACCGATGGTCTCCACCTCAAGCCCTCCCA
>JBKEAK010000306.1:0-16625 GCA_047972125.1 Halodesulfovibrio sp.
ACACAAGGCTTCCGAGCGTGCCTCCGGCCCCTTTGTCAAAGTGAACTGCGGTGCCCTGCCGGAACACCTGCTGGAATCGGAACTCTTCGGCCACGTACGCGGCGCGTTCACGGGTGCGGTATCGGACAAACCCGGCCGCTTCCGCCTCGCCGCAGGCGGCACACTCTTTCTGACTGAAATCGGCGACCTGCCCCTCTCGCTGCAGGTTAAACTGCTCACCGTGCTCGACGACCAGTGCATCCACCCTCTCGGGGCCACCCGCCCTGTTACCGTGGATGTCCGCATCATTGCGGCCACCCACCGCAACCTCGAACGCATGGTGCAGGAAGGCCGCTTCCGCGAAGATCTGCTTTTCCGGCTCAATGTCGTGCGCCTGCACGTTCCCCCGCTGCGGGAGCGCGAGGGCGACGTGCGCCTGCTGCTCGACCACTTCCTGCGGCGCATGAGCAGCTCGGGCAAACGCGGCGTGCAGGGCTTCACCCCTGAGGCGCTGAAACTGCTCTGCGAATACGACTGGCCCGGCAATGTGCGCGAACTGCGCAACATTGTGGAATATGCCGTCCATTTTTCTTCCGGCGATACCATCGGCATTTCAAGCATACCCAAGTCCGTGCTTGAACGCATTGAACAGGGCCCGCAGATCAGGGCCGAACCCCGCCACACAGCTTCCCGCGGGTATTCCGCTCCCGACATGAGCTATGATGCACAGGAACCGGAATACGGCCATGCCTCGACTCATGGTTCGACACGCGGTTCCGCACACGGCCCGGCGTCATCTGGTTCCACATCTGGTTCCATATCCGGCTCAGCCTTTGGCGAAGCAGACAACCGCCAGCGCGCACGACACGGCAGCGAACGCGACCCGCAGGCTCAGCGTGGCGAACCCGTTTTTCTGTCATGGCAGGAAAAGGAACGCGCCATGATTCTCGACGCACTTGAACGCACGGGCGGACGCAGACAGCAGGCAGCAGAGCTGCTCGGCTGGAGCCGGAGCACCCTGTGGCGCAAGCTGAACAGCCACGGGCTTGTCTAGCCTCTCCCTGCCGTATCAAACCCTCTGACCTCAAAGGCCGGATATGAAAAAGCTGCTCATTGCCCTGCACGGAGATGAAGTCTCTCCGCGCTTCGACCTTACCCGTGAAGCATGGATAGGTAGCATCCACGACGGCGGCGTTGTCCGCAAACGAAACGTGGTGCTCCCGCAGGCCTCTTCCGAAGGGCTGTGCCATCTTGCTGTCACCGAAGACGTGGACGCGCTGGTGTGCGGCGGCATAGAAGATGAATTCTATCAGTACCTGCACTGGAAGCGGATAACCGTGTATGACAATGTCATAGGCCCGCTGGACGATGTGGTTCAGGCGTACATTGACGGCACGCTGGAGGCCGGAGCCATACTCATTGAAGGAGGCGCATCATGTCCCGATGGCAGCACTGGCGAAAGCGCATAACGGACATTTTCACCTTTCCGGAAGGCATGGATGAAGCCCGCTACAGGCACCTCAAGCGCAATATCGGGGTGCTCATGGCCATGGTTTCCATCGTTCCGCTGTGCCTCATGGCGCTCATCAACTTTCATATCTACCGCGCCTCTCTGGACCGGGAGCTGGAAGTGCCCATGCGCGCTCTGGTCAACAAGACCAAGCACTCCTTCGAGCTGTACCTTCGCGAGCGTCTCTCCGCTGTCAGCTTCATCGCCTCTGCCTATTCGTGGGACGAACTTTCCAAGGAAGAGACCCTCAGCCGCATCTTTCACATCGCCAAGCAGGAATTTGAGGGCCTTGTCGATTTCGGCCTCATAGATGCCGAAGGCAGACAGGTCGCCTATGTCGGCCCCTACAATCTCAAGGACAAGAATTACGCCGAGCAGCCGTGGTTCCACGAAACGCGCATCCGCGGTTCGTTCATAAGCGACGTGTTTCTCGGCTACCGCAACGTGCCGCATATCGTCATTGCCGTGGAAGGACACACCGTTGCAGGCAAGATATGGGTGCTGCGCGCCACCATCAATACCGACAGGTTCAACGAGCTTATCGCCTCCATGGACCTTGATGCGGAATCGGACGCTTTTCTCGCCAACACCGAAGGGCTGCTGCAAACCCGCTCGCGTCTTTTCGGCGAGCCCATGACCCCGCTGCCATTCTCCCTGCCGGGGTCCAGCTATCAGGCAAGCGCCTTCCATGTGGACGGGCCTGACGGCGTGCACTATTTCGCCACGGCCTCCTCATTCGTCAATCCGGACTATGTGCTTGTGGCCATGCGCCCCGTCTCCGGCATTGCCAGTTCGTGGTACACCCTGCGCAGCGACCTGCTCATGGTGCTCGTCGGCGGAGCGGTGCTCATCATGCTTGTGGCGTTCAAGCTGACGGATATGCTCGTCCAGCGCGTCATGGATGCCGACCGCAGCCGCGAGGCAGCCTTCCGCGAGATTGAGCACACCCACAAGCTCTCGTCCATAGGACGTCTTGCCGCAGGCGTGGCGCATGAAATCAACAACCCGCTGGCCATCATCAATGAAAAGGCGGGTCTGATGAAGGACCTGCTCGCGCGGGAACAGGAATCCCCCCTGAACGAGCGGCTGGGCAAACAGATCGGCGGGGTGCTTGAATCCGTGGCACGCTGCCGCACCATCACCCACCGGCTGCTGGGCTTTGCACGCCGCATGGATGTTTCCATCGAACCGCTGGATGTGAACGATGTCATACGGGACGTTCTCGGCTTCCTTGAAAAGGAAGTGGTGAAACGCTCGGTGGACCTGCGCCTTGAACTCACCGAGGCCGCTCCCCTCATCGCATCCGACAGAGGGCAGTTGCAGCAGGTGTTCCTGAATATCATTGGCAATGCCTTTGAAGCCATTGCCGACGGCGGCTCCATCACCATTGCCACCCGCACGGTTGATGACGGCGTAAGCGTCTCGGTACGCGACAACGGCTGCGGCATGTCGCAGGAAACCATATCCCACATCTTCGAGCCCTTCTTCACTACCAAGAAGGGCACGGGCACCGGGCTGGGACTTTCCATCACCTACGGCATCATCCGCAAGCTGGGTGGCAGGATTGACGTGCAGAGCGAAGTGGGAGAAGGCACCATATTCACCGTGCTTCTTCCCTGGGGAAAGCCTGAAACTCCGGCTCCTCAGGGCGACGCCGCCCACATCGGCTACGCCTCGCTGCCGTGGCCCGAACAGGAGAACAAATCGTGAGCGACATACGCATACTGTTCATTGATGATGAAACGGCCTTCACAGCCACCCTGCTTGAGCGCATGGAATTACGGAACATTACGGCCATGTCCGCACCGGACGGGCATAGCGGTATTGCCATGATGGATGAATCCGTGCGCAAGGGCACCCCGTTCGAGGTTATCGTGCTGGACGTGCTCATGCCCGGCATGGACGGACTGGAGACCCTGCGCCACCTGCGCCAGAGGCACCCCCAGACTCCGGTTGTGGTGCTCACGGGCCACGGCTCCACGCGCGACGGCATGAAGGCCATGCAGCTTGGTGCCGTGGACTATCTGGTCAAGCCCGTGGATATTGATGAGCTTGTCCGCGTTATCCATAACGCAGCGGAATGCGCAGGCGCACTGGCGTCCAAGGTCTGTATGGAAGGATCGGCGCAGCAGGATTGAACCACCTGCCAAGGCCCCGCCCGGCACGGTGAAACATGACGTTGCATGGCGTTTCAGAAAAACGTTTCACACTGTTTCATGATGTAGCAGCACCACAGACAACCTAAATCCGAAGAATCCTGCATCACGATAACACGCTGAAATAACAACAACTCCAATTTTGGCACGCGCCTTGCCTTTACCCAATCAAAGCGCAACACCAACGCCGGAACCCCTTTCTCAGCAAAGGACCGGGATTAGGAGGACACCATGACCGCCATTACCACCATCATCACCGATACGTTTGCCGCCGCTGCCTATGCCGAAGCCAACCTGCACGACCTCGCCCGCGAAGTGGCCGGTCTTTCCGCCCCTTCCGGCAGCTTTGCCATCGACACCTTCGCAGCCGTGGCCTTTGCGGAAGCCAACCAGCACGCAACAGCCTATGAACTGACCGGCATGGCAGTGCCGACAGAAGGCTACGTGAGCGACATCTTTGCGGCAACCGCCTTTACCGATGCCAACCTGCAGGACGAAGCCCGCCTGATGCTGAACATGGAATCCCCTGACGGCGAATGGCTCAACGATATTTTTGCCGCAACGGCATACGCCGAAGAAGGCTTCCCCGATGCCGCCATGGAACTGCTGGGCATGCAGGCCGGTCCTGAAATCGCCCTGCACTGGAACACCAGCGCCCTTTCCGACACCTTTGCCGCCGCAGCCTTTGCCGAAGCAGGCGAACACGGTCAGGCAGCCAACATGGCCGGTGTTACGGTGCCCCCGGCAACCCAACGCGCCATCCGCATGCAGCGCGGTCTGAACGCCCCGCGTACTCTGGAAGGCTTCATGGCCACCGTCGGCCTGCAGCAGGTGCCCGTACGCTACGGCGTGGCCTGCCTGTAATCCGCAACGCTGCACGAACAAGGAGAACCCGACATGAAGAACATCAAGCTGCTCCTCGTGGATGACGAACAGGAATTCGTGGAAACTCTGGCGGAACGCCTTCGCCTTCGCGACCTCGGCCCCGATGTGGCCCTGAACGGCGAAGCCGCACTGACCATAGTGCACGACAGCGTACCGGACGTGATGCTGCTGGACCTGATGATGCCCGGCATCGACGGATGGGAAGTTCTGGAACGGGTGAAGGGCCAGTATCCCGACGTACAGGTCATCGTGGTTACCGGTCACGGCTCGGATGCCGACAGAGACCGCGCCATTGCCAGAGGTGCCTTTGCCTACATGCGCAAGCCCGTGGATTTTGACCAGCTGGTCATAACCGTCATGGCCGCATACGACCGCAAGCTCGCCATGGAAAATTCCCCAGCACAGGCGGCAACGGCATAACCGTAAGTATTTACTCCCCGACCGCAGAACGTTAAGGTGGACAGGTCCCAAAGGCCTGTCCGCCTTATTTTTACAAACGAGGTCCTCATGTCCTTATCGCTCCGCAAACGCATTCTTCTGCTGCTGACGGCCATAGTACTCGTCAATATTGTCGGTGCGGGCGTTACCCTTTGGTACACCCAGCGCAGCAAGGCCCTGCAATCGGGCATCATCGATATGGAAGTGGGGGCCATGCACGCGGCCTTCGGGCTGACCTCCGAACTGCTTTCGCAGCGCGGGTACACCACATATTTCTTCCTGAACAGCGATCCCGCTTGGCTCGACCAGATGGAAATCCATCACAAGGCATTTCAGGAACAGCTGGCCCTTGCCCGCAAATTTTCCACCATCAGCGGCGGACGCGAGATTCTGAACGAGATCGAATCACAGTACATCCGCTACGTGTATGCCCGCGAACAGGTTATCGAACACTACAAGAACAACCGCCGCGACGATGGCGCACGCCTGCATTGGACCATCCGCGAACGCTTTCATAATATTCTCACCCTGTGCGACGAATTTCGCGCGCTGCATGAACAGAGCATCCAGAAGCAGCGCGCAGCCTACCTCAGAGAATCCACAATGCTCGTGGCACTTGCTGTCACGGGCATTTTGCTTTCCGCCTTTGCAGGCGCATGGCTTGCTTCGGTGCTTGTCCAGCGCGTGCTCAACCCCATCCGCGACATGGCCGTGCACACGCTTGAGGTCATGGACCCCCACCACAAGGCATCCGGCACCAAGGTTGATAACGAGGTGGAGGCACTGGGCGAAAAGCTGCGCACCCTCATATCTGATGTGGGCGATGTGCAGAAGCAACTGGATGCCAGCCGCGAATCGCTCATGCAGTCGGAAAAGCTGGCGCTGGTGGGCAAGCTGGCAGCCGGTGTTGCCCATTCCATCCGCAATCCGCTCACCTCGGTGAAGATGCGCCTCTTCTCTCTGGAACGCTCGCTCGAGCTGGATGAACACCAGCGTGAAGACTTTGAGGTGGTCAGCGAAGAGATTTCCCACGTGGAAAGCATAGTGAAGAACTTTCTGGAATTCGCCCGCCGTCCCAAGCTGCGCCCGCGCAAGCAGAGCCCTTCGGACGTGGTGGACATGGCGCTCAAGCTGCTGCGCCACAGGCTGGAATCCAGCGGGACCGAAATAGTTCTCCAGCGTACCGAGAGGCTGCCCGAGTTGCCCCTTGATGCGGACCAGCTCAAGGAAGTATTCGTCAATCTGATCATAAATGCCTGTGATGCGCTGGTGACCGGCGGCACCATAACGGTGACCGAAGAAACCGGGCTCATGGAACCCATGGGCGAGGTGGTTGTCATCCGCATTGCGGACAACGGACCGGGCATTCCGCCCGACATAATGGACAGGGTTTTTGATCCGTTCTTCAGCACCAAGGAAGAAGGATCGGGCCTCGGACTCGCCATCGCCCGACGTGTGGTGGAAGAGCACGGCGGCTGGCTGCATGTGCGTGCCGGCGACGAAGGTGGCGCAGTATTTGTCATTGCCCTTCCGGGCAGCAGGAGGTCTACATGGCTACGATCCTAGTGGTGGACGACGATCCGCAGCTCCGCCAGAGCTTCGAGCGTCTGCTGAAGGCCGAGGGGCACACAGTGCTCACGGCACCGAGCGGTGAAAAAGGGGTGGAAATAGCCTCAGAGTCGGAGCCGGACATGGCCGTACTTGACGTGCGCCTGCCCGGCATGAACGGTCTTGAGACCTTCAAGGTATTGCGGGGCATGTACCCTTCGCTGCCGGTTCTTGTCATGACGGCCTACGGCACAACGGAAACAGCCATCGAAGCCACCAAGATGGGGGCCTTCGATTATGTCATGAAGCCCTTCAATGTTCCGGATGTTCTTTCCCTTATCGGCCGCGCCGTGGAAGTGCGCGCCCCAAGGCCGGTTTCAAGCGACTCGGTCGCCACATCAGACGCCCTTCTCGGGCGCAGCGTGGCCATGCAGGAAGTCTGCAAGCAGATAGGCCGCGCCGCCCCCACGCAGGCCACGGTTCTCATCCGCGGCGAATCCGGCACCGGCAAGGAACTTGTGGCCCACGCCATTCACAAGCACAGCAACCGATCCGACCACCCCTTCTGCGTCATCAACTGCGTTGCCATTCCCGAAACCCTGCTGGAAAGCGAACTCTTCGGGTATGAAAAAGGTGCCTTCACCGGAGCCAGCAACCGCAAGGCGGGCAAGATTGAACAGGCCAACCGGGGCACGGTCTTCCTTGACGAAATAGGCGACATGCCGCCCCCCATTCAGGCAAAGATTCTGCGCCTGCTGCAGGAACGCCAGATAGAACGCCTTGGCGGCAAGCTCCCCATTCCCGTTGATGTGCGCATCATCGCCGCCACCAACCGCGACCTTGAAAAAGCCGTGGCTTCCGGCGAGTTCCGCGAAGACCTCTACTACCGGCTGAACGTGGTTTCTCTCACGCTGCCCCCGCTGCGGGAACGACGTGAAGACATCCCCCTGCTGGGCTCCCACTTTCTGGAAAAGTTTGCCAAAGAACTCAACATGCCCAACCCCGGCCTCACGGACCGGGCGAAGGCCGCCCTGCAGGACTTCCCCTGGCCGGGCAACGTGCGCGAACTTGGCAACATGATGCAGAAGGCTCTTATCTTCAGCCGCGGCCTGCCCATAGATGCCGAAGACATCGCCGCCCTGCTCGGCGGTGCCGTTTCCACCTCGGGCGGGCTGGACGAAGACACCGAAGAATCCGTGGTACGCTGGGTTCGCCATGCACTGCTTGCGGAACCGGGCGATGGTCTTTTCGAATCACTGGGAGACCGCTTCTGCGCCATAGTCATACGCGAGGCACTCACGCTCACCGGGGGCAACCGGACAAGGGCATCCAAGCTGCTGGGCATGTCGCGCCCCACACTCATAGCGCGCATTGAAAAATACGGACTCAAGGTAGAAGCCTCTGTCAGTTGAGGCATCTTCCCGCAGAATAACAACAGCATTCATTACATATGAACCGCCGGATGCCTGATCGGGTGGAAACGACTTTTCCGCCCTGCACCATATTCCGGCACCATGCCTCACACTGAACGGCACCGCACAACCGGCAACCGTTCCGGCGGAATACCCGCCTTCATGCGAACTGCCACTGTCAGCCCGCATGACACCTTCCCCCCGCTGTCCATATCCGGACAGACAAATCGTAAAAAAGACTGACACCATGGGCGGCCCCCTTTTCGGGCCGCCCTGCTCGTGAATATGATAACATGCTGGTATTTCGTATTTGTATTTTCTGACTTTCACCCTGCATTTTTGGCACGGCGGTTGCCTTTACTGTGACATGAACATGTATCAGGTCATAGACAAGGGTGCGTGCACCATACTCATAGCGGAGCGTAACAGCCGTATAGGCGCGCTGCTGGAGAAAGCCTTTCAGAACAGGGGCTATCCGGTACTGCTTGCGTCGAACGGGTACGAAGCCGCAGAGATATTGTGCAGGGAAAACCCCGCCCTGCTGGTGCTGGACCCTGACCTGCCTTACCTGTTCGCCCTTCTGGAAGCTGGCAAGGGCATTCTGACAGAAAGAGTGCCTGTCATCCTGCACCCGCTCTCCGCCGGACAGGAAACCGGAATTGCCATGCCGACTTCCGGAACAGTGTATAAGGAAGCAGACCCGGAAGGCTTGCTTCTGGCTGTTGAATCCACACTGTCCGGCCAGGCCACGCGGGAGGTTCAGCGATGACCCTAACCCAAAACCCACATGACTCCTTCCGCTGGCTGGCCGCTAGGGTGGTTCTTCTTTCCGCTACACCTGTTGTTCTGCTGGCACTTGTGGTCGCCAGCCTGCTGTTCACGGCATACGGCAACGATGCGCAGCGCCCCTTCGGCGCACTGGCTCATGCCGCCATAAGACAGTCCGGGTCCGTGCCGGAAGCACTGCACAACGCGCGCACCGTGTTTCCCTCGGCCACCCTCATCTATATTGAAAACGGCGCCATCGTGCAGTCGGACGGCGAAGTAATAGACGCCCCCGTTGCCGAAGAAGCCACGCAGCTCGCCGCCACGTTGGGCGGAGCAACGGAATGGGCCATAAAGACCGTTACGCCTCCCTTCCCCGGCAGCGTAGCCATGGCAGCGGTTGCCCTGCACTTTACAACGCCTGAGGCACTGACCAGAGCCGTGGTTGTGGCCACCCCGCTCGGGCAGCTCTTCCCGCAGATGGAATTCGCATGGGGCATGACGCTCATCGTTTCCGGGGTGCTGACCATGCTGCTCGCCTACAACTCGCTGGTTTTCTCCGGATACGTTCAGCAGAAGCTGTCTTCCGAAGAACTGCGCCGCCGCGCCCTTGAACGCCGCATGGTTGAGGCCAACCACCTTTCCTCGCTCGGCACGCTGGCAGCAGGCATAGCGCACGAAATCAATAATCCGGTTTCCATCATGACTCAGGAAGCCGGCTGGATAGAAGATCTTACCGAAGACGACCTGCCCCGCGAAGAGCTTGCGGAAAAGGTGCGCGCTTCCGCCCAGACCATCCGCACGCAGGGTGCCCGGTGCCGCGACATAACCCACAACCTGCTGCGCCTTTCCAGACAGGGCGCGGTAGAAGCCGCCCCCGTAGACCTGAACGGCATAGCGGAAGAAGTGGCAGCACTGAGCAGACACCGCAGCACGCGACAGGGCGTAACGCTTACCGTCCGCCCGCAGCCCGGCCTTTCCATGGCCTTTGCGGCTCAGGCACACGTGCAGCAGATACTCATGAATCTTGTGGGCAATGCGCTGGACGCCATGCAGGAACAGGAACGCGGCATGCTCTCACTGTTCACCTGGGAAGAAGCAGACCACGTCTGCGTGGCAGTGGCCGACAACGGCCCCGGCATGAGCGAATCGGTACGATCCAGAATTTTCGAACCCTTCTTCACCACCAAGCCCTCCGGCAAGGGCACCGGGCTTGGACTGGCAATCTGCTACGGACTTGCAAGGCGCAACAAAGGTTCGCTGACCGTACGCAGCACAGAGGGAGAAGGAACCATATTTGTCCTTACCCTGCCCCGCATGGAGACCGACGAGGACATGCTGGCAGAAAGGGACAACGAGGATGAAATCAATGCTCCAGCAGAACCGGAGCAGAACCGCCGACATGAAGGAGACCTGACATGACAACCGAATCCATGACCGTATTGCTGGTAGACGACGAACCTGACTTCCTGTCCGTCGTGGCCCGCAGGCTGGAGCGGCGCGAGATGAAGGTGCACTCCGTAGGGTCCGGTGAAGAAGCTCTGGCGCTGCTGGAAACACATCCGGTCGATGCTGTTGTACTGGATGTAAAAATGCCCGGAATGGACGGAATAGAAACACTCAAGCGCATCAAGGCGGCGCACCCCGAGGTGGAAGTGATCATGCTCACTGGCCACGCCGACCTTGAAGTTGCCATAAGTGGCATGGCGCTGGGTGCTTTCGACTACCTGCTCAAACCGGCAGACATTGACGAGTTGATGTTCAAGCTGCGGGACGCCTCCCGCACAAGGCCGCGTGTCTGACAAACCACCTGTTCACCGTGCGGTACGGCAACGTGTGGCACGCCCCCGGCATGCTGAACCGGGAAGGTGCAGGCACCCTTGAAACGAACGTTCTTACTGAGGAAGGTTAACGCGATGAGGAAATTTTATTCAATGATGATGGCGGCCTCCGCCGCGCATGCGCGGTGGGACTACGAGCAGTCCATGAGCATTCTCAAGAGCCGCAAGAAGATGCTGATTCTCATGCTTCTGGCGCTGCCCGCCCTGCTGGTTTCTCTGGCCGTTGCAGGCGACGTTATGCCCCAGATGCTGGGCGGCAAGTCCGCATACAGCCCGGCGTACTACACGCCTTCGGTATTTCTCGTATCCATTCTTATCGGCCTGTGTGCCGGTCTTATCACCGGCTGCATCGGTGCCGGTGGTGGCTTCATCATCACTCCCGCGCTCATGAGCGCCGGTATCAAGGGTATTCTGGCAGTGGGTACCGACTTGTTCCACATTTTCGCCAAGGCGATCATGGGTACCGCGGTGCACAAGAAGCTGGGTAACGTTAACACCAAGCTTGCCGTGGCCTTCCTTGTGGGTTCCGGCGTGGGCGTTACCGGCGGCGGTCTTATCAACCGTGCCCTGTACGAACTGAACCCCGTTCTGAGCGATACCTTCATCAGCGCCATCTACGTGGTTCTGCTCGGCTTCCTCGGCTTCTACTCCATGGCCGACTTCCTGAAGCTGCGCAAGGCTGACGACGGCGGCTGCGCACACGGCGGCCCCGCTCCGACCGAAGGCACCGGCCTGCCCGCAAAGCTGCAGTCCATCAACCTGCCCCCCATGATCACCTTTGACGAAGATCTCGTGCCCGGCGGCAAGAAGATCTCCGGCGTCATGGTTGCCATCAGCGGCGTATTCGTAGGCTTCCTCGCAGCCATCATGGGTGTGGGCGGCGGCTTCGTAACCTTCCCCATCTTCGTATATGTTCTCGGCGTATCCAGCTTCACCACCGTGGGCACGGACATCCTGCAGATCATCTTCACCGCAGGCTATGCTTCCATCACCCAGTACGCCATCTACGGCTTCATCTTCTACACTCTGGCCATGGGCATGCTGCTCGGCTCCCTGCTGGGCATCCAGCTCGGCGCACTGACCACCCGCGTGGTCAAGGGCATCTACATCCGCGGTTTCTACGCCATCGCGATTCTCGCCGGCTTCGTGAACCGTCTGTTCGACCTGCCCTCCAAGCTCGTATCCATGGAAATCATAGACCTTCCCGCTACGCTGGTTTCAACCCTCTCAACCATAGGCAGTTACCTGTTCTTCGCAGTAGTAGCCGCATTCGGTCTCTGGGTTATCTCCACCTTCATCACCAAGATTCCCGCACTCAGGGAGGGCTAAACCATGTTGATAATGAACAAAAAGTCATTCTCTCTGGGCAGCATAATGCTCATCGGGTTCTCCGTGATCTTTGTCGCCATGTTCACCCCGAACTTCGGTGACGGCAACAACGCCTTCAAGGCTGCTGACAAGCTGTTCAACTCGATCTCCAAGGGTTCCACCTACTACATCCCCGCCATCCGCGAAGCGGCCAAGGGCGGCGACAAGCAGGTAACCCTCACGCTGCACATGAGCAGCGAAGCAGAAGCCGACAAGATTGCAACCATATTCGGTTCCGTGGCTGACGCAGCCGTCAGTGGCGTGGATGTGAACGTAACCGGCAACCTTGGCACCATTCTCAACCGTGCCATTGACGACAGCGACGCCATGTTCGCCAACAATGAACAGCCCCTGCAGTCCGCCTACAACCTCGGCGGCAAGGAAGGCATGTACATGTGGTGGAAGGGCCTGAAGGCCGCTGAAAAGAACCTGAAGAAGCAGGAACTGTTCAAGGAAGCCGCCCTGGTGAACACCATCATCAACCGCGGCGTGGAAGTGGGCTACAACTACTACGGCGTACAGCCTGAAAGCGCTTCTTCCCGTACCGGCATCCTTGCTTTCTCCCTGATCTTCTATGTAATATACACCCTGTGGTTCGGTTATTCGATCTTCTACCTGTTCGAAGGCTTCGGCCTCGCCATGAAGGGTGGGAAGAAAAAGGAAGTATAAGGACACAGGTACATATCCGATGACGTCCCCTGACAGCGCGCTGGCTCGAGCATGGGCCGTCATAGCAAAAACAGCCCGGCGGTTTTCCGATTCCGCACCCGACAAGGGTGCGGAAGAGGAGAGCCTCCGGGCTTCCTTTCGTGAAGCCTGCGGGCGTTTCAAACGCCTGATCAGCGCCAACAACAAGGCGCTTGAGGCCATGTCCCACATGGAACAGACACTGGAAGGCACTGCCCCCTACGATCTTTCTTACGTGCGAACCCAGAGCACCCGCATTGTTTCTTCCGTCTATCAGATGATCGAGGCCATGGAGACGCTTGCTCCCGGCCGCTATGGTGCGCTCAGGGGACGCTTTGAAGCCATCCGTGCTGAAATTTCTCCTCATCTGGAAACCACGCCCGAACCTGCCGATGGTCCGCTTGTGCTGCCGTTTTCCGCCCTTGGCTGCGAACACGCCCCGCAGGTAGGGGGTAAGGCTGCGAATCTTGGTGAACTGCGCAACAAGGCCAACCTGCCCGTGCCGGACGGTTTTGCCGTCACAGCACACGGGTTCTGGGCCTTCATGCGCCACAACGGGCTGGATGAAGAAGCGGACAGGCAGCTCAGGCTTGCAGACCCGGACCGGCTGGATAACCTTTATGCCATGTGCTCGCGCATCCAGCAGCTCATCATGCGCGCCCCCCTGCCCGAAGAACTTGTGCAGGCGCTGACCCGCGCAGAAGCCGACCTGCGGGAACGCACCGGCTACACCGGCAACCTTGCCGTGCGCAGCAGCGCGCTAGGCGAAGACATGCCGGGACAGGCTTTTGCAGGGCAATACCGCTCACTGCTCAACGTGCCTTCCGAAACCCTTGCCGAGGCATGGCGCGAAGTTGCCGCCTCCAAATACGGTGCAGAAGCAGTGGCCTACCGCATGCGCTGCGGACTGACGGACAGGGACACCGCCGTGAGCGTTGCCGTCATGCCCATGCTGGGCTCGGTTGCAGGCGGCGTTCTCTACACCCGCGACCCTGTGGACGTGCGCAGCGAGGCCATTATCATCCACGCCGTGCAGGGCCTGCCCAGAGGTGTGGTGGATGGCAGACTGCCCACCGACCGTTTTGCCGTGCAACGCACAGCTCCCTTTGATATCGTGGAACGCCATGTGGCCTTCAAGAGCGAGCGCTACATTACCGCTCCCGGCGAAGGTGTGACCAAGGTGGAATCATCGCCGGAAGAAGCCGCCCTGCCCAGCCTGACGGACGAACAGTTGCAGCAGCTTGCTGCACTGGCTGAACGGGTGGAACAACATTACGGCACCCCGCAGGACGTTGAATGGGCCATGCTGCCGGATACCAGCTTCATGCTGCTGCAGTCGCGCCCGCTGACCATGCCCTCGCCGGATGCCATTGCCCGCCGGCTCTCGCCGCCCAGCCTGCCGGAAGGCACCGTCATTCTTGTTCAGGGAGGAGAAACCGCCTCTCCCGGCACCGGCGCAGGCCCCATAGTGCAGATTCGCAAGCAGGCCGAGGCGCTCGCCTTTCCCGAAGGCGGCGTTCTGGTTGTGGCGCATGCCGCTCCTCGCTGGGCTCCCCTGCTTTCGCGTGCTTCCGCCATTATTGCGGGCACCGGCTCCTCTGCGGGCCACCTTGCCAATGTCGCACGCGAATTCGGCGTGCCCGCCCTCTTCGGCACAGGCTGGAAGGCCGATGCGCTTGAAACAGGCACCCTCGTCACCGTGGACGCAGACGCAGGGTTGGTGCTTGAAGGCCGTGTGGAATCGCTGCTCACGGCACCCAAGCCGCGCAACGTCATGCAGGGCACATCTGTGTACGCCACGTTGCAGCAGGTGCTTTCACACATTGCCCCGCTCTCGCTCACTGATCCGGATTGTCCTGACTTCCGTGCTGCAAACTGCAAGACCATGCACGACATCACCCGCTTCTGCCATCAGAAGGCGGTTGAAGAAATGTTTCGCGACGGCAAGGATGCCCGCTTTCCCAAGCACCTTGCGCGGCAGCTTTACCACGGCAGGCCGCTGCAGTTCTGGGTGGTTGATCTGGACGATGCCTTCCAGTCGCCGCCCGCAGGCAAGCTGATTCCGCTGGAAAACATAGCCTCTCCGCCCATGCATGCCCTGTGGCACGGCATGATGCACATACCGTGGCAGGGGCCGCCCCCGGTGCATGCACGCGGGTGCCTCTCCGTGCTGGCAGAATCAGCGCTGGACCCCGGCTTTGAGCCTTCCAGCGCGTCCATCTACAGCATGAAGAACTATTTTCTGGTCAGCCGCCGGTTTTGCACGCTGCACTCGCGGTTCGGCTACCATTTCTGCACGGTGGAAACCCTTGCGGGCGATGTGGATGCGGAGAACTTTGCGGCGTTCCGCTTCAAGGGCGGGGCAGCCGATGCCGACAGACGGCTCATGCGGGTGCGGCTCATTGCGGATATTCTGGAAGAGAACAACTTCCGTGTGCAGGTAATTCGCGACAGCCTTGCCGCGCGCATGGAAGGACTGCCGCTTGAACACATGCTGCGCGCCCTGCAGGTGCTGGGCTACCTTGCCATGCACACGCGCCAGCTGGACATGGTCATGTCCAGCCCGGAAGCCGTGCAGCACTACCGGGACAAGATTGCAACAGAACTGCAGGAAGTGCTGGGCTCGCACGGCCCGTTCTAACGGGCCGCGTCCAGCTACTTTTCCCGGTCTGCCGCATGCAGGCACACGCCCTTGCGCACCTCTTCCTTACGGCAGAAGGAATCATTCCATATGCTGTCAAACTCGCCGTTCCGCTTCATTTCAGCCAGCCCAGCGTTAAAGATGCCCAGCAATCTTGCGGCATCGGGATAACTGCGGGATACCGCCAAAGCGTTTTCCATTGTGATCACGGTATTGCGGCTCATCTGAAACAACGCTTCCTGCCCCGGAAAGTACTTGTGGATAAGGTACCAGCCCACGTTTCTGTCCGTCAGCAGAATATCTGACCGGGCGGAATAGAGCTTTTTGAAGGAACATTCCTCATCCGGCGCCAGATCAACATCTACCGCCGCTGTATACAGACGGTCGGTCAGAAAGTCGCCGAGCGAGCCTGCCACGGTGTATCCCCTGAGAGACTTGATGCCGTGGTATTCAAAGCGGGGAAAGCGCTGTTCCATGAAAAAGGCATGCGTTTCGCCCCTGAACAGGGGCTGCGAAAAATTCCAGCGGCGCTTGTGCCGCTCGGACATGGGATAGGGGAATGAGGCAAAGGCGGTTCCGTCATCCAGCATGGCCTCGCACCGCTTCCAGGGAAAAAAACGAAACTGCACGGCAATGCCGCCCAGTTCAAAGGCGCGGCGTATGATGCGCGCTGCAGGGCCAAACTCCTGCATATGCTCCGAAACATAGGGGGGCCGCTCTCCGGTTACGATAACCAGAGGCTTTGCCCATACCGGACTCCCGGACAACAGGGGAAGGCTGCCCAGCAGAAGCAACAGAGAGGTCAACCAGATGCGGATGCTATGCAAGCAGTTCCTCCACCACTTTGCCTTTCGCTTAATAATGCAACAAGCTCCAGTCTGTTATCCAGTACATCAAGTTGATTGGCACAACAAGAGATCATACCGTTGCTCGCGCGGCAAGGAGTGAAACAAACTGCAAGGAATCAACGTATGCACGTGCCGGATTGACTTTCCGCCCGCCATCTGTAGCATACGGTTCACAGACGTACTTTCTTTACCGATACACACGCTTACAGGATAGCAAACACTCCCATGAACGAACGCACTTTTTCGGACGAACTCTGTCTGCAGGCCAGCAGGCTCGGCCCCTGCGGACTTTCGCCCAAGGCCCCCGGCACTGTCGGCTCCGCCGCAGCAGCACTTACTGCCCCGCTGTTCTTTATGCCGCTCTCGCTTGAATGGCGCGTGCTGGTGCTCGGGCTGCTCTTCATTTTCGGCAGCCTGGCCGTTACCCGCGCGGAACGGCTGATTGGCAGAAAAGACCCCGGCGAAATCGTCATAGACGAACTGCTCGGCATGTGGCTGACCATGCTTCCCTTCGCCAGCCTTGGTTGGGAATGGATTCTCGCAGCGT
>JBKEAK010000307.1:0-4380 GCA_047972125.1 Halodesulfovibrio sp.
CGAGCTGGAACGCCCCGCAACGGTGGCACAGGTGAACGACCTGCTGCGAAGCCATGCGGATGAGCATATGGGATACAGCGAAGAGCCGCTCGTTTCATCCGACTACACGGGTTGTACTTACGGCAGTGTGGTGGACGGCGCGCTTACCTCCGTCATGGACGGCAGCATGCTGCGCATTGTGGCGTGGTATGATAACGAGGCGAGCTTTACCAACCAACTGTTGCGGCTGGTGCGTTCAGTCCGCCGCGTTGCGGGACTGTAGATTTTTTTGAACGGGGCCGATCAGGCCCCGCTTCCTTTTCTGATGGCGTGCAGAAAGCGCGATCGCAGCGCATCGCCCATCAATGCCTTTTTGACCGGCGACAGCTTCAGAAAGCCCCCCACCAATCCCCGCATGAATTCCTGCGTGCGGCTGTTGGGATTGTCGAAGATGAGATTCTGGAAGGTGCCGCGCTCCAGGCATTGCAGAATAACGCGCTCGAACGTGTCTTCCGGATGGAACACCTTGCGGGCGCGTTTTTTCAATTGCAGCGCCCCCTGCTTGCAGCGCAGGGCACATACACCGCAGCCAAGGCAGATGGATTCGTCTATCTCTGCCGTGCGCCGTTTTTTGGGTTTGCCGCTTGCGCCGGTTTCTCCGGTCAGTTCTTCGCGTATATGGATGGCGTCAATGGGGCAGGCCTTGGCGCAGAGCCCGCAGCCGTTGCAGGTCTGTGTGTCGCACTCGGCTATGAAGCTGGATGAGACCAGCACCCCTGCATAGCCGGATTCCTTGATGCCGTGCATGAGGTTGCAGCAACATCCGCAGCAGTGACAGATGAAACCGGCTCCCTGCCGGACGTTGTCCGTGGACAGGGTAAAGCCCATGTCGCGGGAGCGGGCCAGAATGTCGAGCATCTCCGCCTTGTCTATCTGGCGGGCGAAGTTGTTGCGGATGAGAAAGTCGGCACCGGAACCCATGGATGTGCAGGTTTCCAGCGTCACGTCGCACTGTTGGGTGCCCAGATGGTGCTTTTCGTGGCGGCAGGAGCATAGGCCCACGGCAAAGACGGTGTTTTCCGCAATCAGGGCAGAGGCCTTTTCGTAGTCCAGAATTTCCACATGGTCCACGTCCGCAACGGTTTCTTCATGGGGCAGCGCCCGCATGACAGAGATGATCTGCCCGTCGCCGAAGTTGGCATCCAGAAAGCTTTTGTCACCGAACATGTAGCGCTGGAAAAGCTCTGCCCATTGTGCGGGTTTGAGCTCGCCTTTGGTGCGCATCATGGTGAATTCGAAAAAGCCGATGACGAAGGGGCTGATCATGTAGAGATACTGGTCCTTCTCCCATATGTCGCAGACCAATCCCTTGCCGCACAAAGCTTCCAGCTTGGAGCGCAGCGTTGCGGCGGGGTGTCCGGTTACGGCTGCCACACGCTCCAGCGTTGAGGGGCGATAGGGCATTCTGACAATGAGTTCTGCTTCTTCAGGGGAGTAGAGGCTGGTCAGCAGCTCGCGGAAGGCGGGAGTCCATGGGGTGCGCACGGAGGTGTTGTCTATCTTTTCCCCGAGCTTGCGGTAGATATCTTTGGCAACTATGTGTCCCATGTTCTGCCTCCTGTGCAAAAAAGGCCGGATTAACCGGCCTTTTCGTAATTTCGTATGGTGCTACAGGCTCAGTTGGTAGCTGACGGCGAGTAGCTGTGCTGCGGCACCGATAATGGCGAGCGGAACCGCAATGATCATGGAAATCTTGTGGCGCAGGGGCGTTTCGCTGCGCATTACGCGAATCCAGAAGGCGGCGGCTGTCAGCGGCATGATGGCGGCGGTGAGCCAGCACCACATGGTGAGGTTGTCTGTGGCGGGTGTGCCCAGCACCGGCTGCAGCATGAAGAACAGCCACGCAGCCGGAGCAAGCTGCATCAGGGTGGGCACAAGGGCCCACTTGGCAGCGGAAGGAACGGCAAACTTGTAGTAGTCGCGGCCGAAGTCGTCACGATTGCGGCGCAGCATCAGGTAGCACTGTGCCAGCATACCCGCAGCACCGAATCCTCCGAGAAGGCTCTGGATGAAAACAGGCCACGTGGGGGAGGAGGGAGATATTGTGTATATGGTCGCAAAGATTTCCATGGTTGTCGCGCTTGCGGGAAGAACATGGCCCACGCGCAGCATGCTGTCTGCCAGCCCGTAGCTGAGGAACAGGGCAAAAAGCATGGAAATGGCGGCAAAAAGGCCGATGAGCATGTGCAGGCTCTTGCTCTGGCGCATGGTCTTCCACAGCAGGGTGTAGGCCATGAGCAGCGCAAAAGAGAATGTTACGGCACCAAGGCTGGCCATAAGCGGCAGTCTGAAAGGCCCCTGAAACAGTTCCGGGCTCTGTATGGCAAGGTGCACCGCCCCGGCGGCAATGGCGGTGAAGAAGAGGCAGCCAAGGGTGGTGGCCATGGTGGCTATCTGCTTGGCAAGCTTGTCGTGAAAGGTCTTCTTGTGCAGAACGGCAAGCTGCTGGTTGACGACTGCGATAGCCGGGCTTGCTGCGATGGCAAGCAGTACCAGTCCGATGCAGCTCGCAATGATGGCTGTTACAGCCTGTGCCGGAGAGATGAGCATAGGGGTCATGCTGCTGAGGCTCCTTTGATGCTATTGGAGACAGAACGGGCGTATATGGCCCTCTGGTGCGGATGACGCGGCGTTTGCGCATGCCGGACCGTTCTGTCGGCAACGGTCTTGTGCCTGAAAAACGCCTTATGTGCAAGGCTGCCATGTGCCCCGCAGCAGGAAACAGCAAGACTAACGCGCATTGTTCCTTGAAAAAAATCCCTGTCTCGCCTATGCATGAAAGGCATGGTGTAACTGGCGCGTATTGTGCGCGGGCGAGTTGTTCCGGGCACACCAGTTTCTTTCCAGCAGAGGCGGACATCGCCTTTTTTCCTGCTTGCAGGCAAAAGACGCAGACATTGCCGGAGGCAAAGTATGGCTTTTCGTGTCGACCGGATGGTTGGTTGTATTCTGATAGCATTGTGCGCGGCATGCGCTCCCCAGCAGGGAGAGCAGACCCGGGCTGCCAGCGATGAATGGCGGCTGCAGAACATTGAAGCGCGTTTTCTGGAGTTTCAGGAAAGCCAGAAGGAACGCGAAGCACAGTTGCAGACCAGGGTGCAGGACCTTGACGGCCAGCTTTCCGCAGTGCGGCAGGAACTGAACGATACCAAAACCAAGGCCGGTGAATTGCAGGCGGAAACGGCTGCATTGAAGGAAGCCCTGCGTGCCCGTATGGTGGCAGCGGGTGAGGCGCCTCTTGCCGATGTTCCCCGGACTGCTCCCAAGCCCGCTCCCAAATCAGCTCCAAAGGCCAAGACTGCTGCCAAAGCCGCTCCGGAAAAGATGACTGCCACGGCGAAGAAGGCCGCACCCGAGAAAAAGGTTGCGGAAAAGGTGGCTCCCGAGGCTCCCAAGGCTGCCGAACCTGACACCATGGCACCTGCTTCTGCCCCGGCCCCCGCTATGGCAGCCGCACCTGCTGCGGAAAAGCCTTCCGTTGCCGATACTGCCATGGTTGGCGATGCTTCCGGTGGTCCTGAAAAATTATATGAAGAGGGGCTTACCCTCGTCCGTGCCGGTGATGTGGAAAAGGGCCGCAAGCTGCTTGATCAGTTCATCGGCGACAATCCCAACCATGCCCTCGTCCCCAACGCCCTGTATTGGATGGGCGAGACCTACTATCACGAAAAGCGCTATGCGCAGGCCGTTCTTACCTTCAAAGAGGTTGTGCGCAGGTTCCCCAAGCATGACAAGGCTGCGGCTTCCATGCTGAAGACGGGCTTCTCCTACGAGCAGCTTGGCGACAAGAGCAACGCCCGTTTCTACCTGCAGACTCTGGTTGAGGACTATCCTTCTTCTTCGCCTGCGGAAATGGCCCGCAAGCGTCTCGCCTCCTTGTAAGGCCGCAGGGTTTTCATGCAGCGCACTGATTCTTCCGCTGCGTTCAGCCTTGGCGGAATGAACGACGCGCAACGAACCGAATTCTGGGCATCGCTCGCATTGCGGCATACCTCGCGTCTCGGCCCACGGACGTGGAAGAAGCTGCTGGAAGTCTACCCCTCTCCCTATTCCGCCGTGCTGGATGTGGCCAACTGGGTGGAACGTGCCGGTGTGTCTGCCCGCATGGTTTCGGAATACCGTTCCGAGCGCTGGCGCGGGCCTGCGCGGGAAGAGTGGAATGCCGCAGGCAAGGCAGGCTGGCGCATCCTTCTATGGACAGACCCGCGTTATCCCAACCGGCTCAAGGAGATTACCGATCCTCCCATCTTTCTCTATTACATGGGCGATGCGGGCCTGCTCGCAAATCCCGGTGTGGGCGTTGTCGGTTCCCGCCTGTGCTCGCGCGACGGCATTGCCACA
>JBKEAK010000308.1:0-30266 GCA_047972125.1 Halodesulfovibrio sp.
CAGTTCCATCTCCAGCTGGTTGGCCAGTTTGGAAAGGCCCGTAATGGCGTTTACCCGCGTGTCGTCGGCAAGGGCGTTGGTGCGGCGTGCCCATGCCAGAGCCATGAGGGTGAGCACGGTCATCTGCGAGCACATGGCCTTGGTGGACGCCACGGATATTTCGGGTCCTGCCTGCGTGTAGATAACGGTGTCGGATTCGCGTGCGATGGAAGAACCCACCACGTTGCACAGGCCGATGACCTTGATGCCCCTGTCCTTGGCAATGCGCAAGCCCGCAAGGGTGTCAGCGGTTTCACCGGACTGGCTGATCACGAGGATCATGTCGCCTTCCTGCAAAATGGGATCGCGGTAGCGGAATTCCGAGGCGATCTCTACGTTCACGGGAATGCCGGACCAGTTCTCGATGAGCGTCTGGCCCCACATGCCTGCATGATAGCTGGTGCCGCATGCAACAATGTGCAGGCGCTTGGGAACGGGCAGGGCATCCAGTTCCGGCAGCAGCACTTCCTTGCGCTGCCAGTCCACCCTGCCGGTCATGCAGTCGGTGATAACGCGCGGCTGCTCGAAAATTTCCTTGAGCATGAAGTGCTTGTAGCCGCCTTTCTGGGCGGACTGAATATCCCACTGAATGTGGTGCACCTGTTTTTCAATGGGCTCAAGCGTCTTGACGTCCAGCACCTTCCAGTCATTGGCTTCAATACGCACCATCTCGCCGTTTTCAAGGAAAACCACGTCGCGGGTGTAGGGAAGGAATGCGGGAATGTCGGATGCCACAAAGTTTTCGCCCTGTCCTATGCCCATCACAAAGGGGCTGGAAAGGCGTGCGCCGTAGATCACGCCGGGCATGTCGGTGGCGTAAACCACCACAGCATAGGCGCCTTCCACCCGCTGCAGCGCCCAGCTCAGGCCCTTGTCCAGGGCGCCGGTCTGCTTGCGGCCTTCGGCAATCAGGTTGGCCAGCACTTCGGTGTCGGTTTCCGACTTGAAGGTGTAGCCCTTTTCCATCAGCTCGTTCTTGAGGGGCTGATAGTTTTCGATGATGCCGTTGTGGATGATGGCGAGCGAACCGTCGGAACACATGTGAGGGTGCGCGTTGCGTTCAACGGGAATGCCATGGGTTGCCCAGCGGGTGTGTCCCATGCCGGATGTGGCAAGGGTGGTGTTCACGCTTTCGAGCTTGGTTTCCAGATTCACCAGCTTGCCTTCGGCACGCACGGTGGTGAGTTCCTTGTTCTGGATGAATGCAACGCCTGCGGAGTCGTAGCCGCGGTATTCAAGACGGCGCAAGCCCTCAACGATAAGCGGAACAGCTGGTCTGTGCCCGGTGTATCCGATGATGCCACACATATATCATGCTCCTTAATAAGGCCGGAGTCGGCTCTGCATGTTATTGATGTTGCCCTTCCTACTGATTTTGGAACAGCAGTGCAAGCGGCGTGCGAAGTTAATAACAGTGAAATGACAAAAATGGCATGTTTTTTCAACGTCCAGCCTGCCGGAACGTCTGCCTGAATGATTACCTGAACGGCTGGCAGCCGGGGTTGGCGGGTGGCAGAAGTGTTTTTGCGTCATCGTTCCAGAGGCAGGCCTGCCTTGTACCATCCTGCTATGCCGGACCGCAGATGGTATATCCGCTGAAAGCCGAGCTTGCGCATAGTGGCGAGCGCCCGCTCGCTCCTGCTGCCGGAATGGCAGTAGATGAGATAGCGTTTGTCCTTGGGCAGGGCATTCAGCTGTTCGGAAAAATCGTTGTCGTAGAAGTTCATGTGGCGGGCATTGGCAATATGCCCGACGAGAAATTCCGGGGTGGTGCGGATGTCCAGAATGATCAGTTCATCTTCGGCGGTGGCACTTGTAATGAGGAGCCGGGCTTCTTCCGGTGATACGTTGGTGAGAAAGCTTTCCTGTGAGGTGCTGTTGTGCACATCGTTCTGTGCTGCGGCAGGCCCGCTGGGCTCAGAACTGGCGGCCGGTCCCGCAACCACAGCGGATTGCAGGAGAATGATCAGAAGAATCGCAAACACGTTGCGGAAGGTTGCGGGGAAAAGGCGCATCAGGGTCTCCGGGAGCGGCTTCGGTTGGTAATATTGCAATGTAATCTCCCATGATAAATTGGGCAAGGGGAGAAAGAATCATTGCCAGCAAGGCTTGTATGCAGCATTTTGTGTATAACGGGAATAGTTCTTTCAGGGCGTTGCGATCTTGCGCGGAACACGCAGATTGGGCTTGAGACGGGCAGTTTTTACTGCTGCGGAGGCAGCTTCCGGATGACGACAACATTGCCGGAAGAAACGAGCCCCGTCCGGAGCAGGGGATGGGACTACCGTAACAGAGAGTGCGGGAGGTGACTATGGGCCAGTATATGCAACAACACGACTTCTTGGTGCTCAGGCAGGGCGACCTTGCCGTGGAGGCCATGGACAGGGCAGTGGCAATGACCGGTCTTGGACGTTGCTACCCGTATCGTGACCGCTGGAAGTGGCTGCGCCGTCTGTATATGCAGGGCCGGGCATCGCCTGCGCTGCTGCGCGCCTTTACGGCACGGCTGTCGAGGCATACGCCCCATTCGCTGCAGACACTTATGGACCTGCACCTGCGGTCAGGAGTTGATCTGGTCTGTCCGGTCATGGATGAACGCGGGCACTTTGATATCTGATCAACTTCCGGTCCGAATCAGAATTCGGGGTACAAGACAAGCATACCGCCCCGTCCGGCAATTCTCCGCTGTTGGAGGCCGGACGGGGTTTTGCATTGCAGGGGCGGTGAACTTTTACGATTATTGTTATAATTGGCCTTGTTCCATGATTCAGGCGGGTTGCCGCAGTTGTGATGCAGGGCGTAGCAGGGTATAGTCACGCCAGCTTATCAAGGAGTAGCACAATGAAACATACGATTTCTGCATTGGTGAAAAACAGGGTTGGTGTTGTTGCCGATGTCACCGATGTATTCAAAAAGAATGGCGTGAATTTCAAATCCATCTCCTGCGCTGAAACCGAGGAGTTTGACGTTTCCCGGCTGGTCATCACCGTGGAAAACCACGACGGGCAGTTGGAGAATGTGCTCGAAGAAGTACGGCAGCTCGATTCCATTGCCGAACTGGACGACCTTTCCCGCAAGGAATTCGTTGACCGCGAAATGGCGCTCATCAAGGTGGGATTCACCCGCGAGACCATGACGCAGGTCATGCAGATATTTGAAGTGTTCCGCGCCAACGTGATCGGTATGGGGCAGGAAACCATAAGCGTGGAGATTACCGGCGACGAGGACAAGGTGGACGGACTTATCAAGATGCTGCGCCCCCATGGCATCCGCAGCTTGTGCCGCACCGGTGTGGTGGCACTGAAGCGCGGCGACGAATAGCACGGAGAACGCATGACCATCCGATCTCTAGAACAGTTGGCCGAGCATATGCTCGGTCTGAAGATTCGAACTCGCCTGGCTGTTGCCGCCTGCGCCGAGGATTTTGTTATTCAGGCCTGTCTGGCTGCGCATGAGAAGGGGCTGGTGGACCCCATCTTCGTGGGCGATCAGGACAAGGTGGCGAAGATTGCGGAACGTCTGGGCGCCGACATGTCACCCTTTGAACGGCACCATGAAACCGAACCGGCTGCAGCCGTGGACCTGTGCATCAAGCTGTATAAAGCCGGTGATGCCGGGGCCATTATGAAGGGCAAAGTGAATACCGACGTGCTGCTGCGCGGCGTGCTGAACAAGGAAACAGGCGTGCCCCCCACGGGCGTGCTGTCGCATGTGGGCGTGTTCAATGCCCCGTGCCATGACAAGCTCATGATTTTGACCGATGCCGGCATCAACATTTCGCCCAACCTGCAGCGAAAGGCCGACATTCTGCGCAATGCCCTCAAGGTTGCAGGGTCGCTGGGCATAGAGGCCCCGCGCGTTGCCATGCTGGCGGCCACTGAAAAGGTCATCTATCCGGCCATGCCTGCCACGCTGGATGCCCAGATGGTGGCGAAGATGGGTGAGCAGGGCGAATTCGGCGATGCGCTGGTGGCTGGTCCCTTTGCGCTTGATCTTGCCGTGAGCGCCCGTGCCGTGGAGTGCAAGGGCGTGGACAACCCTGTGGCCGGTAATGCGGACATTCTGATTGCTCCGGATATCGAAAGCGGCAACATCCTCTACAAGGCGCTGACATCCATGATGAATATCGAGATGGCCGGAATAGTCGCAGGGAGCAGCGTCCCCGTTGTGCTGCCCTCGCGGGGGGATACCGACAGGACCAAGTTCTACTCCATTGCGCTGGCCACGCTCATGGCCGTTAGCTTGAAGGAAGCTGCATGACGCATATTCTTGCAATCAACCCCGGTTCCACCTCTACCAAGGTGGCTCTTTTCGACGGAGAAAAAGAGCTTTTCTCCCACATCGTTGAACACGACAAGAACGAACTGCTCAAATACGAGCGCGCGACGGAGCAGATGGCGCTGCGACGCGATGCCATTCTGCATGCACTTGCCGCCCACGGGTATGCCGATGTCAAACTCGCTGCAGTAGTGGGCCGGGGTGGCCTGCTTGCCCCCATGCAGGGTGGAGCGTGGCGCGTGAACAAGACCATGCTGGACGATCTGGCCTCTGCAAAGCACGGGGAGCATCCCTGCAATCTTGGGGCCCCTCTGGCGCTGGAATTTGCCACGCAGCACGGGGTGCAGGCCGTTATCGTGGACCCCGTGGTCACGGACGAGATGGACAGTGTGGCCCGCATCTCCGGCCTGCCGGAAATGCCGAGGCGTAGCGTGTTCCACGCCCTTTCGCAGCGGGCTGCAGCCCGGCACGCCGCACGCGAGCTGGGCATTGAATATGAAAACGGCAAGTTTCTTGTCTGCCACATGGGCGGCGGCATATCCGTTGCGGCGCACCGCCATGGCCGCATATGCGATGTGGTGAACGCTCTGGATGGCGACGGCCCCTTCACTCCCGAGCGTACGGGCAGGCTGCCTGCACTCAGTGTGCTGCGGCTGGTGCATGAAGGAAAATACACCTACGAAACCCTGCGTACGATTATCCTCAAGGAAGGCGGGCTGTGGGCGCATCTGGGCACCAACGACCTGCGCGAGGTCGAACGGCGCATGCGGGAAGGCGACGAACATGCCGAAAGCATCTTCGAAGCCCTTGCCTACAACATTGCCAAGGAGCTTGTTTCCCTTGCTCCTTCCCTGCTTGACGGTGTTGAAGACCCGCGCGGCAAGGATGGCATAAGCGCCATTGTAGTTACCGGCGGCATGGCGCGCAGTGCGCGGCTCATGGAGCGCCTGCGTAACAGAATGGGCTTTCTTGCTCCGTTCATTGCCCTGCCGGATGTGGAAGAGATGCAGGCACTTGCCGCAGGCTGTCTGCGTGTGCTGCAGGGGCGTGAAGTTCCCCGCGACTATACGGGTACCGGGCAGGACATTCTCTGATCGTTTGCCGCATCCGGTACAACCGGTTTGCTTTTTTCGGGCTGACGGTGCAGTATCCGCTGAGTGACGTGCGCACTGCGCTGCGTCTTCATTCGATACATCCGCTCCCTGCCGCCACTTGCGCAGGCGGGCACAGCATAGAACGCCCGGAGCTCGGCCCAATGATCATGCCGGCGGGCCGGACAAAACCATTACGAGGCAAGAATGGCATCATCCAAAGATCTGATTCTGGAAAACGCCAAACAGCTTTTTGCTGAAAACGGATTCAAGGGCACCACCATCGCCCAGATAGCCAAGACTTCCAATGTCACGGATGCCGCAATCTACAGGCATTACAAGTCGAAGCAGCAGATATTCGACGTGATCGTGGAGACCTTTCTGGCTGATTACCGCGTTCTTCTTGACCAGATCAGAGAGCGCCAGAAGTCGGGGTATTGCCTGATTGAAACCTTGATATACGATCTGTGCGCATTCATCGATGCTCGCAATATCGAATTCAAGGTCATTCTGAACGCCTATACCACCATAGAAAGCGCCCGTAAGGCCATGGACACCTTCTATGACTACCTTGCCGAAACCGTTACCGCCTGCCTGATGCGCGGTATCAAGGACGGCACCGTCCGCAGCGATATTGCCGTGCCGCAGACCGCCGTTGTCATCGCCACCCTTCTGGTGGGCGTGAACCGCCGCAGGCTGTTCGGACCCGTTGCCCCCAACCACGAAACGCTTGCGCAGGATACCGTGGTGTTCTGCCAGAGCGCCATAAGAAGCTTCTGATCCCGCAACCGGGATAGAGCCTGACACAATAACGGGGCGCACTGCATTACGCGGTGCGCCCCGTTTTCGTATTCTGTGGAGGGGAGTTAATCCTTCTGCATTTCCTGAATGATGGTACGCAGTTCCTGCGCCAGTCTGGCAAGGTCGGCCACTGCATCCGAAGAGCGGTTCATGTTCTGCGCAGTCTCAGAGGCAATGACGCTGATTTCTTCCGCGGCCTGACTGATCTCTTCGCTGGTGGCGGACTGTTCTTCGGCGGCAGTGGCAATGTCGCGCACATTGTCGCCCGTCTGCTCGATGACCGAGACTATGTCGCGCAGGGCCTTGCCGGCTTCTCCGGCAAGGTTGGTCGTGGTGTCGATGGATTTTGAAGCCAGATCCATTTCCTCGATGTTCCTGTGGGTGCCGTGCTGTATGGCTGTGACTGCGGCATCCACCTCTCTGGTGGCCGTCATGGTTTTTTCGGCCAGCTTGCGTACCTCATCCGCGACCACGGCAAAGCCTCTGCCTGCGTCGCCTGCACGGGCAGCTTCAATGGCCGCGTTCAGGGCCAGCAGGTTGGTCTGGTCTGCGATGTCGGAGATAACCCCCATGATCTTGCCTATGCCGTCTGCCTGCACGCCGAGTTCGGCAAGCAGTTCCTTGAGGGTTTCGGATTTCTGGCGGACATCGGTGATGGAGGAGACAAGGTTCTCGACCACGTCGCTGCCGTGGCGTGCGGTGCTGATGGCCTCGCCGGCGTTCTGCGACGCGGTGGATGCGGCCTGAGCCACTTCCAGCGTGGCAATGTTCATCTGTTCTATGGCGGTGGTTGCCTGACCGGTACGCTCGCGCTGCATCTCCGATCCGCGGGTGGATTCCTCAACCTGCTCGGCCAGTGCTTCTGCCGCTGAACTGACCTGTTCGGAAATGGCATCCGCGTCCTGTGCAGCCTTGCCTATGATGTCGTTCTTGTGGCGCATGGCCTCCTGCTGCAGGCGCAGTTCCGTCATGTCCACGATGAGCTCTATGCAGCCGATGAGGTCGTTATCCATATCGTAGAGGGGGGTTGCCACCGAGCGGGAAATGCGGGTGTTGCCCCGCAGGGTTTTCAGGGTGCCTTCTTCATCCAGTGTGCGCTCTTCACGGATGGCGCGGGTGGAATTGGCATCCCGCACCTCGCCGTAGATGAATTCGCCCACATGCATACCGAGGAATGTGTCTGGCTTGCCCTGTCGTTCCACATGGTCGATCATGGCCTGATTCACGAAGGTGATGCAGTCCTTTCTGTCCGTGGTGATAACGGCAATGGGAATGGCCTTGAGCACGCCCTGCGCAAAGCCCAGACGCACTTTGAGTTCTGCGACCATGGTGCATATGTCGCTGGAAAGATCGCCCAGCTCTCCCTGAAGGGTGCATGCCAGCTCGCTGCCGAGTTTGCCCTGAGCGATGTCACGGGCATAGTCCTGCACGATTTTCAGGGGAGTGGTTATGGAGTTGGCCACCAGAATGGCGGCCGTTGCAACCAGCACTGCCATGACGAGCAGCATGATTGCCACAGAGGTGAACAGGTGGGTTATGGGGGCCTGTACCTCATCCTTGTAAATATCGGCCACCAGTGCCCATGTCATGTCACCCACTTTGACGGGGCCGTATGCGGCAAGGGTCTGCATGCCCGCGAAATCGGATGCCTCGCCGGAGCCGGATGCGCCTTCAAGAGCTGATTTCACCGGTTGCGTCATGATGCCGTTGGCCTCGGGAGTGCCCTTGAACGATTCGTTCACGGTGCGCTTTTCCTGATCGCGCCACGAGTCGGAACGCATGCGGAAATCGCTGCCCACCAGATAGGTTTCGCCGCTCTCGCCCATGCCCTCGCGCTCGAGCATGATGTTGCTCAGCGCGTTCAGGTTCATGCGAAAAAGCACGGCCCCCATGAGGGTTTCGCCGTTGAAGATGGGAGCTGCAAGAAACTGGGCCGGGGTGCCGCCGTCCGCCTTGTAGGGCTGCATGTCACCTATGACCGTGTTCTTGCCCTGCATGGCGGCATTGACCAGCGAAGTCAGAATGCTGCCGAAGTCTTCGGCCGAGGACCCCAGGTCCGTCCCCTTGCGTGCGCTGTAGCTGATCTGGGCATTTTCCACGGTGACAAAGAGCAGGTCCCTGAATCCGTTGCTCTGCTGAAAATTCATGATGGCTTCATCGTAGCGCCGCATGACGGATTTATAGGAATTGGGGGCATCCACATCGCCGTTGCCCAACCCCTTGACCTTGCCCCCCGCACTGCCGCCTGCCGCCATGAAGGCGCTGCGGAATTTGGCAAAGGCTTCGATGAAGTAGGGGTTCTGCACAAAAACCTGCGCCGTACCCGCCTGCTGGCTGAAAAAGCGTTCAACCTGTGCAGTTTTTATGCGTTGGGCAGTGGCGAGCTGGGCAAGACTTTTGTCCATGAGGGCCTGGCTGGAGAGCCGGGCAGTCCATAACCCGATGATGATTGCCGGCAGCGCGCCGACGAGGAGAAAGAGGCCGATCAGTTTTGGGCGCATGCGGAGGTTGGCGAACAAGTTCATCTCTTTCCCTTTGGATGGTCTGTTGCGGCTGCGTATCGATGGTTGCACCGTTGAGTGTGTCTGCCTCCGTCCGCTATGGAGGCTGGTTGCGGTGCATGCATTCAGGTTTGCAATACTCTTGCAGATATCGATTGTCGCTGCAACAGGGGGAGCGGATTAATCATCCCACTCATTGAGCCGGACAAAATTGTATGCGGTTTCTCCCGGAACGCTTGGCCTCGTAAAGCCGCTGGTCTGCGGCGTTGAGCGTGTCATCAAGCCCGTAGTGTGTTGTGCGCGAAACACCTATGGATACGGTGAAGGAGAACGTGTTGCCCTCATACTCCAGCCGCATGGTTTCCACGGCGGCGCGGAAGTCTTCCAGCTGTTCCAGCACGGCGTTGTAGGGCAACGTGTCGGGAAAGAGGATGCAGAAGTCCTCGCCGCCGTATCTGGCAGCAATGCAAGGCGGGGGAAACTGCCGGGTTATGAGATTGCCCATGCTGCGCAACGCAAGGTCGCCCCCGGCGTGACCGTAGGTGTCGTTGACCTTTTTGAAATGGTCTATGTCGAGCATGGCGGCTGTTATGCTGCCTGCATCTCCGGCCCTTTCAAGCAGTCTGCTGCCTTCCTTGAACAGCATGCGCCGGTTGTAGAGGCCCGTAAGCGGATCTCTTTCCGACAGGTCTCGATTGATCCGTATCAGATCAAGCATGTTGAGGTTCATGTGTATGCGGCAGAGCAGTTCTTCAAAGGAGGCGGCCTTGGGGATGAAGTCGTTGGCACCGTAACGCAGAAACTGAGCTGCGAGGTCTTCTTCCAGTCCCGTGGTGACGATGATGGCAACCCTGTCCTGCGCATAGCGGGCGCGCACGGCTTCCGTAAGTTGAAAGCCGTCCATGATCGGCATGTTGTAATCTGAGAGGATGAGCTGAATATCGGGGTTTTCTTCCAGCACCTCAAGCGCCTGAACGCCGTTGCATGCTTCCAGAACCTGCAGGCGCTGCCGGGTGAGCATATCCACCAGTCCTTTACGGTAGGTGTTTGAATCATCCACCACCAGCACCTTGGTATTTGCATTCTTGATCAGCCTTTCGACCACTCCGATAAGGTACTGAATATCGCGGGTGCCGCGCTTGAGCACATAGTCGCTGATGGGTTTGTGCAGCATCTGCCGACGTGATGCCTTTGTCAGTCCGGCGCTGACTACCACGCAGGGCAGGCGGTAGCTCATGACCATGTCCACGGCTTCGCCTTCCGGCGCATCAGGCAGATTCAGGTCGCACAGCACAATGGCATAGGCAGCCGGGTCGGGCTGAATGTAGCCTTCTGCCTCTGTCATGTTCATGGCAACGTCGCAGGTAATGCCCAGACGGTCCACAACGGCGTGCTGGATGAGTTTTGCGGTGGATCTGCTGTCTTCGATGATGAGTATCTTGTGCATGTCTTTGCCACCTGTTTCGAGTGGATAAGGGAACCCATGGTTTCCAAAATACCATGCTTGGCGTGTTCGTTCCAGAGGTAAGTTGGGATTCTGGACACGTGCGGGATGAGGGGGTAAGGTGGCTCGCCCGACATGTTTCGGCTGAACTTTGTGTCTGCAACGCAGCTCTTTCGTGCCTTTTTTGTACTGAGGCACGTATCAGGTGTGAGCCGGAAAGAACGAGGTTCGGATATCCACGACCAGAGAGGTTTCTTCTTGCAAAATGCTCCCCTCTGGCAGCGGCGGCCTGTTCTGGCTGCTGCCGCCATTATTGCGATAACAACGGCAGTGCGCCTGTGGTTTGTTGCCAGTTCCCAGCTCGATCTCGTGCAGGACGAAGCCCAGTATTGGGACTGGGCACGCAGGCTGCAGCTTTCCTACTATTCCAAAGGCCCTCTCATTGCGTGGGTGATTCATCTGTGGACTGCCGTTTTCGGCGATACGGAGCTTGGCGTGCGCTTCGGCGCTGTGCTGCATTCGTGCCTTGCCCAGATCATTCTCTATTTCGGCGTGGCCCGTGTGTTCCGCAAACCCTCGGTGGCGCTGTGGACGTTGGTCATTGCCAATACCACACCACTGTTCATGGTTTCCGGCATACTCATGACCACGGACAGCCCGCTGCTGGTCTGCTGGGCCACGGCCCTGTTCGCCCTGTATGCGGCGGGTGAGCGCGAAGACTCGTTGTGGCCCTATCTGCTGCTGGCTGGCAGCATGGCGCTGGGTATTCTGGCAAAGTACATGATGCTAGCCATGATCGGCGTTGCCATCTTCTATATGGTTGGCCTCTACCGGCACAGAATGCTTTCGAGCCGGTTCGCCGTTCGGGCGCTGCTCGCCATGGCGGCGGGAACAGTCATCGGCTTTGCCCCCATTCTGCTGTGGAACATGCAGAACGACTGGGTGGGCTTCAAGCATGTGACCACGCTGGCAGGGCTGACTCCGTCCAAACCCAAGCCGCTTATCCGTTTTGACAGATTTCCCGAATACTTCGGCGCGCAGATTGGCATCATCACCCCGTGGTGGTTCGCCTTCATGCTGGCCGGAGCATGGCGGGCACTCCGGCTGGGCTGGAAGGGCGCCTCGCAGGAAGGTGTGCGTGAGGACAGAACCCACGTGCGGCAGGCCATGCTGCTTGCTGCCGCCTTCTGGATGCTGTGGGGCTTTTTCATTATCTGGAGCTTCCATACCCGCATTTACCCCAACTGGTCGGCCATGAGCTATGTGGCAGGCATCATCCTTGCGGCAACGGCGGCCGAGCGCGGCTCCCTCATGCTGCGGCGGGCTGCGGTGAGCGCCCGCAAGGGCAGAATATCCTTCCGGCGGATATGCATCATTCTGGGGTGTGTCATTTTTGTAGCGGTGCACAGCCTGCCGTATCTGCCCCTGCCGGAAAAGATCAATCCGGCCGTGCGGTTGATGGGTTGGCATGACCTTGGCAATAAGCTCGACACGATGCGCAACGAGCTGCCGAACCCCGACAAGGTGTTCTATTTTGCCAGCTCCTATGACCTGACCGCCTCCCTTGCCTTTTATGCACCGGGAAAGCCGATCACCTACTGTGCCGACTTCGGCAGGCGCATGAGCCAGTATGACATCTGGCCGGGCCCGCAGGACAAAAAGGGCTGGGATGCCCTGTATATCTGCAAGCGTCAGCAGGAGATAGCGCCTCAGTTAGCGGACATGTTTGAAGATTATTCCTTTATCGAGTATCAGACTAATCACGATGGCAGAAAGGGTCGGTCTTTCTTCATCGTAACTCTCAGGAATTTCAAGGGCGTATGGCCCAGAGAAAGCTTTGGAGCGTTTTAGCAATGCAGAATGACGGCCCCTGTTATCTGACGTCGCCTGAAGACCCGCATGTCTGTGCCCGCTGCGCAGGCATGGGGCCTACCTGCTGTCATGTGACACCGGGCAACGAGGAGTTCTGTTTTCCCCTTTCCCGTTCGGAATGGGAACGCATAGTGGACTATTGCAACGATGAGGGCGGCTTTGCCGAAGAAGGCAACTCCCGTCCCTTTGTGGACACCATGCGTCGCCTTTTCCCGATGCACGACCTTGAGATTGAAGACATTTTCCCGCCGCATGGCACGCACATGCGCCTTGCCTCGGACGACGAAGGATATTGCGCTTTTCTTGCATCCGGCGGGTGCAGGCTGCCGCGTGAGGTGCGTCCGTGGTTCTGCCTGCTGTTCCCGTTCTGGGTGCGGGGCCGGATGATGACCATGTTCACGGCTTCTGACTGTCTTGTCTGCCGCGAGACCCGAACGCTGGAAGAATCTCTTGCCCTCATAGGAGCAACCGCCAAGGAAGTGCGGTATATCTTCGGCAGGCTGAAGATTGCATGGGGGCTTGCCCCGGAGACTGAAGAATAACAACAGAGCAGCGCAGGCATTGTAACTTGCGGCTTTGTGTAATGAATTTCGGAAGATGAGGCCGGAACGGAATATTGTTTCCGCAGAAAATTCCCGGCTGTTACCCCTTCCGCCTGTTGCCTTGTTCGGCCCAAGGGTCTACTAGGTGGGCGGACGAATAACGATGCGGCGTTTTTTTGCATGCTGTTGCCGCTTCAACTTGAACTGAGCTCGAATCAGAGAATACGATATGAAAAAGTACCTGATGTATGGCGCCATTTTGCTGGCGCTGTGCGCCGCCCTCGGGGCGCTGGGCCTGTCCGGTTTGTACTGGTGGGCTTCCAAGGATCTGCCCGGGTTTACCAAAATCGCGGACTACCGCCCCCCGCTGGTCACCACCGTATACTGTCGTGACGGTTCCGTGCTCGGCTATTTTTATCGCGAAAAGCGCTTCCTCGTTTCGCTGGACCACATGTCCCCCAAGCTGCCCATGAGTTTTCTTGCAGCCGAGGACGACAGCTTTTACCAGCATGACGGCATAGACCCCCGCGCGATCATGCGTGCCTTCGTGAAAAACATGCAGGCAGGCTCCATCAAGCAGGGTGGTTCCACCATCACGCAGCAGATCATCAAGCAGCTGCTGCTGACATCCGAAAAGAAGTATGAGCGCAAGATCAAGGAAGCCATTCTGGCCTACCGTCTTGAGCGCTACCTCAGCAAGGATGAAATCCTCACCATCTACCTGAACCAGATTTATCTGGGCGGTGGGGCCTATGGTGTGGAAGCTGCGGCCCGCACGTACTTTGGCAAGCATGCCAACGAGCTTACCCTTGCCGAATGTGCGCTGCTCGCCGGTCTTACCCAGTCGCCTTCCAAGTACAACCCCCTGCGCAACCCCGAGATGGCTGTGGCCCGTCAGCACTACGTGCTCGGCCGCATGCTTGAAATGCAGTGGATCACGCAGCCCGAGTATGAAGAGGCCATGGCGCAGGAGCTTGTGTACAAGAGCATGGAAGATCCCAGCTGGCAGCAGGGCGCATGGTATCTTGAAGAAGTGCGCCGCCGGCTGATCGACTTCCTCAGCGAAGAAAACATGCAGCGTCTTGGCGTGAGCCTTTCGCGCTATGGCGAAGATGCCGTGTACGAATCCGGCCTGCATATCTATACCGCAGTGGACATGCATCATCAGGTCGCGGCGGAAGCCGCCCTGCGCAAGGGGCTTGAAGATTCTACCAAGCGTCGCGGCTGGGCCGGTCCCCTGCGCAAGCTTGCCAAGGAAGAGTACGACGACTTTTTGCAGCAGGAGGCCGTTTCTCCCGGTGCCCTTGAAGACGGCGCATGGCTGAAGGTACTCGTCACCTCCGTGGATGCCAACGGTGCCAAGGTGCGCCTCGGCGCGTACAAGGGCTATCTCCCTGTTACCACCATGCACTGGTGCCGCAAGCCCGATCCCAAGCTGGCGACCGATCAGGTGCCTTCCATCAAGGATGCCCGTCAGGTTGTCGAGCCCGGTGACGTGGTGTGGGCTTCCGTAAGCCTGCCCAAAGAACGCAAGGATGACTGGAATCCTGCGGAACTTTCCGCGGATGAGGTCGTTCCCATGGCGCTTGAGCAGTACCCCTCCGTGCAGGGTGCCGTGGTTGCCATGGACCCCGTGAACGGCGATGTGCTGGCGCTTGTCGGCGGCTATTCCTTTGCCGACAGCCAGTTCAACCGCGCCACGCAGGCCAAGCGCCAGCCCGGTTCGGCCTTCAAGCCCATAGTGTACTCTACGGCCATGGACCACGGCTTCACTCCGGCGTCCATCGTGCTTGATGCTCCCATTGTCTACACGGACGAATCCACCTCCAAGGTGTGGCGTCCCGAGAACTTTGAAGGCACCTTCTCCGGCCCCATGCTGCTGCGCACGGCGCTGGTGAAATCGCGCAACCTCTGTACCATCCGCGTGGCCCAGAAGGTGGGCATTCCCGCCATTGTGGAACGGGCCAAGGCCATGGGACTTGAAGGACCCTTTGCCAACAACCTTTCCGTGAGCCTTGGTGCGGTGGAAGTGACCCCCCTGAACCTGACGGAGGCATATACTGCCTTTGCACGCGGCGGCTCATGGATCAATCATCGCGTCATCCGTTCCATTCAGGACGCATGGGGCGAAACCATTGCCGAATTCAAGTCCGAGAGCCATGATGCCATGAGCCCGCAGACGGCTTACATAATGGCCAGCCTGCTCAAGGAAGTTGTGCGCGATGGTACCGGCGCCCGCCTGAAGGTGCTGAACCGTCCCATCGGCGGCAAGACCGGCACCACCAACGATGAACAGGATGCATGGTTCATGGGTGTGACTCCCTATCTGGTTTCCGGTGCCTATGTGGGCTTTGACCAGCTCACCCCCATGGGCAAGTGGGAAACCGGCTCCAGAGCCGCATCGCCTATTATCAGGGATTACCGCCTCGCCGTGGAAGATACCTATCCGGTCATGGACTTCCCCATGCCTCCCGGCATCGTGCAGGTGCAGATCGACGGAAAGACCGGCCAGCTTGCAGGCAGCGCTTCGGATGAAACGTACTTCCTGCCCTTCAAGGAAGGCACGCAGCCTTCGGTCGTCTCCGGCACCCCGCTTCGGCGCGGACAGCAGGATGACGCAACCAGCGGCGAAGAACTGCTCAAGCAGATGTTCTAACCGCGACCATATCGAATATCACAGCGCCCCCGTGCACCACACGGGGGCGTTTGTTTGAGAGGTGCCATGAAAACAGCCTATGCCGAAATCCCCGCCTATGTAACAAAGGACGGCTCTGTCATCCGCGAGCTGATGCATCCTGCTGTGCACGGCAACAGTAACCAGTCGCTTGCAGAGGCCGAAGTGCCGGAAGGCACGGAAACCTTTCTGCACATCCATCAGCACACGGAAGAGCTGTATCACGTGACTGCGGGTGAGGGCCGGATGACGCTTGGCGATGCGGTTTTCACCGTGCAGGCCGGTGATACCGTTCTCATCAGGCCGGGCGTTGCGCACCGTATTGCCTGCACAGGCAACGGTCCCTTGCGCATTCTGTGCTGCTGTTCACCGGCCTATGCGCACGACGACACGTTTTTGCTTGATGATACGCATACGGTAGAAAGAAGGTAGTGGGCTGACGCCGGATGGACGAGTGTCCGGTCCTCGCGCATCTCGGCGTATATCTGCATGGGGTGGCCGGGAATACTGTGTCCGGCTGCGGCGAAGTCCGGTGAAAGAGGGGCATCGCCATTGCATTTCGTCGTGATCTCCGTTGTGGCAACTTGGCAAAAAAATGTGTTAGGGTGCCCATTATTCAGCGAATAAAGGAGTATTCATGACACTACGCTATCATACATCCTGCAAGGCACTCTCCACCCTGTGGGTGTTGCTGGTTTTGCTTGCAACGCCTGCATGGGCAGCGGAAAAGCCTGTTTCTCCCGATTCCGTAACGCTGTTCCCGGGGCGTGCGCTGCTTGAGTGCAGCGAGTCTCTTCCTCAGACCGTACTTCCCGATGGGCAGCGGGGAATTCTTGTAACCCTGCCCGCCAACGCCGATCCCGATACCCTGCGTCTTTCCACGCGTTCCGGTTCTCCCGTTGATGTGCGGTGGGAGAGGGTGCCTGCCCTTGATCAGGGAACCGTGCAGGCCATGCGCAAGGAACTGCTTTCCTAGCGGCGCGAACTTGCCGTGGTGACCGGCGAGGTGCAGACCATTGAATCCCGTATCTCCCTGTGGAGCGATACCCCTGCGGACGGTGCGGCAGCGGCAGAGATGGAACGCCTTGATGCCGCCATGAGCAAGCATCTTGCCACTCTCTATCGTACCCGTTTTGAAGCGCAGGAAAGGCAGGTTGCGCTGGAATCTGAAGTGACGGCCCTGCAGGAAGCGCTGGACAAGGCTGTCGGCGCGGACAGGCAGGTCTGGCAGGTGCAGGCCGCGCTGGTGAATGCACCCGCCACTGTGGATGTGCGCTACAGCTACGTCCTTGGCGGGTGTAACTGGCAGCCGCTGTATCGTTTCGAGGCACTGCCCGATCAGGGCAAGGTTGCCTTCACCTTCACTGCGGAGATAGAGCAGTCTTCCGGTCTGGACTGGGCGAATGCCGAGGTATCCCTCGCCACGGTTGAACGTTTTGTTTCGCTGGTGCCGCCCACACTGCCTGAATGGCGGATGGAAGAACGCCAGATGGTGGCGTATGCCGCGGACGCTGTTTCCGTTGAGCGCATGGCGGAAGAAGCGCCTGTCATGATGAAGGCGGCAGCTCCCGCTCCCAGAAAGGTGGAGCGCGGCAACTATGCCGTGTGGGAACTGGGCCGCAAGACCATTCCTGCCGGTCGCCTTGTCACGCTGCCGGTGCAGGCGGAATACTGGCGGGCAGACTTCCTCTACACCGCACGTCCCTCTGCTGACAGCAAGGCCTATCTTACCGCGAAAACCGTGCTGCCCGAACCGCGGGAACTGCCCCGCGGCACTGCCATGTTCCTTGTGGACGGGGCACTTATCGGCAAGCGTTCGTACAACCTTTCCGGAACGGATGTGTATCTGTTCTTCGGTGCCGACCCGTTGGTGACGGCAACCATGAAGCTGCTTGAAAAGCAGTCGGGCGACAAGGGCATTATCGGTCGCAAACAGACCATGATCTGGGCGTGGGAAATTACTCTGCGTAACAACCGCAGCCATGCCGTGACCCTTGTGGCGGAAGATCCTGAACCGCAGTCCGGGCATTCCGATATCCGCATCGAAACCGAGTCGGTTCCGCGTCCTGAAAAGGGCGAGGACCACATGCTGGTTTGGAAGACGGAGCTGGCACCCAAGAGCGAGTCGGTCATCCGGCATACCGTGACCGTGACTGCGCCCAAGGATATGGACGTGGATTATGGCAGAGGCCGTTAGACCCTTTTGATGATGACAGGAAGCCCGCATTTGCGGGCTTCTGTTTTTCTGTCGTGAATATGTGACTCAAGGCATCCGGACGACGTATAGGAGGTATAACCCTGTTTCGGATAATGCGCATGCGAGATACCTCAAGCGCCGTACAAGGCGCATCCAGAGATGCGGAGATCGTTCAGGATGTTCTGGACGGTAATGTGGACGCTTTTTCGTTGCTGGTGCTCAGGTACCAGCAGCGGGCGTATGCCATGGTCTTTCGTGCCGTCCGTTCCGCTTCGCTGGCTGCCGACCTGACGCAGGATGCCTTCATTCAGGCGTACGAGAAACTGGAACAGTACTCGCCGGGCCGTCCCTTCTATCCGTGGCTGCATGCCATCGCCCTCAATATCGTCCGTGACCATTACCGGAAGGAAGGCCGTCAGGACATCCTGCATGTGGATATTGATTCAGTGGTAACCATTGCCGATGAACCGCCTGCTGAAACGCGGCTCGACATGGACAGGGCGGTTGCCGCACTGGAAGAGCTGCCCATTCTGTACAGAGAAGCGCTGATTCTCCGCTACAGGGAAGAATATGAATTTGCCGAAGTTGCCCGCGCGCTGAATATCGGCCTGAGCGCGGCAAAGATGCGCGTCAAGCGGGGGCTCGAGCTCCTGCGCGACATGATCGGAGGTGAATGATGCATACACCGGAAAAAAGAGAACGGGAATATCCCGCAGGATTGTACGAAGCCATTCGCGGATACGAGGATGCCAAGGCTCCGGCAGATCTGCTGCCCGGCATACTTAACGGCCTTAAGCCCAAGCGGCTTTCGCTCTGGCAGCGGCTGCTGCGGCTCATGCGCGAGCCTGTCACCGTGAGTTTTACTCCGGCACGAGGGGTTGCAACCGTGGCCGTGCTGACTGTTGCCCTTATGTCGCTCCAGCTTGTGTGGCACGGGCCAGAGGTTCCCGTTGCAGAGCGCACATCCATATTACTGACGGAAACGGCAGTTGCCCTGCAGGATGCCGCGCGTGGCACTGTGCCCGTGCGCTTTGTGCTTGCAGATGAACTGCGCCGCAACCATTCCGTGGCGGTGATAGGTTCCTTCAATCAGTGGCAGGACGGCGGCTACGCCATGCGCTACGATGCTGCCGCCAAGGTCTGGGTGCTGGAGCTCTTGCTGCCCAGAGGCGAGTATGAATACGTTTTTTTGGTAGACGGGCGCATGACCATTCCTGATCCGGGAATAGGTCTGGTGCGTGAAGACAACTTCGGCAGCCGCAATTCCGTGCTCTATGTGGGGGACGATACGCGTGAAATATAAACGTCGTCTTGTCATGTTCTTGCTGACGGGCCTTTTGTCTTTGGGGCTGCTATGGGCTTGCCCCGACCTTTATGCTGCCCCGCAGCCTGCTCAGAATGCGGAGCTGGCGGATGCCGCTGCAGCCGCACGCCAGTGCGGGGTGTCGTCGCCGCTGGTTGACCGCATTCTGGCGGAATCTGTTGAGGGCAGAATGACGGGAGAGGATGTTTCTTCTCTGCTTGCTGCGCTCAATCGCGCCTGTGAGAGCGGTGTTCCCCTGTATCCTCTGGAAGCCAAGGTGGAAGAGGGGCTGGGGAAGAGGGTTCCTGCCATACGGATTGTTCCCGTGCTCGTGACCCTGCAGGAAAGCCTGCAGAGAACGGCTGAGGCTCTGCAGGCAGGCGGAAAAAGGACTGTGGCGGACGAAGATGTGGCAACCATTGCCACTGCCGTGGCGCAGGGGTTGCCCTTTGATACCGTTGTCAGGTTGCTGCGGGAATATCCTGCTGCCCCGGCAGCGGATGTGGCCGCAGCCGTGAAGCTGGCAGGGCAGTTGCGAAAGGCTGGCGTGCCGGATGGTGAGGTGCATGGCCTTCTTGCTGCGGGGCTGGCAACTGAAGGGACGCTGCCCAAGTGGAGCGGTTTTTTCCGTCTGTTCATGCTGGCCCGCAGGCAGGGCGTGGATGCGGAATCCATCATGTCGCAGGCGCAGGAGCTGCTGCGTGAAGGCGGCACCCTGCCGGAGCTGTATAACGCGCTGGGTATTACCTCGCGCGATATCCGCCAAGGTGCCGGTGGAGCCGGGCATGTTGCTCAGTAGATGTTTCGAAAAAAGATATGTGACCATGTTCAATGTTCTTACGTATAGCATTGTAAGAACCTGTGCGACAGATTGTATCTGAGAGGTTCTGATGAATAAAATGTCTTCATGGAAAGTGATTGTATTGATTGTTGTGATGTCTGTCGCAGCAGGATGTACAGTTGTAAAGGGTCCATACTACCTGAATACGAAGAAATACAGTGAAGGAATTCACGATTTTTCCTCCATTCTGGCAGAAGACCCGCAGAATGCCGAAGCGCTTTATTACATGGCCCGCTTGTATCTGGCCGATGACAAGCCCGAGCAGGCCATGCCGTATATTTCCCGGGCGGTGGCTCTGGAACCGGGCAACGATACCTACCTGTTTTGGAAAGGTATCAACCACTGGGCGCTCATGGAATATGACGAAGAACTCCGGTCCTATGAAAAGGCTCTGGAGCTGAATCCCCGGAATACTTATGCCCGCCTGTACATGGGGCACAACCTGCTGGACAGGGAAGACTGGAAGGGAGCCCTGCAGGCGTATGACCGGGTGCTTGGCAGCGATAGGTACGACCCAGATGCGCTCTATAACCGTCCCCGCGCGTTGCACGGGCTTGGCAAGCTGACGGAAGAGCAGAGCGCGTGGCTGACCTATCTCAAGTCCTACCCCGACGGGGCCTTGGCCCTGCGAGCGGTGGATGCTCTGAATGCCTTGGGCGATTTTTCGTGGCGAAATTTTTATATCGGCAAGCGACGGGTAAGCTTTGAAGCTGTGCAGTTTGAACCCGGCACCGATGTTTTGAAAGAAGACACCAAGCCCTCTCTGCAATTGCTGGCTGCCATGCTCGGCAATTCCAAACAGCTGAGGGTGCATGTTGTAACGTATGTGGATGCCGCCCCCGAGTTGGCCAGAAAAAGGGCGTTGCGGATACGGGAATACATTCTTGGATATGCCGGGGGTGTTTCCCCCCGGCAGCTGCTCCTCAGCTGGTTCGGTGAGTCCGAACGGGTGAAGGTTGGCGGAAAAACCAGGAACCTTAACGAGTCTGTTTCGTTCATCACCCAGGTGGAGAAGCAGTGAGTTGGAGGAATAACATGGCCAGACAAATTATTACATCATCTCTTGCTGTGCTGCTTCTCGCAATGCTGATTTTTGCCGGCGTCTCACATGCCGCCGACGATCCTGCAACGCCTGCAGATACCACGGCAACCGAAACGACTGATACCACCGATACCACTGGCACCACGGATACCACGGATACTACTGACACCACGGGCACTACCGACGACCAGACGGATACACAAGCTGATGCCCCTTCCTTCAATAATCCCACGCAGGCAGCACGGGCCGCCAATGTAGCAGCAGCTGCAGCAGCCCAGACGGATGCGGCGCTGGAAGGTGCCCTTGCCGAAGTGGCGGATGCCGAAGCAGCGCTTGCAGCCGCACAGGAAACGCAGGATGAAGCTGCCATAGCCGATGCGCAGGCAGCCCTTGATGCTGCAAAGGAAAAGGCAGACGCCGCCATGGCGGAAAGCACCTCCGTGACTGAGTCCGACATAGCCGGAATGCGTGCCGCAGGCATGGGCTGGGGTCAGATTGCACACGAACTTGGCCTGCACCCCAGCGTGCTCGGCATGGGCGCGGTAAAGCGTGCGCAGACTGATGCGCAGGTTGCCGCCAAGGCCATGGGCACCACCAAGGCGCAGACCAAGGCACAGGTTCGTGCCACTGTCCGGACAAAGACTAAGGCCGCAGGAACTTACGGAGCCACGGTTTCCGAAACCAAGCGTAACACCAAGAGCGGTACATCCGAGCCTGCCGGTGCCAAGGGTGCATCCGGTAACGGAAAGTCCGTTGGTCTGGGCCAGAGCAAGGCCGATTCCCGCAGCGCCAGTTCCGGCAATTCCGGTTCCGGCGGTGGCAAGGGCAGTTCCAATGCCGGTGGCGGAAAGAGCAATTCGAATTCCGGCGGCAAGAGCGGCGGCAACGGTAATGGCAATGGTGGCGGAAATGGTGGTGGCAACGGCGGCGGCAAGAAGTAGTCAGACCGTTGAAACTGGAATGCAAAACCCCGGCTATGCCGGGGTTTTTTTATGGAAAAACGGCCCGATGGATGCAGAAAGAATCGAGTTGACAGAAATAAAAAACCGTGTGCAAGCTAGGATAAGCCTTCGTGCGCGCCATGCTCAGGAGCATGGTGCGCCGGGCAATATATAGTGTGTGGAGTAACGGTGATGACCAAGAAGATGCAGTTCGACGTAATAGTTGTGGGTGGTGGGCCTGCAGGACTTTTTGCCTCCTACTATCTGGCAGAACATTCCGGACTTTCGGTGTGCATGATTGATCGTGGCAAGAGCGTGAAAAAGCGCAACTGTCCCATCGGCAAAACCCAGAAGTGTATCAAATGCAAACCCTGCCATATCCTTTCCGGCATTGGCGGGGGCGGGCTTTTTTCCGACGGCAAGCTCAACTACATTCACAAGCTGGGCAAGACCGATCTGACCCAGTTCATGTCAAAGAGCGAGGCGCAGCGGCTCATCGACGAGACGGAAGTCATCTTCAACCGGTTCAACATGGACGGCCCCGTGTTTCCCTCCGACATGGAACGCGCAAAGTCCATCCGCAAGGAAGCCCGCAAGAACGGCATTGAACTGCTCATCATCAAGCAGAAGCATCTCGGCAGCGACTGTCTGCCGGACCATATAGACGGCATGTCCCGCTACATCGAATCCCGCGGTGTTGAAATCCGCTGCGAGGAAGAGGTGAAAAAGGTGCTCGCCAAGGACGGCAAGGTGACCGGCGTTGTTACCACCCGCGGCGAATATCAGGCCAAGGCTGTTATCGTGGCACCGGGCCGCGTGGGAGCCGACTGGGTGGGCGAAGTGTGCCGCGAATTCGGACTGAATGTCTCCCAGCGCGGTATCGAAGTCGGTGTGCGTGTGGAAACGCATAACGATGTCATGCGCGACATCACCGACGTGGTCTACGACCCCACTTTCTTCGTGCGCACCAAGCGCTATGACGACCAGACCCGCACCTTCTGTACCAACCCCGGCGGTTTTATCGCGCTGGAGAATTATCAGGATTTCGTCTGCGTGAACGGCCATGCCTTTCGTGACAAGAAGTCGGAGAACACCAACTTCGCTTTTCTCTCCAAGGTGGTGCTGACCGACCCTGTTTCCGATAACACCGGCTACGGAACGGCCATCGGCAGGCTTGCCACCATCATCGGCGAAGGCAAGCCCATTCTGCAGCGTCTGGGCGACCTGCGCCGGGGGCGTCGTTCCACGTGGACACGCATCAACAACGGTAACATCGAGCCTACCATGACCAACGTGGTGCCCGGCGATATTGCCATGGCCCTGCCGGAGCGCATTGTGACCAACATTGTGGAAGGCCTTGAGCAGCTCAATATGGTCATTCCCGGTATTTCTGATGACAATACGCTGCTCTATGCCCCGGAGATCAAAGTCTTCGCAACGCAGGTGGAGACCAGCAATGAGCTGGAAACCGCTGTGGAAGGGCTTTTTGTGGCTGGTGACGGCCCCGGTGTGGCTGGAAATATCGTTTCCGCCGCCGCTACGGGACTCATTCCTGCCAAGGAAATCATCAAGCGTATGGAAGGCGGCGAATAATCCCGTTTCCGATGGCGTGAGAGCCTGACAGAATGCAAAAAGAAAGCGTCGCAGCCCTGTGCTGCGACGCTTTTTCATTTCTTGTACCCGGTTTGTTTCCTGTTTTTCTGGCCGTTCGTCGCCCTGCAGTCTCCTGGTGAGCAAGCCCGGCAGGCTGGCGGGCCGGTCAGTCCCTGAACGTCATTCCTTAGGCTTCTGCTGCGCCGGAGCAAGCGAGCCATAGTGGAAGACATTGGTCGCGTAGGTGACCCCCAGTGCGAAAGCAGATGCGCCTATGCCCACGGCAGCATCGTAGTAGGGCGGTGCCGACAGGGCAATGCGTATGAACAGCGTGGCGATGAGGTAGCCGGAGTTTCTGAATACGGCATGGAAGCTGGGCATGTAGCGCTGCGCAATAAGCACGAGCAGAATGTCCGCAAAGATTAGCACCGTATAGAAGGTGTGGAAGAACTCATGGCGTACGCCGTTGACCAGAAAATCCCACAGGTTGTAAGTGCCCGTGGCAAGAAAGGCCACAAACAGTCCAAGCGCGAGAATCTTTTTGGTCATGATATAGTGGAGCTTTTCCATGGGGTCGCGCAGGTACCCCTGCACCCGGTGCATGCGGTAGTACAGGCCAAGTCCTATGAATACCACCAGTGCGCCAACGCTGGATGTGAGTATGTGCAGCATGGATTCCCAGTCGGCCATAACGTCTATGGGCTCATGCATGTTGCTGAGTTCCTTGAAGGAATTTCGCAACAATATGAGCGTGAGAATCTCGAACTGCTTGCCCAGCGATTTGGTAACGGACTGTGAGAGGATGAAGACAAGGCTCATCACTTCCAGCACCAGCAGCATGGAAAAGGCCAGGTTGACGGCGTGGAAGTGGTTGCTGGGCGTGATGGCCGCAAGGGCGGGCGGCAGCATGCCCTGACGTTTCAGTTCAATGCAGAGAAGGCTGCCGAGAAATATGGCAATGAGCAGCTGGGCGACGCGGCGTTCCGTTTTGGGGTGTTCCCAAAAGTGGTGCAGCATGTCGAACAGGTGTGTGAGTGGTTCCAGTCTGATCATGATATCTCCAAATGAGAATGGATATGAATAGGGCAGCATAGACAATTTTACCGGAAGTGCAAGCGACAATAGATGGCAGGTGGAATAATTCCTTGTGACAGATCATGCTGTTATGCGGCATTGCGATGCGGCCGGGGATAAGGCGGCTGGCAGCAGGGAGACTGAAATATCAGGGCGGCGCCAGAGCAGGTGGTGGAAAAAGAAAAACGCCTTGCAGGGCGTTTCAGATCAATCACGAACTCCCGTTTCTGTCTAACCGTAGTTCCGTTAAGCCGGGGATGAGCTTAAAAAACGGATTTTCATCGCGTATACGAGGTGAAGGAACGTCAGGTTCCTGCACCGCGGAGCAAAAAATATCGTTGTCAGCAGACGGAAGCATCATGCAGGGCGTTAGCAGATGTGCAGGAGGGGGTGGGGCGGAAACAGATGTGATGGGATGGAAGAGTCGCATGGAGAGAAAACAAAAAGAGAGAATCTGCCTGAAATATCTTTGAGCGGGTGGGCTCTCCCCGGCCTGTCGTACGCCTCGCGTACCGGCCCTCGGGGGCATTGTTTCAGCGGCAGATTCTCTCGCAGCGGAACTGATCTTCGGTATTAATCCTTCTTACCCTCCGTAGAAGTTAATCCGGTATATCACCAAGAAGGGATATCTCGTTCCTTTACGGCCATAAGGTAATCACGGGCGGCAGATGGTCAAGATGGGATTTTCATGATTTTTGAAAAAGTCGGTTGACAGGGTGGGGGGAGCTTGCTTATACACCCTCTTCGCGTCGCCTGAAAAGGCTGATGCATCAAGCGTCCCCATCGTCTAGCCTGGCCCAGGACACCTGCCTTTCACGCAGGCGACAGGGGTTCAAATCCCCTTGGGGACGCCACGAGAATTTGAAGGGTTGTACCGTACCGGTGCAACCCTTTTCTTGTTCTGCCACATATTTTGCCGCAAGACGGCTCCGGAAACGCTGGCCTGGCCACGGATTTCGTCCCGACCAGTAACATGTTCATTCCGGCTCCGTCCGTTTCGACCGTACATCACCGCAGATAATTTCTCACGCATATCGTCCAGTCCCATACGCTTCAGATATCGCTCACGTTGAGGGGGCTGATGCCGCAATACCCGCTGTATGAATGCGACCATACCGTCCATGCGAAACGCCCCGTGCCGATATGGCGCGGGGCGTTTGATTGTCATCCGGGGAGCTGGTTACGCCAGCATGCCGCCTTTGCGTGCGTATTTTATAATACCCTCGGCGCATCTGAAAGCCAGCGCACCTACGGTACCCGTGGGATTGCAGCCGCCGTTATGTGTGAAGTTGCCCGCTCCCACAACGAAGAGGTTTTCCGCATCCCAGTGTTGCATGTAGGAGTTTACCACACTGTCTTCCGGGCTCTTGCCGGTGATGGTGCCGCCGGTGTTATGCGTAGTTTGATACGGGACGATGTTGTAATCTTTGATCATCCCCTTAACCGCAATGGACTCCGGATTCATGCCTTTAACGATTTCCTCAATCTTCTTGCTGATGAAGCTGAAGAGCGCTTTGTCATGATCCGTAAAGTTGTAGGTCATGCGTAAGAGCGGCAGCCCGTAGGCATCTTTGTATGTCGGGTCCAGATCAAGGAAGTTATGTTTATGCGGCATGGACGCACCCTGCGATCCCACGCCGAGCGTACGGTTGAAGTAGTGCGTGGACTGCTTCTTGAAGTCGGCCCCCCAACGCGGCGTTCCGGAAGGCGTGGGGTTGGTGCCGATGGGGCGTTTGCCGGTCTGCGAAAGCGCGATGCTGCCACCATGGATGAAGTCCAGATTGGAGTGGTCAAATGCATCGGCATTAAAGTCGTCAATGACCATGCCAAGGGCTCCGGCTCCGGCGTACAGATTAAGGGGCTCTTTGAGGAACACGGAAGCACCGGGAGTGATTTGATAGCAGTATCCCTTGCCCAAGGTTCCCTTGCCGGTTTTGGGGTCATACATGGTGCCGATTTTTGCGGTCATCAGCAGCTTGGCATTGTTGAGTACATAGCTGGAAAGCACCACAACGTCGGCAGGCTGGATGAACTCTTCCTGTGTCAGCGTGTTTACATACCGCACGCCGCTGGCCTTACCGTTCTTGTGGAGGATTTCAACCACATTGCAGTGGCAACGGATTTCGCAGTTTCCGGTTTTCATCGCTGCGGGAATGAACGTATTGGTCGGCTGTGCTTTTGCGTCGTATTCGCAGGCAAAACGTTCGCAATATCCGCAGTATTGACATGGGTTTAACTGCATTCCGTCCGGAGTTGTGTAAGGCTCGGAAGCGATGGCAGCCGGAATGGGGTACGGATGATAGCCAAGGTTTTTGGTCGATTTTTCAAACAGCTTCATGGCAGGCGTTTTTGCCAGTGGAGGCATGGGCCACGGCTTGGAACGCTTGCCGTCAAAGTGGCCGGGGGTACCGGAAACGCCGATGGCGTATTCAAACTGTGTAAAGTAGGGCTCCATTTCATCATACGTCAGAGGGTAGTCCTGAAGCTGATAATCGGGGCCAAGCTTGTTTTTTCCGTAGCGTTCTTCAGTCAGGGTTTTGATCTGAAAATCGTAGGGCTTGAAGCGGTAGTTCATACCGTTCCAGTGCACACCGGCACCGCCAAGTCCATCGCCCAGGCAGAAGGACCCGAGGCGCCGCATGGGCAAGGCCGGCATACCTTCGGAGTTTCTGAAGGTGATGGTTTCCTTGGAAAGGTCCTGCATAAGGCCATAATTGATGGCATAGCGCCACTCATCATGGATTTCCAAAAAGTCTTCCAGACCTCGGGGAGCGCCACGTTCCAGGCCGACAACGCTCAGGCCCGCCTTGGCGCATTCCGCCAGGGCAACGCCGCCCGTGAAGCCCACGCCCACAGTAACCACATTAACTTTCTTGAGCTCTTTCGCCATGGTTGCTCTCCTTACTGCATGCTGGCCAGCGAAATCGGGTCCATCTTCTCGTACTTGTCGCTTTCGATAATATCAGCGTAGCTCATCTGAGCACCCGGGTATTCCTTCAGGCGCCATCCATCCATGTTATTGTTGCCGTTGTACGCGGGGTCGGCATAGGCGCCAGCCAACACTGCATTGCGTAATTCTGAGAAGAAGTAGGACGAAGTGAAGCCTTCCGTCGGCAGCTTGCCGGCTTCACATTGTTTGAGAATTTCGTCCTGTTCAGAGCCTTTGAGATTGGAGAAGTCTTTGCTGTACTGCTTGCGGGCAGCAGCGTTGATGGCAAGCAATCCCTGCTGAAAGAGGTCGCGGCGGATAAGGGCTGTCTGGGGGCCCTGCGTGGGGGCGCCCGGTGCGAACGGTCCTGCCATGTATTCCCGGGCATTATAGCCCCAGGCACCAGCCAGTTGGTTATCAATAAAATATGGTACGGCCAGATCAATGGCGCCGGGACCACTTTCATCTTTGGGGAATATGCGTTCCGCAGCGTTGGAAAGGATATCGAATTCGAACGTGTTGGTGAAAAACATTCTTGCCCGGTGCAGATTAACACCCGAATTATTCATATGATTCGCGTGCTGGGCAGCTTCTGTCGAATGCAGGGCAACCGTGCTCAGGGCCGCGGCACCGGCTGCGATCCCCGTAGTTTTAAGGAAATTACGGCGTGATACGATTATCTTCTTTGCCATTGGGATCCTCCTGATTTTGGAGGCAACATAGCACAAGGTGTGTTTTATGTGTTAGTAAAAAAGTATTTATTATGTGTGTTGTCCCAAATATACCATAGGTATTACGTTCACCTATCAAATGGTGTTACGTGGATATTGGGTGTTAATGCGTCACATGGAGTGTGTAATGTCATGGCAGTAAGCGCATATTGACCAGTTTTATCCCGCAACGCACTTCTGTGCGCGCTGGTACGTAATTTTATAGAGTGTCACAGCAGGGATATAACTGTGCTAATATGCTGATACAATGTGCTGTTGCAGCATGCCGATGTTCTTGTGTGGCACACAGTAATGGGAGACAGGCAAAATGAGAAATATGATAGAGCCTGGAAATGATGGGACGATGATGGGGTAATCCCCCCCCCAACAAAGCTTGTTTGCATGCAAGAAACAAGGCAAGGGCCAGTCCGGTAGGTTGCCGGGCTGGCCCTTGCTGCTCCCGCTGTGAGCGGCAGGAGCATGTTAGGGGGGAAGTGTGCATCTCACCCCGTTGTTTTGTCCGGAAGTAGGCATCCGGAAAAATATTTGTGCAGATAGTCTATCTGTTCTGCTCTTGGGGGATTATTCGGACGACATTTCCGTGATGACCCTGTTCAGCTCTGATGCCATTTTTGAGACGCTCATCACGGCATCCAGCGACTGTGTCATGAGCCCGGCTGTTGCCTCGCTTATACGGTTTATCTCATCCATGGAGCTGTTGATCTCATCACTTGCGGCAGATTGCTGGTCGGCAGCCGTGGCAATGCTGCTCACCTGATCTGCAACCGTTTCAATCAGCGAGACAATTTCCCTTAAGGTTTCACCCGAAGCCTGAGCCAGCTCGGTGCTGCTGGAAACCGCTTGTGCGGCCTCACCTGTGGCCTGCACGTTGCTTGCGGCCGCATTCTGCATAACGGAAATTGCCTCGCCCACCTCCAGCGTGGCCCGCATGGTTTTTTCCGCCAGCTTGCGCACTTCATCAGCCACCACGGCAAAGCCGCGTCCTGCATCACCGGCACGGGCTGCTTCTATGGCGGCATTAAGGGCGAGCAGGTTGGTCTGGTCTGCAATGTCGCTGATGACATTCATGACATCGCCTATACTCTCTGCCTGCGTTCCCAGTTTTTCCATGGAGATTCGCAGCCCCTCTGCCTTGGTGTGCACGGCGCTGATGGCTTCAATTACTTTGCGGACGATATCGGCTCCGTTTTGAGCATTGTCCTTGGCGGTGGAGGCATCTTGTGCGGCAGAACCGGCATTGCGGGCCACTTCAAAAATGGTGGCATTCATTTCTTCCATTGCCGTTGCGGTTGATCCTGCGCGTTCCAGCTGCACGCCGGAACCGGTATTGGCTTCGTTGATCTGCGCGGCAAGTTCTTCAGCGGCGGATGACAGCTTGTGCGATATTTCGTTGGCCTGAATGGCCGCATAGGCAATGCGCTCGTTCTGCAGTTTGATCTTTTCCTGCTGGGTGCGGATTTCCGTCAGGTCCGTCCAGATGGAGACAGACCCAAGCATGGTGCCGTCCATATCAGTGAAAGGCGTTGTGTTAACGTTGATGTGCTTGGTTGTACCGGACGGTCCAACCCACACAGCTTCCTGCTGCAGGGCTCTGTTTTCCTTGATGGCCCTGTTTGAAAGGGTGTCGCTAGATGGGTCGTTCCAATACATTTCGCCTAACTTCACTCCCACATATTTCTCGGGAGCATCCTGCTTTTCGAGTATGTCGCAGAGGTGTTTGTTGGTCCACACCATGCGAAAATCCGGGCCAACAATGCCACATGGTACATTCAGGCCGTTGAGCACCCCCTGTGAGAAGCCGAGCTTGTGCTTCAGGTCCGCAACCATCACACCCAGCTTGTCTGCAAGCAGGGCCAGCTCGTACTTGTATTCCCCTTCCAGTTCGGCTTTGAAGTTGCCATTTGTTATGTGCTCGGCAAAGCCGAGTATACGCTTTACAGGATTGATGACTGTTTTGTGCAGCAATAGCGCAACAAGGCTGATGAGCAGTGCCGTTAAGACAATGCCGCCTACGGCAAGATAGTTGCGCTGCTTTATGGCGAGGGAAGCAAGATCATCTTCATACGCGCTCATGGCGATGATCCAGCCTGTTTCAGGGATGGTCTTGAACGTCATGCGTTTTGCGCGGCCTTCCCATTCGTATTGCGCTGTTCCGTCGCCTTCTTTCAGGATGGTGTTGATGAAGTCGTACCCACGCATGTCTCTGAGCATCAGCTTCTTGTCCAGAGCGTGTGCAATGGCACGGCCCTTTGCGTCCAGCATGAAGCCGTAGCCTTCCTTGCCTATTTTGCTGGTATCAATATAGCGCTCGGTGAATGTGTGCCAGAAAGGGAATACACCCATCCCTCCGACAATGTGGTCATTTTCATCCCG
>JBKEAK010000309.1:0-2090 GCA_047972125.1 Halodesulfovibrio sp.
AGAGGCTACCAGCGATGCCGGGGCCTATGTCATGCTCTCCGGTATGCTCAAGCGAATTTCCGTCAAGATTTCCAAGATATGCAATGACCTTAGGCTGCTTTCTTCAGGCCCCTTCACCGGCCTGAGAGAGATAAACCTGCCTCCAGTCCAGCCCGGTTCCTCCATCATGCCCGGCAAGGTGAACCCGGTTATTCCCGAGATGGTCAATCAGGTGGCCTATCAGGTCATCGGCAACGACATGACAGTGACCATGGCGGCAGAATCTGGCCAGCTGCAACTGAACGTGTTTCTTCCCATCATTGCCTTCAATCTCTTCCAAGGGCTGGAAATGCTGTCGCGGGCGTTTGTCACACTTCGCCGCCGCTGTATAGACGGCATTACCGCCAATCCTGAGCGCTGCCTGCAACTGGTCAAGGGCTCTCTGGGGGTTGTTACCGCGCTTGCCCCCGTTATAGGCTATGAAGAGGCGGCCAGCCTTGTGAAACAGGCGCAGGAATCGGGCAGGGATGTCTGCCAGATCGTCAGGGAATCGGGCGTTTCCAATGCCGATGAAATATGCGGCTTGCTTGATCCTGAAATGATGCTCGCACCCCGTGCGCGAAACAATAAATGATGCCTGCATCGCTCCTGCGCATGCGGTGCGTGGATTGCTCGCACCCTGTATCGCCCCGTATGCCGCACTGGCCCGGTGATCCGCTTACGCGGTTTACTCCCTGTGCGACGCTTGAGGCTGACGGGTACCAGCTCCGCAGTTTTGCCATGAGTGAACACGCAGGCACGCACTGCAACGCACTCAATACCTTTTTCAAGGAAGGTGCGGACATTGCGGCCATGCTTGTTTCCCCCCCGGTGCTGCCTGTTGTTGTGGCTGACTTTTCAGATAGCGCGGCGGTGGATGCCTTGGCCGTCTTTCAGCCGGAAGATTTGCTGCGGTGGGAGCAGAAGCATGGTCGCGTTCCTGCCGGAGCACTGTTTTGCCTGCACACCGGATGGGGAGCAAAGTGGAATGCCCCTGCCGTCTTTTTAGGCTTGCGGGAAGAGCCTGCCAAAGGGGAATCTGCAAACGGCATGCGCTTCCCGGCATTCTCGCCCGAAGTGACTCGCTTGCTTGTTGACGAACGCAATGTAGCCGGACTCGGTATAGACACCCATGGGGTGGATAGTCCGGCGGATGAAACCTTTGCCGTGAACCGCTGTGCACTTGGCGCGGGCAGACTGGTGCTGGAGTGTCTCGCCAATCTGGATGCTCTGCCGCCCGTAGGTGCCGTGATGGTTATCGGCGGGCTGAAGCTGGAAGGTGGCACAGGATGCCCTGTGGCTGTGACAGCCTTTGTCCCCTGATATCCGCCATATCCCGAAATACAAGAAAAGCCGCCTCGTTCCTTTCGGACCGGGGCGGCTTTAACATGTTCGGGGAACTCAGAGTTTATTGCTCAAGAAAGAAGTCCACACTGGTCACCACGCGCAGCACCTTGATTTCAGGCGAATAAGGGTCGCGCTGCTCAATGGAGAATACCCCCTGACGGGCCTGACGGATGCTGCCCACCTTGCTGCCGGAGTCTGCCGCAAACTTGTTGGCGGCCTCGCGGGCGTTCTTGGTGGCTGCGGCGATCATCTCGGGCTTCACGTCATTAAGGCGGGTGAAGTCGAACTTGGGCTGATAATCATAGGAGTAGACCAGCATGACGCCCTTTTCCAGCAGGGCACCGGTTGCGGTCATGGCTTCCTTGACCATCTGAATCTTGTTGCTGCGCACGGTCAACACTGCCTCGGCAGAGTAGCGGTGCGGGGGGCGCTGTTCAGGGCTGCCGCCATAGGCGTAATGGTCGGTTATGCGCGGCGTGGAGCGGGTGGTCTGGGCATCGCCAAGATTGTTGGCGGCAAGAAAGCCTCTGACTGCTTGCTCGGATTCTTCAATCTTCTTCTGCAGGGCAGGCAGGTCGTTGCCGGTAACCGTAAAGCTTATGGGCCATATGACGCTGTCGGCAGGGAACTCGCGTTCAGCAAGCCCTTTCACGGAGACATAGCGGTCGTATGACTTGAATTGTCCCAAGGCATCTCCCAGCACAATGCTGGCAATGACGATGCTG
>JBKEAK010000310.1:0-11759 GCA_047972125.1 Halodesulfovibrio sp.
CAAATATCAAACCAAGAGGATATACCATCTCTATGCTTAATCGCCCACTGATTGGCCGAGTCTGACAAGCACAGGCACATCACTTGCAAAAGCTTCATCAGTCAGGAATAGCACCCTGCAGACTAATGGTACAAAAGGAGACCCTGCAATGCACACAGCCTGCTCCATCTGCGGCAGCCCGGATATAGAAAATCTCGGAACCATACAGCGCCGCTCCGTGACCAAACGGGGCATCATGACCTTCGCCATGCCTGTGGGCATATGCCGCCAGTGCGGATTCTCCTTTCTGCACCCCACCCCCACGGATGAAGAGTTCATCCGGATACACCAGAACGTCTATTATCCCAACTGGGGTGACAACCGCAGCGTCCTCGAACATGCCCGCAAGGTCTTTGAAAAAGTGATGCAGGCCATTACGCTGCCGGACCAGTGCACGGTGTTGGACATAGGTTGCGGAGAGGGTAACCTGCTGGAGGTCTTCCGCGAACACGGGGCGGACTGCACAGGCGTGGAAATACGGGAAGAAATCGACATCCACAGGCTTGAGGCGCAGGGAATAACCATACTGCGCCAGCCGTTTCAGGATATCCGTTTCTCCCGTACTTTCGACCTCATCGTCATGGATAACGTGATGGAGCACGTTCCCGATCCTTCCGCCTTTCTCGCGGGAGTTCGCAGCATCCTTGCACCGCAGGGGCATCTAGTTGTTCTGGTTCCCTACGTCTCCCCCACCTCGGACGAAGTGTTCATTCCCGAACACGTGAACTTCTTCACCCCCGCAACGCTCAGAAACATGTGCGAGGCATGCGGCTTTGAGACAGTAGAACCGCCGCACGAACTCAAAGCCCTGAGCATCTATCGCCCGGATGCAGATACGGCGAAGAATGCACCATCCAATCAGTACCCGGCAGTCAAGGAACTCATCAGCGACTACATGATGCGCAAGGATGCGCGGGATGCCCTGATACGCAACGGGGTGCAACAAAAAATTGACGCATTTTTTGCGCAGGGCAAGTCCGTCATGTTCTACGGTGCCGGTTCGTACGCCCTCTACATGATGGAACACCTGAATCTGAGCCACGAACGGTTTCTGGGATTTGTCGAGAGCAACCCACTGAAGGTGGGCAAACCGTTCCTCGATCATGTGGTGCAGGGGCTGGACGACCTTGTCCGGCTGCAGCCCGATGCGGTGTTCATCTGCACAGAGAATTCCCACTTCATCAACGAAATTACCGAACTGCTCCGCAAGGCCATGCCCGGAGGGCAACACACCGTCATCACCATGCATGACATCCGTGTCGAAGCCGGTTCCAACTGAAAAAAGGCACACCCCGCCCGCGGACTCCGCAGACATAAAAGCCCCCCTGTCTTTCAACAGGGGGGCTTTATCAATACAAAACAGAAGCGATTTACAGCGCTGCGCCGAGCAGGTCGCCGAACTCGGTGGTACCCACGGTGCGGGCACCTTCCATCTGGGTGGCAAGGTCAACGGTCACGGTCTTGTCCGAAATAACCTTGTTCATGGCGTTGTGGATAAGGGCAGCAGCCTCGTGCCAGCCGATGTGGTCAAGCAGCATGGCGCCGCAGAGAATAAGGCTGCCGGGGTTGGCCTTGTCCTGACCGGCAATGGTGGGAGCCGTGCCATGGGTGGCTTCGTAGAAAGCCAGCGTGTCAGACATGTTCACACCGGGAGCAAGGCCAAGGCCGCCCACCTGTGCGGCAAGCGCATCAGAGATGTAGTCGCCGTTCAGGTTGGTGGTGGCAATAACGCTGTACTGCTCGGGGCGGATGAGCACTTCCTGGAACATGGCGTCCGCGATGCGGTCCTTGACCACGATCTTGCCGGTCACGCCGGCGGCGTCCTTTTCGGTCACGATCTGGTCGGCAAACTCGTCACGGGCCACTTCGTAACCCCATTCACGGAAACCACCTTCGGTGTATTTCATGATGTTGCCCTTATGCACCAGCGTCACGCTGGGCTTGCCCTGCGCAACAGCATGCTGCAACGCCTTGCGCACAAGACGCTTGGAGCCTGCGGGGGTCATGGGCTTGAGGCCCACACCGGCGGAAAGGTCAACATTCACACCCAGCTGGTCACGGAAAAATTCGATGATGCGCGTGGCTTCCGGGGTGCCGGAGGCATATTCGATACCGGCGTATACGTCTTCGGTATTCTCGCGGAACACGATCATGTCCACAAGGTCGGGACGTTTGACCGGCGACATGATACCGTCGAAATAGCGGATGGGACGGATGCAGGCATACAGGTCCAGCGTCTGACGCATGGTCACGTTCAGACTGCGGAAGCCCTTGCCCACAGGCGTGGTCAGGGGGCCCTTCATGGCGAGTTCAGCGCCGCGCAGTGCATCAAGCGTGCTCTGGGGCAGATATTCACCGGTTTCCTTGAACGCCTTTTCACCGGCGAGGAGTTCCTTCCATTCGAGGGTACGCTCCTTCCCGTAGGCCTTTTCAACGGCCTTATTGATGATCGGCTGCGCAGCCCTGGTCACTTCCGCGCCGATACCATCGCCTTCGATAAACAACACAGTCTTCTGCATGAGAGCGTCCTCCGTTCATGATAACCGGAACCGTCATAACCTCGGGGCAACGACCGTTTCCCGTGGGCTGCCTAAGCTAAGCGCCGCCGTAGAAAGGGATTTCAGGCTTCCACACCCTGCCCGCAGGCCTGCCGGAGACCGGGTCAGGGACCCTAGCAAAGCTTGCCTTTTTTGTAAAACGAAGAGATATGGCCCTGCCCACGACATATATGCTACACAGATGATTCCGGAGGGCAACCGCTCAAGGTGCTCATTGCCTTTTTCAAGGCAAAGAGGTAAGCAGCGAGACACGTGTGACCGCGCTGCAGCGCGGTTTTTTTCCGCCCCGTTACGGACTTCTGCAAACGGCAGGGCACAAGCCCGGCCGGACTGAAACGCCGCGGGACCAGCACAACCAAACCGCCTCTGCGAAGGTTCTTACGGAACACAGACATGCAAGTGGTACTTACGGGCCAATGCGCCCTCTCCATACTGACGGAAATGGGTCCGCTCCTTCGAGCCATGAAGGAGGCCGGGCACGAAGCGACCGTGGTCGCCCCCGCTCTGGACAACGACACCCGCTTCGCCCTGCATTCCCTGAATATCCGCGTTGTTGAATACGGTTCTCCCGCAACGGAGCTGCCCGTATTACAAGACGCTGCAGAACTCTTCAGCCTCTGGCGCACCCTGCGCGTTCTCAAGCCCGACCTTGTGCTCTGTCAGGGCTTCCGGCAGACCGTGGCCGGTTCGCTGGCCGCATGGCTCGGCGGGGTGAACCGCATATACGCCCTGCCCGGCTCGTTTGCCGCCATGCAGAAAAAAGGGCCCTTCATGCGCAGACTGCGCGCACGCATGAACCGCATGCTGTGCAAGTTCGCCCTTTCCACCTGCCGCACCGTATTTTTCCAAAGCCCGGACGAGCGTTCCTTCTTCCGCGATAAGGGCATTCTGCCTGCGGAAACCGCCAACAGGCTGCTCAACGGCGCAGGTGTGGATCTTGAGGCCTACCCCTTTGCGCCGCTGCCGGAAACCGGCGGAGATTTCGAAGCCCGCGAACGCCTTGTGTTCCTGTGCATCTCGCCCATGGACAAGGACAGCGGCCTTGAAGAATTTGCAGAAGCCGCACGGCAGGTGCGTCAGGATTATCCCATGACACGCTTCCGCCTTGCCGGCACGCCTGAATCGGGTGCCAATCCCCTTTCTTCCAGCGACTTGAGCCTGTGGAAGACGTGGATGGAAATTCTGCCCACCCCAGCACACCCCAAACAGCTTCTGGAAGAGGCTTCCGTTTTCGTGCTGCCCTCGTGCCGCAACGGGCTGCCCCATGCCGCGCTTGCCGCGCTGGCCACCGGTCGCCCCGTCATAGCAACGGATGCCCCCGGCTGCCGCGAGGTGGTGCTGGACGGCGTGAACGGCTTCAGCGCAACGGCAGGCAATGCTGCATCCATGGCAGAAGCCATGCGCCGCTGCATTCGCGAACACGAAGAACTGCCCGTCATGGGCGAAGCTTCCCGCCGCTATGCCGAAGAACGCTACGATGCTCGGCAGGTCTGCCGCTCGCAGCTCAAAGCCATGCATCTGGCCCATGCCGGACAGGAAGCCGTGCTTCCGCAAACGGTGCTCGGCAGCCTGCTCAAGCGCGGGTTTGACCTTGCGGTCACCATTCCCGCCTTCGTGCTTCTGCTGCCGATAATAGCCCTGCTGGCCCTGCGCGTACGCTCCGGCATTTCTAAGGACATTTTTTTCCGCCAGACGCGCCCCGGCAAGGCCGGCAAGCTGTTCCGCATACTCAAGTTCAAGACCATGACAGACGCCAAGGACGAGAACGGCAAGCCCCTGCCGGACCATGAGCGCCTCACCCCGCTCGGCTCCAAGCTTCGTTCCGCCTCGCTGGACGAACTGCCCGAGCTCTGGAACGTCATTACCGGCGAGATGAGCCTTGTGGGACCGCGCCCGCTGCTGCCCCAGTATCTGGACCGCTACACCCCGCGCCAGGCCCGCAGGCACGAGGTGCGCCCCGGCATAACCGGATGGGCTCAGGTAAACGGCCGTAATGCCGCATCGTGGGAAGAACGCCTTGAGATGGACGTATGGTATGTGGACAACCACAGCCTGTGGCTGGACCTGAAAATCCTGTTCCTGACGGTGTGGAAGGTCTTCCGCAAGGAGGATGTTTCCGCCCCCGGCCATGCCACCTGCCCCGAATTCATGGGAACTGGTGCTGCGGCTTCGCAGGAATGCCCTGCGGAAGAGACTCCGGCAGCGTCCCCTGAAACTCTTGGCGATGCGTCTGGTGATATGCTTGGTGCAGCGCACGGCGATGGCCCAAATGCAGCGCCTGCAAGCACGCAGGACGGGGCTGAACAAATTTCGGAACAGGCTTCCGGCACATCCCCGGAAGTCAGAAAAGACGGGGCCTCCGGCAACGATTGAGATATTTCTGCAAGCCGGATACTATAGGCAGCATTTTTCGGCGTAGTTCCACACACCTTTTGCGGGATGTCGCCAAGACAATTCAACACGGATTGAATACGCTGTGAACACACAGAATCGCATCTACCTTTCTCCCCCTCACATGGGCGGGAAAGAGCTCGAATTCGTTCAGGAAGCATTTGCAAGCAACTTCATCGCTCCGCTCGGCCCCATGGTTACGGGCTTTGAAAACGACTTTGCCGCGCTTTCCGGCATCCCCTACTGCGCAGCCCTTGCCAGCGGCACTGCCGCCCTGCACATTGCCATGCGTCAGCTCGGCATTTCCGCAGGCGACGTGGTACTCGCATCGAGCCTCACCTTCATCGGCAGCGTCAGCCCCATCACCTTCATGGGAGCGGAGCCCGTATTCATAGACAGCGACCATGCCACATGGAACATGGACCCGAACCTGCTTGAAGACGCGGTAAAGGACTACTGCAGAAAGGGCAAAACGCCCGCTGCCGTGGTGGTTACCGACCTGTACGGCCAGTGCGCGGACTACGACGCCCTGCGATCCGTGCTTGACCGCAACGGCATTCCGCTCGTCATAGACGCTGCAGAATCCGTGGGCGCAACCTACAAGGACCGTCATGCAGGCAAGGGCGGCGCGTGCGCTGCTTTTTCTTTCAACGGCAACAAGATCATCACCACCTCCGGCGGCGGCCTGCTCGCTGCCGAGGATGAAGCCTTCATCACCCGGTCACGCTGGCTTTCGCAGCAGGCGCGGGAAACCGCACCGCATTACGAGCACCGCGAAATCGGCTACAACTACCGCATGAGCAACATTGTTGCCGCCATCGGCCGCGGGCAACTCATTGCCCTGCCCGAACGTGTGCGCCAGAAACGCGCCCTGTTCGACAAGTATGTCGCCGCTCTCGGCCACATGCCCGGCATCCGGTTCATGCCTGAAGCCGAATACGGCGAGGCAAACCGCTGGCTGACCGTCATGCTGGTGGATGAAAAGGCCTTCGGTGCATCGCCGGAGACCATCCGCCTTGCCCTTGACCGTGAAAACATCGAATCCCGCCCGGTATGGAAGCCCATGCACATGCAGCCCGTCTTCAAGGACTGCGACATGTACGGCGGCAGCGTGTGTGAATCCCTCTTTGCCGAGGGTCTGTGCCTGCCTTCCGGCACGGCCATGGCCGATGCGGATTTTGAACGCATAATCGCGCTGATCAAAGGCTGCGCGGGAGATAGAATCTAGTGAGTAACAAGATTTCGCGTTCCAAGAACCTCTACACCATGGCGGCGATAGATATTGCCTGCTTTGGTGCGGCGTTGCTGTTCTCGTACTGCGTCCGGTTCGATTTCAAGATTCCGGCCAACTACGTCATGCAGTATCTGGAACTTGTCCTGCCCGTTCTCGCCATCAAGTTCGGCGTATTCATGACCATGGGGCTGTATCGCGGCATGTGGCGCTACACCAGCCTGCACGATGGCTGGACCCTGCTGCAGGCCATAGCCATACAGTCATGCATTGTGCTCTTTTTCATCGTCTATGCTTACGGTGCACAAGGTTTTCCGCGCTCGGTGTTCATTCTCGACCCGCTGGTGACCTTTGCCCTCACGGGCGGCATACGCATGGGCATACGCGCCTATTACTGCCTGTTTGATAACGGCACCATTCCCTTCTCTTCCACCAAGAGCCTGTTCTCAAGCGGCAACCGCAAACGCGCCATCATCATCGGCGCAGGCCGTGCGGGCGAGCGCCTTGTCCGAGAACTGCAGGCAGAAAGCACGCTCGGTTACGAGATTCTCGGCTTCATAGACAAAGAACCCACGCTCCACGGCAGAACCATTCACGGCAAGCCCGTTTTCGGTTCGCTGGACGTGCTTGAAAGCATTGCCAAGACCATGCGGGCAGATGAAGCCATCATCGCCCTGACCGAGGCAAGCGGTGAATCCATTCTGGAAATCGTGAACACCTGCAAAGAGATAGGCCTCTCGCACAAGATTCTGCCTTCCATGCATGAAATGCTGGACTGGAAGCGCGGGGTTAAGGCGCTGCGAGAAGTGAACTACCTTGACCTGCTCGGCCGTTCGCAGATCAATCTGGATACCAAGGCCATTGCCGCCTACCTTGAGGGGCGCACCATCCTTGTTACCGGCTGTGGCGGGTCCATCGGTTCCGAACTGGTGCGCCAGATCGTGCGCTACAACCCGGCCAAGCTTGTTCTTCTGGATGCAGGCGAACACAACCTCTACCAGATAGAAATGGAGCTGCTGCACCGCATAGGCTTCAAGAATTACGTGACCGTGCTCGGCAATATCCGCGATGCGCACCTTATGCAGGCGGTCTTTGCCATGCACAAGCCCCATGCCGTGTTCCATGCTGCCGCCTACAAGCATGTGCCCATGCTTGAACGCAACCCGTGGCAGGCCGTGCACAACAACATCGTGGGCACGCGCACGATCATGCAGGCTGCCGTTGATGCCGGTGTGGAACGCTTTGTGGTGGTTTCCACCGACAAGGCAGTTCGCCCCACCAACGTCATGGGCACCTCAAAGCGCATAACCGAACTGCTCATGCAGACCTTTGCCGGTTCCGACACCCGCTTCATGGCGGTGCGCTTCGGCAACGTGCTCGGCTCGTCCGGTTCGGTCATCCCCCTGTTCCTCGACCAGATCAGCAAGGGCGGTCCCGTCACGGTCACCCACCCGGAAGTAACCCGCTACTTCATGTCCATTCCGGAAGCTGCCCAGCTCATCCTGCAGTCCGGCACCATGGCGCACGGCGGCGAAACCTTCGTGCTCGACATGGGCGTTCCCGTCCGCATTGCCGACATGGCTGCGGACCTCATCCGACTGGCCGGTTTTGAACCGGACAAGGATATAGAGATCACCTTCACCGGTCTGCGTGAAGGCGAAAAACTCTATGAAGAACTCATCACCGACGGCGAAGGCATCCTGCGCACAGAACATGACAAGATCATGGTGCTGGGTTGCTGCGACCAGAAGGCCATGGCAACGGGCCGCGAGCAATTCGCCGCCGACCTGCAAGACCTTGAAAAGGCTGCAGATGCCTATGACCCTGTGCAGATCAGAGCAATACTACGCCGCATGGTGCCGGAGTATGTTCCTGCTGAGCACTAAGCCATCCGGTCGGAAGCGCCCCTCTCCAAAGCGAGTGTGTACCCGCTCAACTTATTGAGTTTTCTGGAATTCCCCTCTTTGGACTTGAATATTTGCGCATCCTTGTATACCTGTTTTTAACGTTTTCACATCATTGTCCAAATCAGGAGGCGTCATGTCTGTAGAAAAGCTTGGAGTCCGAATCCGTAAATACCGGGAAGAGCGTAAAATGAGCCGCGAAGATCTGGCCGCCGCAGCCGACGTGCAGCTTGCGGTCATCACTGCGCTTGAGGACAGCGACCTTTGTCCCTCCATTGCTCCGCTACAGAAGATTGCACGCGCCCTGAACGTACGCCTTGGCACCTTCATGGATGATCAGGTTTCCACCGACCCCCTTGTGGTTCGCAAGGCCTCCCGCGAGGCAGACCTGACCATGCAGAAGGCCGACGACAAGCGTCCTGCGTTCCGTTTCCACTCCCTCGGCAAGGGCAAGACCGACCGCAACATGGAGCCCTTCTTCGTGGAAATCTCTCCGGAGCCCGAAGAAGACCGCAAGCTCTCCTCCCATCAGGGTGAAGAGTTCATCGTTGTGGTTTCCGGCAAGCTGCAGGTCATTTACGGCAAGGAAGAATACATTCTGGAAGCCGGTGACAGCATCTACTACAACTCCATTGTACCGCACTATGCCGGTGCTGCCGGAGATGGTCCCGCCGAGATTTACGCCGTCATCTACTACCCCTAGGAACGCACGATGGAACAGTTCGAGATTCGAGAAAAAACGCTCGGCCAGATTCTGGACGAGACCATAGCGAAATATCCCGATAACGATGCCGTCATCTACGTAGACCGCGACTACCGCCTTACCTACAAGCAGTTCGGCGCCGTGGTGGATGAGCTTGCACGCGGCCTTATGGCCCTTGGCGTGCAGCATGGCGAAAAGGTGGCCGTATGGTCCACCAACGTGCCCTACTGGGTGGCCCTGCAGTTTGCCACGGCCAAGATCGGTGCGGTGCTGCTCACCATCAACACCAACTACCGCAAGAGCGAGCTGCAGTATCTGCTCACCCAGTCCGAATGCGAAAACCTGTTCATCATGGACGGGTTCCGCGACCACGACTACGTGCAGACCATCTTCGACATCATTCCGGAGCTGAAGACGCAGGCCCGCGGCAAGCTGCAGTGCGAATCGCTGCCGCACCTCAAGCGGGTCATGTTCCTCGGTGTGGAAAAGCACCGCGGCATGTATTCCGTGCCGGAAATCATGGCAATGAAGGCCATGTGCACCGAGCAGGAATACCTTGAGCGCCAGCAGGCGCTTTCGCCCCACGATGTGGTGAACATGCAGTATACGTCCGGCACCACCGGATTCCCCAAGGGGGTCATGCTCTCTCACCTCAACATCGGCCTGAACGGATACTGGATCGGCAAGAACCAGAACTTCACCAGCAACGACCGCCTGTGCCTGCCGGTGCCGCTCTTCCACTGCTTCGGCTGCGTGCTGGGCGTGCTGGCCGCCGTGAACCACGGTGCCGCCCTCGTCATTCTCGAGAGCTTCAACCCCGTGCATGTCATGGCATCCATTGATCAGGAAAAGTGCACCGCGCTGTACGGCGTGCCCACCATGTTCCTTGCCGTGCTTGAGCACAAGATTTTCGACAAGTTCGACTACAGCTCACTGCGCACGGGCATCATGGCCGGTTCCGTCTGCCCCGCACCGCTCATGCGCCGCGTCATCGAAAAGATGAACATGCGCGAGATCACCATCTGCTACGGCCTTACCGAAGGCTCACCGGTTATGACCCAGACCCAGTGCGACGAAAGTTTTGAACGCCGCACCCAGACTGTCGGCAGGCACATGCCCGGCATTGAAGTCATGGTCATGGACCCGGAAACCGGCGAAGAGTGCCCCCGCGGCGTGCAGGGCGAAGTGGTCTGCCGTGGCTACAACGTCATGAAAGGCTACTACAACATGCCCGAAGCCACGGAAAAGACCGTGGACCCGCAGGGCTGGCTGCACTCCGGCGACCTTGGCACCATGGATGAAGAAGGCTATGTGGTCATCACCGGCCGCATCAAGGACATGATCATCCGCGGCGGCGAGAACATCTACCCCCGCGAGATCGAAGAATTCCTCTACGGCATGCCCGCGGTGCAGGACGTGCAGGTGGTGGGCGTTCCCAGCCGCAAATACGGCGAAGAAGTAGGTGCCTTCATCATTGCCAAGGAAGGCTGCGAGATAACTCCGGAAGATGTACGCGACTTCTGCCGCGGCCAGATTGCATGGCACAAGGTGCCGCGCTACATCGCCTTCATCACGGAATATCCCATGACCGCAAGCGGCAAGATACAGAAGTTCAAGCTGCGCGAGATGGCCGGGGAACTGTTCCCCGAAGCGATGAAATAGTTGCTTTCAACACGATGGTAAAGGACGGTTCCGGTGGGACCGTCCTTTTTTTTCGACACACGGACAATGGAATGCACTTTGCATACACAAAGTACCACTGACGTTTTTTCACTAAAGCGCTTTAAGGAGTAGGTGTATGTTCTTCATTGACCAAGACAAACTGATTCAAGGCGATCTCGAAACCTGGGCCCTTGGCTACCATAAGGTTCTGCTTCACGGCACCTTAACCCGCCAGACTTATCCCTACCCGATCATGCAGTATGACTATAGCAAGCGGCACTTGCTGTATGCCTATGTGAATGACCGCATTCTCGCAGATGTACCGGTGGATTATCTTGAATTTGGTGTAGCTCAAGGAGACAGCCTTCGCAGGTGGGTCAATATCAATCAACACCCACAGTCGCGCTTCTTCGGCTTCGACACGTTCGAAGGTCTGCCCGAGGCTTGGTTTGACAATAAGGTGGGCGCATTCAGCAACAATGGAGCTTTCCCGTCCATTAACGACTCTCGTATAACCTACCACAAAGGGTTATTTCAAAAGACGTTGCGTCCCTTCCTCAGCAGCTATCGCCAGCAAAATCGCATGGTGATCCATCTTGATGCCGACCTTCACTCTGCAACGCTCTACACCCTCATGAATCTGGATCCTTACATCAAGCCCGGAACCATACTGATTTTTGATGAATTCATAGCGGAACATGAATTTGCCGCATTCTATCAATGGAGCACAAGTTGCTACCGGGACTGGAAGATTGGAGCGGCGCGGAACGATTATCTCAAATTAGCCATAGAAGTTCGTCGCTAGCACGCAAAACGCCGCCCTCGGGCGGCGATTGCGGTATCTGCGACAAACTCACTTTCCTTCCAGTGGCAACAGAATGGTGAAAGTAGTTCCTCTTCCCACCTCTGCATCCACTGTGAACTGTCCGTCATGATTCGTGGTGATGATGAAGTAAGAAACGGAAAGCCCGAGGCCCGTGCCTTCGCCCACCGCCTTGGTGGTGAAGAAAGGCTCGAACACGCGCTTGCGGGTTTCTTCATCCATGCCGGGGCCGTTGTCCGCCACGTCGATACGGGCGCGCCCTCTGTCATAGCTGGTGGAAATAACGATCTGCGGCGGGTCTTCCCTGTCACCGCGTTCTGCCATGGCCTGTGCCGCGTTCTTGAGCAGGTTGAGCAGCACCTGCTCTATTTCCTGCGGCGAACAGAGCACCTGCGGCAGCGAGGGATCGAAATTCCGCACGATGTTGATATGGCGGAAGTCGTATTTC
>JBKEAK010000311.1:0-22233 GCA_047972125.1 Halodesulfovibrio sp.
CACCGGCATGTTCGGGCTTATGTGAGGGGAAGAGGGATACTCCCCGGCAGAGCGGAACAGACTGTAACAACATATCGTTCTTGTCCTGATCGGCTGTAGCGATTAGGCAGAAACTTCTTTCTCAATCACACCGCCTGCCGCGCCTGCGGCAGGATTCATTTTTCGGAAGGGTGCAGCATGGTTTCCCGTAATTCGCCTGCGTTCCTGCCCACCATGGCCTTGCTGGCCGCGGTGGGGCTGTGGTCCAGTTCCTTTGTGGGCATGAAGATCGCCCTGCGCGAGGTTGCCCCGCTTACCATCATCTGGATGCGTCTTGTCTGCGCCTCCATAGTGGTGTTGCCCATGCTGCGGCGGGGCATGGGAGCCAACCGCAAACCCGGAGACTGGAAATGGCTGCTTGTGGTGGCCTTGTTCCAGCCCTGCCTGTACTTCACCCTTGAAAGCTACGCCCTGCAATATACCTCCGCTTCCGAGGCAGGCACCATTTCTGCCACCATGCCGTTGATGGTGGCTGCTCTTGCCGCGCTGTTTCTGGGAGAAAAGGCTTCTGTGACCATGCTTGCGGGGCTGCTTCTCTCCTGCGGCGGGGTGGCATGGTTGACCCTAGCGGGAACCCCTTCGCCGGATGGCCCCAACCCAGCCCTTGGCAACGCGCTGGAATGCGGTGCCATGGTGGCTGCGGCGGGCTATACCCTTGCCCTGCGCAAGCTTGAAGGGCGCTACGGCCCGTGGGCGCTCACAGGGTTGCAGAGCCTTGCGGGCTTCCTCTGGTTCCTCCCCGGGGCATTGTTTTCCGGCTTTCCCGAATTCTCTGATATTTCCGCCATCTGGCCCAGCCTGCTGGCCGTTGTATACATGGGCGTGTTTGTCTCGCTGGGCGCTTTCTGGTGCTACAATTACGCGTTGGCATACATTCCGGCGGGGCGGGCTTCTGCTTTTATCAATATGATTCCGGTGCTTTGCCTTATTCTGGGATGGGCTGTTCTTGATGAACGGCTGAATACCCTGCAATACGCGGCCTGCGTGGTTGTGCTTGCCGGGGTGTGTCTCAGTCAGGAGCTTGTGCCGTGGAAGCGGAGCAGGCAGCGGGCCAGAGTAGCTTGATTGGCCGGAAAGCCGCCGACAGCAATGTGCCGGGGGCTGGAAATATTTGCGGTGACGATACAATAAATATCCATGGGCCTTATCTGTGTCATGTTTTGGATCATGTAAGGTTGCCCCGTATCGTAATCCATTGTCTTGCTTGTGATTGGGTGAATAATCGGGTATTCATTGAGTGATTAATGAATAAAATTCGTATCATACCGTAGTAGTTAATTTTGGGCTTCCCCCTAGGGGGAAGGACTTGTCCTGCCTTGCAAATCCTTGTAAGCGCACTCGGAGAGTATTGATGTTGCGCTCGCAAGGATGGATGTGGCATCCTTGTTTTGCTCTTCTGCCGTAGATGAAACAGTGCCGCTTCATGTGTGCATTGCCCGGAGGAGCAAGCCGGGCGCAGGATAGCGAGACCGATAGACATGAAACCAGAACCATGCCGGATGTAGCCGAACAACTTTGCCGCCCGCAGTGTTCCGCCGGGAACACGCGTCCAGCCCGCACGGCGTCTTTGCCTGCGGGGTGCGCTTGCTCGCGGTACGGCGGGTGGGCTTTGCTGCCGGTTGACGGTTTTGGTTGTCTGTTCCCTCCTTCCACACTGGCCGGGTTGGCCAGCGTCGCTCCACCCTGATTCTGAGGGGTGCGACACCGGGTTAGTGCCGCTCTTCGTACCTAACCGTTCCCCATTGTCATTATCGACGGCCGCCAGCCTGTCTGGTTCTGTGCGGTTTGTGTATTCAACCGGATTACATCAGGGAAAAAGCATGAAAACAATCTCTCTGCAGAAGCCGGACTCCCAGTTCATACGGGAAGTCAGGGAGCGCAGCGGGCAGGAGCCGAGCCACTGTTATCAGTGCGGCAACTGTACCGCCGGGTGCCCCTACAACTTCGCATATGACATTCCGGTGAGCAGGATCATGCGTCTTCTGCAACTCGGAAGACGTGAGGAAGTACTGCAAAGCAAATCGTTGTGGCTGTGTGCCACCTGTCAGTCCTGTACCACCCGTTGCCCCAACCAGATCGATGTTGCCCGCGTTATGGACGTGCTGCGCCACATGGCGCGCGAAGCCGGTTACGCTACCGAGCGTAACGTGAAGGCTTTCGGCGATGCGTTTCTGGAGTCCGTGGAAAAGCACGGCCGCGTGTACGAGGTGGGTATTCTTGCCAGCTATGTGCTGAAGACCGGACGGTTCTGGACCGACGTGGAGCTTGCTCCCGCCATGCTGCCCAAGGGCAAGCTTGGTCTGCGGCCCCACACCATTCAGGGGGCGGAGCACATCGCCCGCATCTTCCGTCGTTACCGCGGCGAACCTGAATCCGCTGAGAAAAACGGAGGCGAGAAGAAATGAGCCAGCGCATAGGCTACTATCCCGGTTGTTCCGGTTCCGGAACGTCCGTCGAATACGATGCTTCCACCCGCGCAGTCTGCGATCGCCTCGGCCTGAGCCTGCAGGATGTTCCGGACTGGAGCTGCTGCGGTTCCACCCCCGCCCATACCGTGGACCACGTACTTTCTGCGGCGCTTTCTGCCCGCAATCTTGAGCTGGCTGCACAGGCCGGGCTTGATACCGTTACCACTCCCTGTCCCAGCTGCCTCGCCAACCTGCGCGTTGCCGGGCACAAGATGGAGAAGGAAGGGTTCCGCAAGCAGGTGAAGAATCTGCTGGATACCGAGTGCGAATCCCTTGCGGAAGTGAAGTCCACCCTGCAGGTGCTGCTGGAAGATGTGGGCCCCGAAGCCGTAAAGGCCAAGGTTGTGCGTCCGCTCTCCAAGCTGCGCGTTGTATGCTACTACGGCTGCATCATGAACCGCCCGCCGGAAGTCATGCAGTTTGACGATCCTGAGCACCCCATGGCCATGGATACGCTCATGGAAGCCTGTGGTGCAGAGGTGCTTCCCTTCCCCCTCAAGGTGGAATGCTGCGGCGCTGCCGCAGGCATGCCCCGCAAGGACATTGTGACCGAACTTTCCGGCAGACTGCTGGATGTTGCCGCAGGCATGGGCGCGGACGCCGTTGTCACCGCCTGCCCCCTCTGCCAGATGAACCTTGACCTGCGTCAGGGACAGGTGAATACGGCACGCGGCTCCAAGCACGCCATTCCGGTTTTCTATTTCACGCAACTTATGGGACTCGCCATGGGCCTTTCTGCCTCCGAGATGGGCATATCCAAGCTGGCCGTGAACCCCAAGCCCTGCCTTGAACAGGCAGGTGTGCTCTAGCAAGGAGATGAAATCATGCGCATAGGCGTTTTCGTCTGCCACTGCGGGAGCAACATCGCCGCCACCGTGGACTGTCCCAGCGTGGCACAGGCGGCCAAACTGTTCCCCGACGTGGTTTTCGCTACCGATACCATGTACGCCTGTTCGGAACCCGGACAGGATGCCATCATACAGGCCATCAAGGAACACAGGCTGGACGGCGTTGTCGTTGCTTCCTGTTCCCCCCGCATGCATGAGCCCACCTTCCGCCGCGCTCTTGAGCGTGCCGGTCTGAACCGCTACATGCTGGAAATGGCCAACATCCGTGAACATGTTTCGTGGATCGGCAAGAACAAGGAGCTTAACACGGTCAAGGCCACCGATCTGGTGCGCATTGCCGCTGCCAAGCTGCAGCTGAACAACCCCCTCTTTGCCAACAAGTTCGATGTGACCAAGCGCGTGCTGGTTATCGGCGGCGGTGTTGCGGGCATTCAGGCTGCGCTGGACTGTGCGGATGCAGGCATTCAGGTCATTATGGTGGAACGCGAAACCAGCATCGGCGGCAAGATGGCCAAGCTGGACAAGACCTTCCCCACCGTGGACTGTTCTTCCTGTATTCTCGGTCCCAAGATGGTGGACGTGGCCCAGCATCCCAACATCACGCTGTATGCAGCGTCCGAGGTTGAGGAAATCAGCGGCTACGTGGGCAACTTCGACGTAAAGGTGCGCCGCCGTGCCACCTACGTGAACTGGGATTCCTGCACCGGCTGCGGTCTGTGTATGGAAAAGTGTCCCAGCAAGAAGAGCCACGACGCCTTCAACGAAGGTGTGGCTACCACCACGGCCATCGGCATTCCCTTCCCGCAGGCCATTCCCAAGAAGGCCGCCATCAAGCCCGAGTTCTGCCTCAAGCTGCAGAAGGGCAAGTGCGGCGTGTGTGCCAAGGTGTGTCCCACCAAGTGCATCGACTTTGAACAGCAGGATACGATTGTCTCCGAGAAGGTAGGCGCCATTGTCGCCGCCACCGGCTACGACCTCTTCGACTGGACCGTTTACGGCCAGTACGGCGGCGGTCGTTATCCCGACGTGGTTACCTCGCTGCAGTACGAACGCATGATGAACGCCTCCGGTCCTACCGCAGGCCACATCAAGCGCCCGTCTGATGGCAAGGAACCCAAGCGCGTGGTCTTCATCCAGTGCGTGGGCTCCCGCGACAAGTCGGTGGACCGTCCTTACTGTTCCGGTTTCTGCTGCATGTACACCGCCAAGCAGGCCGTGCTGACCAAGGACCACATTCCGGATTCCGATTCCTACGTGTTCTACATGGACATCCGTTCCCCCGGTAAGGGCTATGACGAGTTCACCCGCCGTGCGCAGGAACAGTATGGCGTGCAGTACGTGCGTGGCCGTGTTTCCATGATCTACCCCAAGGGCGATACGCTCGTGGTTCGCGGTGCGGATACCCTTGCCGGAACGCAGGTGGAAGTGGAAGCCGATCTCGTGGTGCTTGCCGTGGGTATCGAATCCTCCAAGGGCGCTCCGCACCTCGCGGAAAAGCTGCGCATTTCCTACGACCATTATGGTTTCTTCATGGAAGCGCACCCCAAGCTTAAGCCCGTGGAGACCAACACCGCCGGTGTGTATCTCGCCGGTTGCTGTCAGGGCCCCAAGGACATTCCCACCTCCGTAGGGCAGGGCAGTGCGGCTGCGGCCAAGGTGCTCACCCTGTTCGCCAAGGACAAGCTGGAAAGCGACCCGCAGGTTTCCCGCGTGAACCAGAACCGTTGCGTGGGCTGCCTCAAGTGCACCATGACCTGCCCCTTCGGCGCGGTGAAGGACGTGAAGGACCGCGCAGGCAACACCAAGGCAGAAGTTGTGGAAACCGTCTGTCAGGGCTGCGGTATCTGTACCGTTACCTGCCCGCATGGTGCCATCCAGCTGCAGCACTTTACCGATAACCAGATTCTTGCGGAGGTGAATGCCTTATGTCAGCCCGAAATGGAGTTTTAAGCGATACGCGCGAACTGCGCGTGGTCGGCTTTCTCTGCAACTGGTGCTCGTACGGCGGTGCGGATACGGCAGGCGTGGCGCGTTTTGAGCAGCCTACCGACCTGCGCATCATCCGCGTTCCCTGCTCGGGTCGTATCGACCCGCTGTTCATCATGCGCGCGCTGGTCAGCGGTGCGGATGGCGTGCTGGTTTCCGGCTGCCACCCCCGCGACTGCCATTACGCAGAAGGCAACTACTATGCCCGCCGCCGGCTCGAACTGCTCAAGCAGTTCCTGCCCATTACGGGCATTGATCCGCAACGCTTTGAATATACGTGGGTTTCCGCCTCTGAAGGCGCTCGCTGGCAGGACGTGGTGACCAAGTTCACCAACCGTATCCACGAGCTTGGCCCCGCGCCGCGCATGCAGGGCGGCAGCGGATATGACGAACTCTGCCTCAAGCAGATCGAGGAAGGCGTGAAACAGGGGCCCTCCTGCCCCTGCCACAAGGAGAGGGCGTTATGAGTACGCTTGAGCAACTGAAAGACCAGATCCGCAAGGCCCTGCCGGACCTTGACGTGGTCATAGGCTGGGAGCAGGGCTACGACGCCATGCACGCCACGCCGCTGTATATCCGCAAGGAAGAGGACGTTGACCGCCTCATCTGGAGCCCGTTGTGCGTGCACAGCCTCGGCACCTACCTTACCGGCCTTACCCGGACTCCGGGTGCCGGCAAGATCGGTCTTGTGGTCAAGGGCTGTGATTCCCGCGCCATTGTGCAGCTTACGCAGGAACGCATGATCCCCCGTGAAAACATCGTCCTGTTCGGCGTGGGCTGCACCGGCTGCCTGAGCCATGCCCGCCTTGAATACAAGGTGGAGCAGGGCGGTCATTACGTGGAAGACATGCACTCCATCACCTTCAAGGGTGACAAGGTGGAAGTGGCCGTGAACGGCGATGTGGAGACCTTCGACTTCGACACCGTGTGTCTTGAGAAGTGTCTTACCTGCCGCTTCCCCAACGCCATCGCCACCGAGCACTTTGCCGGTGAAGAAGTGCCTGTGGCGCCCAAGTGCGACAAGGCTCCTTCTCTGGAAGCCTTTGAAAAGCTCTCGCTGGATGAGCGTTTCACCTTCTGGCAGGACCAGATGCGCCGCTGCGTGCGTTGTTACGCCTGCCGTAACACCTGCCCCATGTGCGTATGCCGTGACCACTGTATCTCCACCTCGCGCAACCCGCACTGGGTATCGCAGGAGACCAGCTCGGCAGAGAACTTCATGTTCCAGATGATCCACACCATGCACCTTGCTGGCCGCTGCATCGAATGCGGCGAATGCCAGCGCGCATGTCCGGTTGATCTGCCCATCATGCTGTTCCGCCGCACCATGGTGAATGCGGTGAAGAATACCTTTGACTACGTCAGCGGTGCGGACCCCGAAGCCACGCCGCCCCTGCTCACCTTCAAGGTGGAAGAAGACAACATCAAGGAGAGGGGCTGGTAATGGAAGCGAAATTCATCAGCCATGACGATACCACGCTCTGGCTTGACGAACTGGCCGAGAGGCATGTTGTGCTGGCCCCCATGTGGGACAACACGGTGGTTACCTTCCGTCCGCATGTGAAGGGCCGCACCCCCGTTCTGGATCGTATGCCCGTTCTTCCCCCCAAGGAAGGCGTGTTCCCCCAGAACGAAATGCTGCTCAAGTACAAGCATGACAAGGATCCCGAAAACCTTGACCGCACCCGTGTGCAGGTAAAGGAAACCCTGCCGCAGGAAACTGCGGTGGTTGTGGGTGCCCGTCCCTGCGGTACGCGCGTCATGCTGGTTTTCGACCGAGTGTACAACTGCGAAAAAATCCGCGATCCGTACTACGTGTCGCGCCGCGAGAACACCCTGTTTGTGACCGTGGCCTGCACCCGTATCGAATCCACCTGCTTCTGCCATGACGTGGGCAGCCATCCTGCCGATACCGAAGGCTCCGACGTGCTGCTGGTGCCCGTGAAGGGCGGCTATGTGGCCGAGGCTGTGACCGAGCGCGGCGAAGAACTGCTCAAGGCATCCTTCTTCAAGAGTGCCGCAGAAAAGGCGCAGGAAGCAGATGGCGTGAAGCAGGCCAACCGTGCAAAGCTGCCCGAGCCGCATGACTATGCAGGCTGCGGCGAAAAGCTCATGGCCCGTTTCGACGATATGGAATTCTGGACCGAGCAGTCCGCCAAGTGTATCAGCTGCGGCGCATGTACCTACCTGTGCCCCACCTGCTATTGCTTCAACATCACGGACGATTCGGTCGGCCTTTCCGGCAAGCGTCTGCGCACGTGGGACAACTGCATGTCCTTCCAGTTCACGCTGGAAGGCAGCGGCCATAACCCGCGTCCCACCAAGGCACACCGTCTGCGCAACCGCGTGAACCACAAGTTCGCCTATTATCCGGAGCTGCACGGCGTTATCGCCTGTTGCGGCTGCGGACGATGCATCAAGAGCTGTCCCGCTTCCGTGGACATCCGCGCCATCGTGAAGGCGGCACAGAACCATACTCCCAAGCAAGAAGAGGGCAGCGATGAGCGCTAACAATCCCATCCTTCCCGATATGGCGACCATCATCGAAGTGGTGGACGAAACGCCCAATATCCGTACCTTCCGCGTTCGTTTCAACGATGAAAAGGTAATGCAGGACTTCTCCTTCATGCCCGGTCAGGTGGGGCAGCTTTCCGCCTTCGGGTTCGGCGAATCCACCTTTGTTATCAACTCTTCCCCCACCCGTATGGACTATCTGCAGTTCAGCGTCATGAAGGTGGGTGAGGTGACCAGCCGCCTGCACACCCTGAAGGAAGGCGATTCCCTCGGCGTGCGTGCTCCCCTTGGCAACTGGTTCCCCGTGGACGAGATGAAGGGCAAGGACATCGTCTTTGTGGCAGGCGGCATCGGCATGGCGCCGCTGCGTACCCTGCTGGTCTACCTGCTGGACAACCGCAAGGACTACGGCAAGATCACCCTGCTGTACGGCGCACGTTCGCCCCGCGACATGGCCTATCAGGAAGACGTGCGCGAATGGCGCGGCCGTGACGATCTGGACGTGGTGCTCACCGTGGACTCCGCAGCCGAAGGCTGGGGCGATGCTCCCGAAGAGCGCGTGGGCCTTATTCCCCACGTGCTGACGGACATCAATCCTTCGCCCGAGAACACCTTTGCGGTTACCTGCGGCCCGCCCATCATGATCAAGTTCACCCTGCAGGCCCTGAAGAAGCTGGGCTTTGCCGATGAGCAGATCATCACCACCTTGGAAAAGCGCATGAAGTGCGGTGTTGGCCTGTGCGGCCGCTGCAACATAGGCACCAAGTACGTGTGTGTGGATGGCCCCGTGTTCAAGTACTCCGAACTGAAAGACCTGCCCGACGAACTGTAGGGCGAGGAGGCATTATGGCCGGAATATTCAAGGCTGGCGATATCATCCGTGCGGCAGAGGAAATCGAAACACGCGGCGAGGCGTTTTATCAGCGGCTTGTTGATGCCATCGGATTCGACGGCGATTCTTCCACCCGCGAGGTATTCGAATATCTGCGCGACGAGGAAGCAAAGCACCGCGAAGTGTTCCGCGCCATGGGTGAGCGCCTTGCTCCCGTGACTCTGCCTGCCTGGGCGACCGAAGACGAGTATGTGGCCTACATGAGCGCCATGCTCGATAACCACGCCCTGTTCAGGGAAGGCGAAGCCGCCGGTGCCGGTCTGGTCCGCGAAGACGCCATCCGCATGGCCATGCAGTTCGAGAAGGACACCATGTTCTTCTTCCGCGAAATGCGTGAGCTGGTGCCGAACTCCGAAAAGGCGGCGGTTGACCGCTGCGTGGACGAAGAACGCACCCACCTGATCAGGCTGGTGGCCCTGCTGGCCTAAATGCCTTTGGCGCACATTGTGCGACAGGAAAAAGATAAAGCCCGGAACCGCAAGGTTTCCGGGCTTTTTTGTATTGGCTTGGCGCAGGCTAGTCTTTCAGGCCTTCAAAGCCTGCTGCGGTCATTGTGGGCGAAAATTCCGTAATCTCGTAGGTGGCAGCCTGTTCGCGGTGGAAGGGATCTTCCGCAAGGTGCGCACGCAGCGTTTCCAGATCACAGCCTCTGGCCATGATTACACCACCCGTTCTGGGTACCTTTCTGCCCGAAGCGATGAATATTCCGGCATCGTATTTGGCGCGCAGAAACTGCACGTGTTCTTCCAGCAGGCTGTCTATCTTTTCAAGTGGGGCCGTGTAGTTAAGTGATACTATATACATGTCGTTTACCTCGTGCATGAGCTATACGCCTTTGGGAAAGGAAGGCAAGGCGCAGTTCGGGGGGCGTGGTATGTCACTATATGGGCACAATATGTCCACGATAGGGCCACTGTAGGCCCAAGTATGCCGTGCTTCTCTTGTTTGTGAATTATCATTTCCCGGGTTGGCGTATTGTTGCAGAATATTTTACAATCTGAACATTCCTTGTAGCAGACTCCGGTTTGTGTCCGGACTACACCAGAGGTCGTTGTGGAGATAACCTACCGCTTTACGCTGGATACGGGGCAGACCGAGTTCTTCGGCCTGCGCTTTACGTCCGATACGCTGGAAGCGGACTGGCCACTGCCTCAGGAGCTGCCAGACTGGACACGCCTTTCCTTTCTTACCTGCAGCCATTGTCCCTTTGATCTGGAAACAACGGAGTATTGCCCGCTTGCGGCCCGTCTTGTGGACGTGATCGACAAGCTTGGTCACCTTATCTCCTATTCTCCGCTTCTTGTGGAAGTGGAAACGCCGGAACGCACCATCAACCTGCGTACAACGGCACAGAGGGGAGTGAGTTCGCTGCTCGGGCTCATCATTCCCACATCGGGGTGCCCCTACACTGCGTTCTTCAAGCCCATGGCCCGCTTCCATCTGCCGTTTTCCTCATCCGACGAGACTTTTTACCGGGCTGCATCCATGTTCATGCTGGCGCAGTATTTCATGCATGATGCACCCGGCCATGTGGACCTGCACATGCAGGGGCTTTCGCGCATCTATGCAGATATGGAGATCGTGAACCTGCAGCTTGTGAACCGGCTGCGGGCGGCTACGCAGGCGGATTCGTCCGTCAACGCGGTGATCATTCTCGACCTGTTCGCCAAATCCATGCCCTTTGTGCTGGAAGACAGGCTGGAGGACTTCCGGCACCTGTTCCTGCCGTTCATCAATTCAAAGACGTAACGGGTCCGTTACAGCCCTTTGTTGCCTGCAGTGGGCAGCATGCAAAAAGGCCCGCCGGATTGCTCCGGCGGGCCTTGTATTCATAAGGGCTGCACACAGGCTACATGGCGTCGCTTGCGTCCAGTTCGTTGATCTGCTTGTTGATGGCTTCCTGCAGTTCCGGGGGCAGGCCTTCCATCTCCACGTTCAGGAAGCCGCGCACGATGGTGGCGGTTGCTTCGTCTTCATCAAGCCCGCGGGCCATGAGGTATTCGATTTCTTCCTGCGCGATCTTGCCCACTGCGGCTTCGTGCGAGAGTTCAACGCCGTCGATGGTGGCATCCAGTTCCGGGATGGCATGGATGCGGCCGCCGCCGAGGATGAGGCCCTTGCATTCCAGATGGCCGCGTGCAGGCACGTTGCTTGCGCCGATGAAACCACGGTTGATGATGGTTCCGCCGGTGGTCAGCGTGCGGGCAATGATTTCGGCGCGGGTGTTGGGCGCGTTCAGCTCGATGCGGTTGCCGGAGTCCACGTAGGAGCCTTCCGGCGCCACGATAACGGAGTTGAAGCGGGCAACAGCGCCGGAACCGTTCAGGGCGATGGAAGGATACATCTGCAGGTCCTTGACCGGCTTGAGCAGCACGTAGTTGCTCAGGAACACGGCATCCTCTTCCAGCACACCGGCAGAGCGGGGACGCACTGCAGTGTCTTCGCCCCAGTTGTGAATCATGGTGAAGGTGAGCTTGCCGCCCTTCTTCACATAGAATTCGGAAATACCCATGTGGGCGCTTTCCTTGGCGCCGTGAGCGGTGGCACAGCCGGTGATGATGTGCATCTCTGCACCTTCTTCAACCACCACGACGTTGTGCACGTTCTGGGCAAGGCCGGAATCCTTGATGAACAGGCAGGACTGCACGGGGTCTTTTACCTTCACACCGGCCTTGGCGCGGATGAAGTAGCCGCCATGCAGATTCTCAAAGGCAGCTCTGGTGAATTCGTCCTTGTCCTTGTCCACCAGCTTCCACCAGTATTCGGGCAGGCCGTCGAACTTTTCCAGCGCGGCCTTGATGTCCATGATCTCAAGGCCTTCCTGCTTGGTCTTGCAGTGCACGCCCGAGTGGTTCATGTGCATGAAGGAACCGGCGCGGTCCTGACGGTCCACGTCTATGCCCGCGTAGAGCAGGCGTTCCTTGTCTTCGGGAGACAGGGAGGAAAGGTCTTCGATGGGAGCAGCGGAACCGCCGTCGATCTTGTATTTCTTAAGGTCTATTTTCTGCATGTTAGTATGCCTCACGGAAGTCGGCGAGGTCGATCGTTTCCCCGGATTCGGCGCTCAGGCAGCGCAGGCATTCCTTGTAGCCGTGGCGGGAGATGTGGTCGAGAATGTCGCGGGGACGGGCTTCGCAGCACAGCTTGCCGTTATACATGACCTGGCCACGGTCGGCGTTCACGTATTCGAGAATGTAGCCGGTGTGGGTGATGATGAGGCCGGCGGTTTTGCAGGACTGCTTGGCCTTTTTCATGGTGCACGATGCGGGCTGCATGCCGTCGAGCAGTTCGCGTGCGGTCTTGCCGATCAGCGACATGTTTTCAAGGTCAACGCCGGATTCGGGTTCGTCGAAGAGCACGAGGTCGGGGCGCTGGGCCATGAGCTGCAGCAGTTCGGAACGCTTTATTTCGCCGCCGGAGAAACCGGCGTTGATGTCGCGGTCGAGGAAGCGGGTGAAGTTGACCTTCTTTGCCAGCGCGGGAACATCAACATCGCGGCCCTGACCACACATCTTTACGAGGTCTGCGGTCTTGAGGCCGTGGATGGTGGGGGGGCGCTGGAAGGACATGCCAATACCGAGACGGGCGCGTTCGTACATGGGCGCATGGGTGATGTCCACGCCCTTGAAGAGAATCTGGCCCTCGGTCACGGTGTAGTTACCAAAGCCCATGAGGCTCATGAGCAATGTGGTCTTGCCGGACCCGTTGGGGCCGAACAGAATGAACGTTTCACCTTCGGAGATCGTCAGATCGATGCCCTTGAGCACCTCCACGTCCCCGATGTTCACGTGTAGATTCTTTATTTCAAGCATGAGAAGTCCCCGTCTTACGGTATGGATTACAGGCGCCTTTGCGTCTGGACGCACCGTTATGCGGCATGAATCCGGCTAAGTCAATGCAGGCACCGCGAGGTGACCGGATTTCCGGAAGAGGGGAAAGGAATCAGCGATCGTCGTGCCCGGAGGACGGAGGAACCACGGGCCGATGCGGTCTGGTAATGACAGCCCTGTGGGGCGGGGTGCCCTCGGGAATGCGGCAGTAATAGCAGTGCCCCTTTCGCCGGAACATGGGCAGGAGCAATATGCCCGCCATGAAACCGCCCGCGTGCGCCCACCAGGCGATGCTTGCGCCGCCGCCCGGTTGCACCATGGAGCCGAGGCCGGAAAGCACCTGCATGGCAAACCATATGCCCAGATACAGCACCGCAGGCAGGTCGAAGAACAGCGGAATGATGATTATGGGAATAAGGGTAACGACCTTGGCGTGGGGGTAGAGCAGAAAATAGGCACCCATGACGCCAGCAATGGCTCCGGACGCGCCCACAATGGGCATTGTGGCGGCGGTGTCCGAGAGCATGTGCGTGAGCACGGCCGCAAGGCCGCAGCACAGGTAGAAGAGCATGAAGCGCGCAGGCCCCATGACATCTTCTATATTGTCGCCGAATATCCAGAGCGACCACATGTTCAGCAGCAGATGCATCCACCCGCCATGCATGAACTGGTGGGTGATGAAGGCAAATTGACCATAGGCAGGATACCCCACCTGTGCTGCCCAGTCCGGAAAGGCATAGCGCGCCGGAACCACCCCGAAGGTGTGCAGCATGGTAAAGAGTTCACTGCCGGAAAGGCTCTGCTGATACAGGAATACCAGCACGTTGATCACGATGATGGTATACACCGCATAGGGCGTGTGCACTCTGGGTATGCTGTCTCGTATGGGAAACATGCGTGCCTGTGTCCTGTCCGGTTGGGATGCTAGCCTTTAAAAAGGGAGGCAAGGCGGTCGTGCAGAGCCTTGCGCTTGTCTTCGCGCCGTCTTGCCAGCGATTCGAGAAGCTTGTCGGCGTTGGCCGACAGGGCTTCCGGTGTGCCGCTGTTGTCCACCACTATGTCGCAGGCACCCATCTTGTCCTTTTCCGGCCACTGCCACGATTCCATCACGGCCAGCATGTCCTCGCTCCAGCTACGGTGCTCGGCCAGACGGGCTGCGCGTATTTCGCGCGGGCAATGCACGCCCACGAGCAGATCGGCATCCTCCTGCCAGCCTGCTTCCAGAATGAGCGGAACCTCGGCGGCTGCCACAGGCTTGTCCGCATGGTTTTTCCAGAACTCAAGCAGGTCGTGGCGTACGATGGGATGGATGCAGGCTTCCACCTCCTTGCGGATGGATGCGGATTCACACATGCCTTCGAAGAGGGCGCGCCTGTCTACCGGACCGTCCACCGGGGCGAACCTGTCGCCGTAGCGGCCGCGCAGAAAATGCCAGCCATCGCCGCCAAGGGCGTAGAGGCTGTGCACAATGCCGTCTGCTGTCCAGACGGGCGTGTCGCGCTCTGCCATAAGGTTCAGCAGGGCAGATTTGCCGCATCCGGGCATGCCGGTGAGCACCACGCGCTGGGGGCGGGCGGAAAGTGCCGTGGCAAGTTGCATGAAGTCATCCGGCGGGGGGCAGGTGAACTGCATCACTTCGCCGGTGATGGGGTGGGTAAATTCAAGTTTCCACGCATGCAGCATCTGCCGGGTCGCAACTGACGCGACCGGGGAATCTGCGGCAACGCCGCCGCCATAGGTGGCATCGCCCCACAGGGGATGGCCGATATGGCTCATGTGCACGCGTATCTGATGCGTTCTGCCGGTGTGAATGCGCACGGCCACCAGCGCATAGTTGGCCGCGCTGTCCGCATGCAGCACCCGGTAGTCGGAGTGGGCGTCTCGTCCGCCCTGTTCCGGCTTTACCGCAGCCATCTTCACCTTGATGGAAGGGTGGCGGCCGATGGGCACTTCTATGGTGTCGGATTCGCGCTCGGGCACGCCCATGGTGAGGGCGAGATATTCCTTGTGCATGCTGCGCTGGGCAAATGCTTCGGAAAGCGCCAGTCTGGCCGCCTCCGTAAGCGCCACAACGATGATGCCGGAGGTATCCTTGTCCAGCCGGTGCACAATGCCGGGGCGGAAGCCTTCCATGGATGCGAGTTCGGGAAAATGATGGAGCATGCGGTGCACCAGCGTTCCCGTGGGGCAGCTGGGGCAGGGGTGCACGGTCAGGCCGGCCTGCTTGTCGAGCACCACAAGGTGCTTGTCCTTGTAAAGCACCGTTATGGGGGCATCTTCGGGAACCAGCGAGGAGGAATCGAAGTCGATGGTCATCTCGATCTGCATGCCCGTGCTGACCTTGGTGTTGGGCTTGGTGCAGCTGGCCTTGTTCACAAGGACGTTGCCCTCTTTGATGGCCTTCTTGATGCGCTCGCGGCTTATGGCGTGCTCCGTCAGGGCGTCAGAGATATACTGGTCAAGGCGTGTGCCGTGCGCATCGCGTGAAACAGTAAGGGTGATTGTGTTTCCGCTTTCAGGATCGTCAATATAATTAGTCATTTTTGAAAAAATATTCCTTGCGCTTGACCATTGTGGCTGGTTCGGGCTAAATATTCAAAGTTTTGGGCGGCCAAAAGGGCCGTTTTTTTTCAAGCTCTCTTCAAGGAGGCCAGAGTGGCTGTTTACGTGGTTGACCATCCGTTGGTCAAACATAAACTCGGGCGTCTGCGTGAAGTCGACGTCACTGTGTCTGAGTTCCGCGCCCTGTCTAATGAAATCTGCCGTCTTCTCACCTATGAGGCAACCAAAAGCCTCGCAACTGAGAAGAAGACCATACAGGGTTGGGCAGGACCTGTCACTGTTGACCAGATCAAGGGAAAGAAGGCTACCGTTGTCCCGATTCTGCGCGCCGGTCTCGGCATGCTGGATGGTCTGCTGGACATGATTCCCGGTGCCAAGGTCAGCGTTGTGGGCATGTTCCGCAACGAGGAGACCCTCGAACCCGTTGAATATTACGTAAAGCTCGCCAAGAACATCGACGAGCGTACCGCCATCATTATTGACCCCATGCTCGCCACCGGCGGCACACTGGTCGCTACCATCGATCTGCTGAAGAAGGCAGGCTGCAAGCACATTGTGGGCCTGTTCCTCGTGGCGGCACCCGAAGGTATCGAACGTGTCACCAAGGCGCACCCCGACGTGGATATCTATACCGCATCCGTTGACGAGCGGCTGAACGAACATGGGTATATTCTTCCCGGCCTGGGCGATGCAGGCGACAAGATTTTCGGGACCAAGTAGGGTTTCGAACCGTTTTCGAACGGACAGGGCATTTGCCTTTGGTTTTTTTGCCTCCGATTTTCGGGGGCAATAACCAAGGGGCGGATGCTCTTTTTTTGGGCTCGTTACTGCCGGTTTGCCACCTGCTGTGACGGGAATCCGCACCTGTATGCCGGGTGTCCGGCTGCTGCGGCAGCCGGGGCGCAGGACAGCGGATGAAATATAAGCGAGCATTGATAAAGGGGCTCGTTCTGTCTGGAGCACCGGCCTTTGGTTCCCCATGAGGGAGTAAGCCGAACGCGATAGGGGGGCGGGAGGCGTAGGGATAATTTGTAACCGTTATTTGAGGAGGGCATGGTGTCCATTTCCAACACCGAGTATTCCTTCAGACTGAAAGACAGTCTGTTGGGCGCACAGATGTTGTTCGTCGCGTTCGGCGCGCTGGTACTTGTACCGCTGCTGACCGGCCTTAACCCCAACGTGGCACTGTTTACCGCAGGTGCCGGTACCCTGCTGTTCCAGCTGGTGACCAAGCGTAGCGTTCCCGTATTTCTGGCTTCTTCGTTCGCGTTCATTGCGCCCATCATCCACGGCGTGCAGACCTGGGGCATTCCCGGCACCATGTGCGGCCTTGCCGCAGCCGGCCTGCTTTACGCACTGCTTGCTCTGCTCATCAAGCTGCAGGGCCCGCAGATTCTTGAGCGCGTTCTGCCCACCATCGTGACCGGCCCGGTCATCATGGTTATCGGCCTCATCCTTGCTCCCGTTGCCGTATTCATGGCTCTGGGCAAGACCGGCGACGGTTCCATCCAGCTGATTCCCCAGGGTCCGGCCATGTTCATCTCCATGGTTTCCCTTGGCACCACCATTTTTGCTTCTCTGATGGGACGCGGCATAGTCAAGCTTATCCCCATTCTGCTGGGTATTGTGGTTGGTTACGTTACCTCCATCCTGTTCGGGTACGTTGACTTCACCCCCGTGCTGAACGCTCCCTGGTTCGCCATGCCTGCCTTCACCTTCCCCGAGTGGAACCTTGAAGCCATCTTCTTCATCGTTCCCGTGGCCATTGCTCCTGCCATTGAACACGTGGGCGACGTTCTCGCCATCGGCTCCGTTACCAACAAGAACTATCTGGACAAGCCCGGTGTGCACCGCACCCTGCTCGGCGACGGCCTTGCCACTTCGCTTGCCTCCATGCTTGGTGGCCCCCCCAATACCACCTACTCCGAAGTAACCGGTGCCGTGGCACTGACCAGGGCTTTTAACCCCGGTATCATGACCTGGGCTGCAATCACCGCCATGGCTCTTGCCTTTGTGGGCAAGCTCGGCGCACTGCTGCTCACCATTCCCGTGCCTGTCATGGGCGGCATCATGATTCTGCTCTTCGGTGCCATCGTGGTTGTGGGCATGAACTCTCTGGTTCGTGCCGGCAAGGACCTGATGGACCCCCGCAACATGGCCATTGTTGCCATCATTCTGGTGTTCGGCATCGGCGGCATGGCCTTCCATGCCGGTGAGTTCACCATCAAGGGTATCGGCCTTGCCGGTATCGTGGGCGTGGCGCTGAACCTTGTTCTGCCAAAGAGCAAGGCGCACAAGTAGCTCCCCGATCCTTATTCCGTATGCGAAGGCCCCCGGTGTTATGCCGGGGGCCTTTTTGCATGGTGGGGAGCGCAAACAAAAACACCCCGGTGGCAACCATTATGGTCGGCACCGGGGCGTATGCTTCGGGGGGGCTTACTGTGCTGCGCGTACGTGGCGCATGATCTCTTCGAAAACGCCGTCGATGTCGAGAGTCGTGGTATCCACGATAACGGCATCATCGGCAGGGCGGAGGGGAGCAAGGGCCCTGTTGCGGTCCTGCTCATCCCGCTGGCGGATCTGTTCGGTCAGCTCTTCAAGGTCGGGCGTTTCGCCCATGGCAACGAGCTGGTCAAAGCGTCTGCGGGCGCGTTCCTGCGGGGAGGCGTCGAGGAAGATTTTGCAACGGGCTTCGGGGAAGACCACAGTGCCCATGTCGCGACCTTCCGCCACCAGCGCGGTGGCCGCACCCATATCCTGCTGCGCCTTTTTCAGTGCATCGCGCACGGCGGGCAGCTTGGCTACGATGGAGGCGAGCATGCCCACCTCTTCGGTACGGATTTCGTTCCCCACGGGAACGCCGTTAACGGCGAGCACTGTGGCTGCGCCGCTGCCGGAAAGCGAGAAGGAGAACGGCGCAAGACGTTCGGCAAGAACCGCCTCGTCAAGCGAGGCAGCCTGCGCGCCCAGCTTCCAGCCCAGCGTGCGGTACATGGCACCGGTGTCCATGTAGGCAATGCCCATGGCCTCTGCAACGCGCTTTGCCAGCGTGGTTTTGCCCACTCCGGCGGGGCCGTCCAGCGTAACGATGTTCCGCTTAGCGGACATTGAGAATCTCCTTGAAGGCGTTGATGAAAACCTTGTTCTCATGGGCGTTGCCCACGGTCACGCGCATGTGGCGGGGCAGGCCGTAGCCCTTGTTCAGCGGGCGCAGGATAACGCCGCGGCGAAGCAGCTGCTCATGCAGTTCCGCACCGTCTATGGGGGCTTCGAACATGATGAAGTTGGCCTTGGAAGGGTAGACAGTGCAGCCGAGGGCGGCAAGCTCGCGGTTCAGGTAGTCGCGTCCCTCTGCGGTTACCCGCAGCGTTTCGTTGAAGAATACCGTATCGTCCATGGCGGCTATGCCTGCGTGTTCCGCAAGAATGTTCACGCTGAAGGGCGGGCGGATGCGCTTGAGGTAGTCCGCCAGTTCCGGCTGCATGGCACCGAATCCGAGACGCAGGCCAGCAAGGCCGAGGCTCTTGGAGAAAGTGCGCAGCACGCAGACATTGGGGAAGTCCGCAAGGCGGGGCAGCATGGAGTGAGCGTCCTTGTTGCCGGTGAAGTCCATGTAGGCTTCGTCCACCACCAGCAGGCACTGCTCGGGAAGCCGCTTTGCTAGGGCCATGATCTCTTCCACGGGCGGCGTGTACCCTGAGGGGTTGTCCGGCGTGGTCACAAAGACAATGGCAGTATTGTCGTCCGTGAGGGAGACAAGGGCATCCCAGTTGAAGGAAAAGTCGTCGTTAAGTGGCGTTTGGCGCAGTTCCACACCGCACAGGCGGGCCAGCACGGTATACATGGAAAAGCAGGGGTTGAACGCCACAATGTTGTCTATGCCCGGGCGCGCCTTGGCGCGGATGAGCAGGTCTATCACTTCGTCGGAGCCGTTGCCCGTGACGACGCATTCTGTCGGCAGACCGAAGAAGGCGGCAATCTTCTGCGCCAGACGGGGGTTGCCGGACTGGGCGTAACGGAAAACGTGATCGGCATGGGAGCGGATGACCTGCTGAACCAGAGGAGAGGTGCCAAGCGGATTTTCGTTGCTGGCAAGCTTTACGACCGTATCGAGGCCGTAGCGTTCCTTGATTTCCTGAATGGAAAGTCCCGCCGAGTAGGGGGAAAAATCCATCACTTCGGGCCGCACCTGCGATGTTGCGCGGCTACGTGGGGAGGTCATGCGATGCTCCTTTCGCTGAAGGTGATATATCGCCGAAAAAAAGGGCGATCCTTTCGGACCGCCCATGAATAGACTACGAGGGGGGCTGAGTGCAAGCGGACAATGGAGCTGCCTGATGGCAGGCCGGAAATCACCCGGTGTTTGATCTGACTGTCTTCAGACCATGCCCACACCATATCCGGACTGTGCCCGGACCATGATCAGAAACCGGTCTTGCTCTGGTGCCCGCAGTGCCTTGCGTGTTGTCGCGGCTTACAGTGCCGGAGGACGAACGGTCAGCACGGGGATGTTTGCGCCCTTAACCACCTTTTCGGCAACGGAACCGAAGAGGATGCGGTCAATGCCCTTGCGGCCGTGGGTGCCCATGACGATCATGTCGGCATTTTCCTGCTCGGCAGTGGCCAGAATTTCTTCTGCTGCGTAGCCGGTGACAACCTTGCCGATTGCCTGCAGGCCGCCGAAGTTTTCGGCAAGATAGGCATCCATGGACTTTTCAGCGCCGGATACGATCTCACCCACAAAGCTTTCGATGGAGTTCGGAGGAACGTGGAATCCAACATACTGGCTCAGGGAAGGCGCTGCGTACACGACAACCAGCGCGGCGTCCAGCTTGGTGGCAAGAAGCTTCGCGTAGTCAGCGATGTACTTGCTGTGATCCGAGAAGTCTACGGCGACAAGAATCTTGGTGATGGCAGTCATATTGGCCTCCTGTGGCTATATTGCATGCACGGTCCGCGTTGTGCGGAATGAATTCTAATGTCATTTAATGTATACACATTTTGTCACGCATAGACAAGGAAAAGGTTGTGCATTAGTCTCTGTGCATACGCGGGCAGCTTTTTCCCGATGCGGCAGAAAATGCCCTGTTGATTTTTGTTAATTTTATTAGATTTCAATATGTTGACTGTTTTATATAGGGTTGGCAGGCTTCTTGCTCAATCCGGTCAAAACCCTAAAGAAGGGGTGCGCCGATGAAGATTCGTTCAGAACAGGTTGATGCTCTGCAGCAGCAGGAAGAAGTCCGCAAGCGGCCCAAAACGGGCGGCGAGGGCTTCGGAGAGCTGTTTGCGCAGGAGCTGGGGCGTCAGGATGAGGCCTCGCAAACTCAGGCTGCCGTGCCTCCTGTGGGAGCGCGGGCCATGGTGCTGGATCCATTGCTGATGGCGAACCCGGTGGAAGAGGCCGGAGCGGTTGAAGGTACGGGAACGGAAGCTGCCGAGCTTGTCGGCCAGCTGGACGGCATGCTGGACAAGTGGGAATTGTATTCCCGCCAGATTGGTGCCACCGAGTCTCCTGACCTGAAGGGTGCGTATGGAACGCTGGAGAGCATTTCCGGTGATCTTTCGCAGCTCAAGGAGCAGAACCCGGAACTTTCCGCACGCTATCCCGAGCTGGGATCCGTGGTAAATGAACTTGAGGTGATGTCGTTCACCGAACGGTTCAAAATCAACAGGGGCGACTACGTGTAGCTGCCCTGCTGTCGGCAGGCTTGTCCTGTCCGGAATGAAAAGGGACGGAAAGTACTTTCCGTCCCTTTTTTATTTGGTCAATTGTCAGCCTGAGCTCTCGGGCCGATGTTGCAATCCTGATTGTCAGGGAAAATATGCAGATCAGGCTTCGAGCAGGGTTGTAAGCTCCTGAATGGCGGCCTGAACAGTCTGCAGGCGCACGGCCTCGCGGTTGCCTGCAAAGTGGAAACACCGGACTGAAAGAGCATCGCCCGCGCAGGCAGCAAGCCATACGGTGCCTACAGGTTTTTCCGGTGTGCCGCCCGTGGGGCCTGCAATGCCGGAAACAGCTACGGCGCAGTGCACTCCAAGCACGCGGGCGGCCCCGCGCACCATTGCCTCAACGGTTTCGCCGCTCACGGCACCGTGGGTCACAAGTGTTTCGTGCGGTACGCCGAGCACCTGTTCCTTGATCTCGTTGGCATAGGCCACCACGCCGCCGGAGAACCAGGCCGAAGAGCCGGAAACGTCGGTACAGGCGGCGGCAATGAGCCCCCCTGTGCATGATTCGGCTGTGCCGAGCTGCATGCCTTTGTCCGTAAGCAGGGTGCCCAGATGGAGGATGGAAGGGTGCAAATCTGCAAGCATGGGTGTTCTCCTTCCGTGGGGCTACCATCCTTTGTTGTGTCCCGCAAGGCGGCGAGCGTCTGGTTTGTTACGTTCCTGCCGTCTTTCCTGCCTCCATTCTTGCCATGGTCAGGGGGGATGTATACTCTCGCTGAATGGAGAAACAGTACAAACAGAACCGCCCGTCAGAGAGGCGGCGGGAATTATGGGCATGATGAAGCATACAACGCTTTCTTCCATGTTGCAGGACGAGGTCATGTCGGAAATGGCGGACAACTTTTTCGGTGCCCGCAAGGCCATTGATGACGAGATAGACCTGTTCGAGACCAAAGAGGCGGATGTGGCTCTTTCAGGCCAGCGCGCCCTGTGCAGCTGCGCACTTTTGTACACCCTGTTGCAGGGAGAAAAGGAAGCGCAGGCTTTTTTTGCAGCTCTGGGTGTAGACGTGGTCGCGTTCGGTCTGCACGCCAAGGTGGGCGGCGTGCGCCCCTGCCTGTTTGTGCGCATGCCATGGGGGCTGACGCGCAAGAGGCGGTTTGCGGGGCTGCTCTGTCAGGTATACGGGCATGTTCATGACGCTTTTGACAGGTATCTGAACGGCAGCGGCTATGTCAGTCTTCATCCCGTGCAGGCGTATGCGTCTCCCGCTGAGAATTACGGCACGGAGTCAACAGCAGCGACAGGATCTGGTGGGACGAAAGGGGGGCGAGGTGAGTCCTCATCCAATGCCACCAGCTCGACAGGCCAGTCAGTTGCGACAGGCCAGCCAGCTACGACAGGCCAACCCGTTGCGACAG
>JBKEAK010000312.1:0-7046 GCA_047972125.1 Halodesulfovibrio sp.
ACCGTGAACGCTGGCCTGCACAGTTCTGGTTTGATTACCTGCTGTTGCGCACCGCCGGACCTGAGTATCGGGAACGGCTGGTTCAGGGTAAGGCTTCTTATCTTGATCCGCAGGTGCGGCATGCCTTTGCCTTGTGGCAGCAACTGATAGACGAGGGGTTCTTTTCGTCGTCCACCGGCAAGAATGATTGGGCGGGGGCTGCAAAAGAGGTTCAGCTCGGCAAGGCTGCCATGACCCTGATCGGAACATGGGTGATGGGATACTACGGCGAGCAGTTGAACTGGAAGGAAGTGGAGGATTATGATTTCTTTGAGTTTCCCCTGATATCCCGAGATATTCCCAGAGTTATTGTGGGCCCCATTGACGTACTTGTCGTGGTCCGGGGAGAAGGTGATGCGCACGGTCTGAATGAAGCCCTGATGTATTTTGCCAACGTGAAATTGCAGGAAGTGATGAGTACTGGGTCCGGGGCACTAGCACCCAGCGGGCAGGTGCCTCTCGATTTTTACGGGCCATTGAAGCGGCGGCTGGCAGAAAAGGTGCAACGGGCTGATATATTGAATTTTGCCTATGACCTTGCCGTTCCTCCCGCAGCGGCGGATGTGGGGCTTGGTCTTTTTGCCGCCTTTCTGCGCCAGAATCAGGACCTGAACATGCTGCTGAACAGTACTCAGCAGAAGATGGAATTCATATACGGCAACTAGGCCGCAGTGTGAGAGAACCCAACGGTGGCGCTGCGAAACAGCCTTTTTGAATTTTTATCGGATAGGTGGGGGTGTGAGAGGAGGGCTTGCCGTGAATAGGGGCGGGTTTGACGACATTGATGGTCCGGAAGAGACAGTGGTCTTTTCCGGATTTTTTTATGCCTCTGCAGGCTGGGAAGAAGCTCCCTCCTGCGCAGCAGGCAGGTTTATGCAGAACCGCGCACCACTGCGGTATTCCGTATCCAGCCATATTTTGCCGCCGTGGTTGCGGGTGATGATGAAGTAGGAAACGGATAACCCCAGCCCCGTGCCTTCTCCGGGCTGCTTGGTCGTGAAGAAGGGCTCGAACACCTGACGCTTGTTTGTCTCCTTGATGCCGGGGCCGTTGTCTTCCACCTCTATGTGAGCGGAATCTTCGTCCCGGCGCAAGCGAACGGTAATGCGCGGGCTTGATTTTGAGGCGTAGTCGGAATTGAGAGCATATGCTGCATTCTTGAGCAGGTTGAGCATGACCTGCTCAAGTTCCTGCGGAGAGCAGAGCACCTCTGGAGTTTCAGGTGCATAGTCCCGCTCTATGGTTATCTGCTTGAAGTCATATTTCTTCTTCAGGTCATAGTCGGTAGACGCCAGCTCTATGCACTTGTCCATGAGCAGGTCCAGACGGGTTACAAGGTGGTGGCTCTGGCTCTGGCGGGCAAAGCTCAGCATGTTGCTTACAATGCGTGCCGCACGTTCGCCGGAATCCTTGATCCCGAAAAGCAGGTTGCGAATGCCCCGTGCCTCCAGATACTGCCCCATGGACTGAAGGTCGAACCCTATCTGCTCCGCCAGCTTTTTGTTGCCTCCCATCTCCGGTTCAAGACGGCGGATGATGTTCTGCACACCGAGCAGAATGCCCGCAAGCGGGTTGTTGATTTCGTGAGCCATTCCGGCTGCCAGTCCGCCGACCGACATCATCTTTTCCGTCTGCAGAATGAGTTCTTCTATGCGAGCCTGATCGGTAACATCGTCTATGCGTATGACTGCTCCTCGCAGTTCACCGCTGTAGACGGGAAAGACAAGAATGGATTCAAGACGCGCACTGCCGTTTGATTCATGTGGCTGGTTGGTCAGGGATATGGTCTTGCGCTCCCGTAACGCGGAGAGAATAGTTGCTTCATGCGCTTCCATTCTGGGCAGCTGGCCGGTCAGCGGTTTGCCGAGAAGTTCTTCCGCCGAGCAGCCGGTTTCTTCCTGCGCCTTCTTGTTGCAGTGGGTTATCCGGCCCCATTCATCAATGCCGATCACCACAGAGGGCATGGAATCCAGAATCTCCTGTGTGAATGCATGGGCTTCACGCAGTTTTCGCTCTGCCATGGTGCGCTCGGTTGTGTCGTGCAACATGCCGTCTATATGGCCCCGCTGGTCTTCGGCATCGTGGACACTGCGCAAAGCCAGTGTGCCTATTCTTTCCTCTCCGTCGGCCTTTTTGAAGCGTATCCGGTGGTTTGTGACCAGATCGGTTTCACCGAGGCGGGCCATCAGTCTGTCAAACAGCACTTTTTCCGTGAACACCTGAGTGCGGATGTCAGAGATTGTGCGTACGGCTTCTTCCGGCGACGAGTAGCCCAGAATCTGCGCAAACGCGGCATTTGCCGTGAGAATGCCACCGGTTGGAGACATGCGAAAGATGCCGGCCAATGCGTTTTCGTAAAGGTCTCTGTAGCGGGTTTGCGTGATGCTCAGCTTCTTCTGTGATTCTGCAAGGGCATCGTACTGTTCCTGAAGCCGTTCCACCATGACGACAATGGACAGCTTGAGACTGTTCATTTCCGAAAGGAAGGAGTCCTCGGCAAGCGTGGTTTCTGTGGTGCCTTTCATGCTCACTTCGCGTGCGAACTTTTCTATCCGCTTGAGCGGTGCGTCAATGAAGCGTTTGAGGATGATGTTGAGCAGAAGAAAGAGCGTGAAATTCAGCGTTGCTATGGTGACGGTAATGCGCACGAGTGCCTTGCGGGCCAGTGCTTCGAGATTGCGGGTTGTTCCCTGTAGCGAGATGTAGCCGATTACCCTGTCCCCCAAGGCTATGGGAGCTTCAGACAGAATGAGGTCCGGGGAGGGGGTAATGCGGTCGACAGAGGCAAGGTTGTCGTCCGGCATGCGCATGCGTCCGGCAACGATTCTGTCGGAGAGAGAGTCGTGTACCAGTATGGTTGCGATGTCATGATTGAAGAAGGCGTTTTCTATGATCTTCTGGGACTGGTCGTCCTGAAAGTTCCATATGGGCAGTGCCAGACTGGCTGCCAACTCTTTGGTGGTCTGTTCGATAAGAACGTTCAGTTCGTCATGGTAGCGGTTCTTTTCGCGGATGTAGTCCGTAATCCCGAAGACGAGCATGACAATGGTCGTCACCAGAAGCAGGGTGAGGTTTATGAATGCCCGTGTTGTCGGCTTGAACTTCGGCATTGTTGATCCCGCATGGCTTTCGGAAGATGGGCTTGTGTTCGCGTACCAGGCTCTTTCATCTCACAATGTACGACATAATCACGGCTGAGGAAAGTTTTTCGTCCTATATCCGAAAGATGGGAGACTGTTTGGGTGTGGACGACATTTTTGTGTGATGTGCTAAATATACCCCGTATGGGTAAAAATCATAACGCCGTAACAAAGTGCATTATTTGCCTTTATTATGCCGTTTTGCGGAATCCATAGATGATTTTCTGAGATCGTATTGACACCCATACCCCCTATAGGTATATATAGCTCAAGATTGGATGAGTAAACTTGTGTGTGGTTGGATTTTTCAAGGAATCCAAGTCCGGTTTTGAATATTCAGGAGGAAGTATGCAAAGGAAGTTCTTGATGTTTTTCGTTTCCACGTTGGTGGTGGCGGCCGCGTTCGGCATGGCTTTCGCTGCAGAGGGCGGCAATGCCCGCAAGGGCAAGTTCCTGTACCGCAAGCACTGTCGCAGCTGCCATGGTGTTTCCGCTTCTGACCTTTCCCCCGCAACCAAGACCCAGAAGGAATGGAAGGCGCTTTTCAGCGATACTTCCAAGATTCCCTGCAATGCGCAGTGGCCTGCAATGCCTGAGAGCGATGCGAAGGATATCTTCACGTATCTGCATGATTACGCAAAGGATTCTCCTTCGCCTGCCAAGTGCAGCTAGTTTGGTGAAACGGGGTGCCGGATTGTGGCTCCGGCACCTTGCATTCCTTCATGGCCATTTGATGGCCCGGTCGGGATCGAAAGATCCTGCAGAGTATGGAGCGTATTATGTCCAAGGGTAGGGAATTGAAACTTTCCCGCAGAAGTTTTTTCAAGGCTACCGGTTTGGCCGCCGCAGCAAGTTTGTCCGGCGGAACCGTGCTCGGCGGTCTTGCGCCTCAGGCTTGCGCTGCCGTGGCTGCGCCCGAATGGGAATCGCATTTTTCAGCCTGCGATATGTGTTTCAACAAGTGCGGGCTTGTCGCGCGGGTGCAGCATGGCAGAGTGGTCAAACTTGATCCCAATCCTAAATTTTCCAAATCTCGTGGCATGTTGTGTGCCCGTGGTAATGCCGGTGTTGCACAGCTGTATGACCCGGACAGGCTCAAGTATCCTCTGCTGCGCGCCGGAAAACGCGGTGAAGGCAAGTGGAAGCGCATCCCGTGGGATGAAGCCCTTGCCATGACAGCGGAGAAGATGCAGGAAATTCGCACGAAGTATACCCCGTGTGGGTACCTGTTCAGCGCCGGGGCGGATATGCAGTCGGCGTTCGTCTCCCGTTTCGCAGAGGTTTTCGGTTCCTTCAACGTCACCTCGCACGAGTCGCTCTGCCTTATCTCCAACAACAGGGCGTATCTCGATACGTTCGGCGAGGTGCCTTTTGCCGACGTCATCAACTCCAAGTACATCCTCATGGTGGGTGCCAACCGTTTTGAAGCGCTGGTAACGCCTGATTCCATGGACCTGATGACGGCCATGCGTGAAAAGGGCTGCAAGCTGGTGGTGCTCGACCCCCGCTATACCAAGACGGCGGCGTTGGCAGATGAGTGGCATCCCATCCGTCCCGGAACGGACATGGCCTTCATGCTGGCAGTGATCAACGTCATCATTTCCGAAAAGCTGTATGATGCAGATTGGATGGCGGAAAAAACCTTCGGTCTTGATCAGCTTGGCGTGCATGTGAGCCAGTATACCCCTGCGTGGGCGGCTGCTGAATGCGGCATTCCTGCGGACGATATTGTGCGCATAGCCCGCGAAATGGCTGCGGCGGCACCGCAGTCCATGATCTATCCCGGCCGCAGAACCTCTGATTATGAGGATTCCACCCAGATCAGGCGCAGCTTTGCCATTGCTAACGCGCTGCTTGCCAACTGGGACCGCCCCGGCGGATTGCTCGCCGCACGTGCGGTAGGGCTCAAGGGCGTGCCGTACGATCCTCCGTGGTATGATGATAACCCACCGGACCGCGTGGACGCCGGTATCGTGCCCATGATGTTTGAGCATGAGGGCTCGTTTGTTCTGACGCGGGACGCCATTCTCAAGGGCGAGCCCTATCCCCTGAAGGGCTGGTTCGTGTATAAGACCAACCCCATGGCCACGGCACCGAACAGGGCCAAGACCATGGCCATGGCCGAGCAGATGGATTTTTCCGTGGTTGTGGACATAGCCATGACGGATACTGCGCATATGGCCGATCTGGTGCTACCTGCTCCCAGCTATCTGGAACGCCTTGATCCGGCTTCCGGGCTGCAGGGCTCAAGCGCCTGCGCTTGTGTGGTCGTGCGCGACCCTGTGGTGGATGCGCTGTATGAATCGCGTCCGGTGTTCGATATTCTCAAGGATGTCGCAGGGCGTCTTGATCTGGGTGAGTACTTCGATTTCACCATCGAGGACTATCGCACCAAACAGTTTGCCGAATTGCCCGACGCCATGGAAGCGCTCCGGCGCGATGGGGTCTACTACAACCCTTCCAAGGTATACGGATTGTATGAAGGCAAGGCGCACAAGACGCTGAGCCAGAAGATTGAGCTCTTCAACCAGCGCTATGCGGATATGGGGCTGGACCCCATGCCGGTATATACCTCTCCGGCCAAGGTGCCGAACAACCAGTTCCGTCTTGTGGTGGGACGCAATGCCTACTTCACACACGGTTCCACTCAGAACAATGCCTTGCTCCATGAACTGGTGCCGGAAAACACCCTGTGGCTGCATCCTGATGCGGCAAAGGCACTTGGCATAGCAGACGGCGAGTTGGTGGAAGTTGCCTCATCCGTAGGACGTGGGGAACTGAAGGCATCGCTCACCAAGGGCATACGCACCGACACGGTATACATGCTTACCGGTTTTGGCGCCATATCGCCCGGTCTTACCCGCATACACAATGTGGGCGCGAGCATCTCGGCCCTGCTGGATGATAAGGTGGATGCCATTTCCGGCAACGCCGCGCTGCACACAACCTTTGTGACCGTAACCCGGAAGGTGGCGTCATGAGAAAAGCCCAATACGCCATGGTGATAGATTCATCCAAGTGCATCGACTGCAAGGCCTGTGTGGTGTCATGCAAGGTGGCAAACGGTACGCCGGAAGGGTTTTCCCGGAACTGGATCAAGGCTTCGGAGCCTGACTTTGCCGCAGGAGCAAAGCCCAGAACGCATTTTCAGCCCGGTGCCTGTATGCACTGTGAAGCGCCTACCTGCGTCGATGCCTGCCCGACGGGTGCGACGTACAAGAATGCAGACGGTATTGTGATGATAGACGAGACTCTCTGCATAGGCTGCGGGAACTGTATTCCTGCCTGCCCGTACGGCGCGCGCTTCCGCAATCCGCAAAAACGCACGGCGGACAAGTGCAACTATTGCCCAGAGCGCAGGGCCGCAGGGCTGTTGCCCGCCTGTGTGGATACCTGCCCGACCAAAGCCCGCGTTTTCGGCGACATCATGAATCCGGAATCGGATGCTGCCCGCCTGCTGGAACAGCACAAGGACCACGTGGTGCAGGTAATCAATCATAAGAGCAATACCGCGCCGCACATGTATTATCTGGCTTCCACGGCGCCTGTGGACTGGACGCACGAGGCTGTCATGCCCGCTTCCATGGCGACCATGACTGGTGTGGTGGACCCTGTGGTAAAGACGCTTGTGGGCCTTTCCGGTCTCGGGGTGCTTGTCATGCTGGGCCGCCAGCTGCTTTCCGGCCACGATAGCAGTCATGACAGTGGACATGACAGTGGACATGACGGCGGGCACGATGCGCATACCAGACCCGATGAGCAGGCAGCACAGGCACACAAACAGGAAACGGACAAGGAATAGGAGGGCGATATGCGCATGTATAAAAGGCATGACCGCTCGGATATCTTCATCCACTGGTTTAACGC
>JBKEAK010000313.1:0-11440 GCA_047972125.1 Halodesulfovibrio sp.
AAGAAATTTCACAAGAAGCAGGTTATATCCAGCAAGTGCAAAAAGAATTGTCGAATAGCTGGCAATAGTATCTACAACGATTTCTACATATGAAAAACCATCAATAACACCAAGAACAATCCTCCGGTCTCTGAGCAAATCACTCAGTGCCAACTCTTTAAATTAGCAGCCAAAAATTCATATTCTATGGAGCGCAACCAGCGGTTGAGCATTATACAACAAAGTACTGAACACACCCCACTGCAGCCGTTCCTCAGTCATAAACCACCCGACCGAAGCTGCATTCGACTGTTCTTCCTTGACTATCTGCACAATACGCTTGGCAGGAAGAGAGCGGGTGCGTACCGGCACCCCTGCCTTGGCAAAAACTGCCAAAGCCTGTTCAAGAAGAAAGCCGGAAGGCTTACCCTCCTGCGATGTGAAATAGTAAGGAGGTCTCTCCATATACAGCACAAGCAATGGCTCAGCGCACATAGCCGGACTGTGAAGCATGAAAAGGAACATCCAGATAAAACTCGCGACACGACGAACAGACATCCCCTTTACCTCCCGATCGAACTGTTCGTTTAGATACAGCAAATTTTGTGATTTTTCACCTACAGAATCAAAGCCCTACCTGCTCCTACCTGCCATAACACAATACAAAAAAAGAACCCCGCACCAAGGTGCGGGGTTCTTTCAGTCAGCAAAGAAAATAGCTATTCGTCAATGGTCGTAGGACCGGCAGGCAGGCTGCGGGGCATCTGGTTGCCGTTGGAAGAAGAACCAACAGGCAATGCCTCGATGGTCTTTGTTGCAGATTCGCCCCCGGCGGTCAGCATCCGTCCGTCAGCAGTGATGGCCGTTTTGCCGTCAATGATGGCAATGCCGGTGCGCTCAAGCACCTCGCGGCGAAATGCGTATTCTTCGGTCATCTTGCGCGTGCGGTACATGAGCCAGAGCTTTGCAATGTAGCTGATGAGCCAGGCGGCAAAAAGAGCAATACCGGCCCACAAGGCAAGCTCGGCAGCAGTTTCGCCCAGCTTGAGCAAAAAGCTCATCACCACGTCCATGTTATAGAGCACAAGCCCCACAAGCAGCAGACCGGCGAGCATGATGATTGTGGGCATGCCCTGAACAAGGCCCACCCAACGCCTCATCTTTTCAGGCATCAGCTCGTGAGCGGCCTGCGAAAATTCCGGGTCGCCCTGAATGATGCGTGAGAACCCCATGCCTATTATCTGTATGATGAACATCACCCCGACAGGTGCCAGAAAAACGGCAACAAGGTACGCCTTCCAGGGGAAGGTGTATTCCATGGTTCCGTCAGGCAGGGTCTGCATGTTGGTAACACCATGCAGAATGGCTACAACCGTAACCACAAACTCCACAATGATGACACCAAGGGCAATGTAAGCAAGCAGGGATTTGCGCTCTTTCTCGTTGAGCATGGCCCCCAGTCCGCCGAGGCCGGCCCCCTTGGAAGCGGCCTTGGCTGAGCCTGCCTCCTCACGGGATTCCTGCTGCATATCCTTTTCGCTCATTCTCACAATTCCTTATGTGGCGGGCATTGCACGCCAGTTTCATAAAACGGTAAATGCCTTGCTACAGGACGCAAGGATAATTTGCAAGCAGATGAAAATGTGTAATTTTTCACACCATTCAGCCGAAAACAGCCTGAACATCAACAGCATGTTGCGTCGATGACCCAAGCTGCAGTCATGCCTTAAAAAAACAAGGCGGTCACTCCCCGGCAAGGGGCAGAGTCGTCAGCACATTCTGCCGCGCCTCTTCCGGCAGTTCCGACAATTCCACAGGAACGAACCGGGGTTAAGCCGGATTGCCATTGCGGGACACCGTACCGAAAAATTCATCATAGGGGCGCGTAAACAGGGTATATTCAGAGTCATACAGCGTGCGGTATATCACAACCACCCCCTCGGTCGCGGTATCCAGCCCCGTGCCTATAACCTGATAATACTTCCCCTTGAAATGTCGATAGTAGCTGCTCATGTTTTCCTCCGGCAATGATACGACGGCAAATATCGTCCGGCTCCATACCCTTTCGGACTATAAGAGGCAATGGCACAGCACACTCCGCAGCCCCTTGAAAAAAAGCGCCGGAAGAAATCTTCCGGCGCTCTGATATGCGAGTCGGCGAACCGACGGCTGCGTCTAGTCTACAACAAAGACGATAAGGTCCGTGGGACCGTGCACGCCGAACTGAAGGATCAGTTCGATGTCTGCGGTCTTGGAAGGACCGGAGATGAGCAGCGCGTTGGTGGGGGACTTGGCGTTCCAGTCCAGAGCTTCAATGGCTTCTGCAAAGGAGGTCCAGATCTTGTCGGCCTTGACCACGGCAAAGTGTACCGGAGGCACAAGGGACAGGAGGCGGGGTTCCTGCGGAGAAGGCCACAGAATCATGGCTGCGGATTCGGCAATGCCGCCCATGGTGGTGGTGATACCGGCGGAAGCTTCGAAAAGCTCATCGCGGAATTCTTCCACATCAGCAGTCCACGGAACGAGGGGAGCGATATCCTTCTTGCCCTTCCATGCGGATTCGAGCTTTTTGGAAATCTCGGTATCCTGACCGTAGACGAGGTTCTTCAGACCACGATCAGCCATGATTTCCTGAAGCTTGCCGATCCATTCGTCGCCCTTGACCTGATGCACTTCGGTGCGCATGGCGGTCATCAGTTCCACAAAGCGGGCAACGCGGGCTGCCTTGTCTTCGATGGGAGCGGGAACCCACTTCTCAGCGGCGGGAACGTAAGAAGCACCGGCGGCGCTGGAGCTATGGAGACGGGCGAAAATGTTTTCGCGGGCGCTAGTATTACTCATTGCGGATACCCTCTTTCTTCGCCAGATCCTTCAGGCTCTGACGGGCGAACTTGGGAGAGGTGCGGACACTGGTCCACGCCTTCAAAGGACCAACCTTGGGAAGCATGTTGCCGAACCACTGCACGCCCATGAGCATGAGCTTGTTGCAGGTGGCGTTAACCTGGGTGAGCTTCCAGCCCTTCCAGACCATGGTTTCCACAAGGCTCTTCTTGTAACCGTGGCCCTTCACGACGCCATCGCCATCCATGTCGTAGCTTTCGTCACGCAGGCGGCGGATAAGGTTGGGGATCGGAATCATGACCGGACATACTTCTTCACAGGCATTACACAGAGAAGAAGCGGTGGGCAGGCTGCCCTTCTTGTCCAGACCTTCCACCTGCGGCATCAGGATTTCACCGATGGGGCCGGGGTAGGTGGAACCGTATGCATGGCCGCCGATGCGGGTGTATACGGGGCAGTGGTTCAGACAGGTACCGCAGCGGATACACTGCAGGGTCTGACGCAGCTGCTTGTCGGCAAGGATCTTGGAACGGCCGTTATCCAGAATGATGAGGTGGACTTCCTTGGGGCCGTCCTTTTCACCGGGCTTACGGGGTCCCTTGATCATGTTGAAGTAGGTGGTGATGCGCTGGCCGGTGGCGGAACCACAGAGCAGGCGATACAGCGGAGGAATGTCTTCCAGCTTTTCAACCACCTTTTCAAGGCCCATCAGGGCTACATGCACGGGCGGAACAGCAGTACACATACGGCCGTTGCCTTCGTTTTCCACCAGACACAGGGTGCCGGATTCGGCAACGGCGAAGTTGACGCCGGAAAGACCGATGTCGGCGGTGCGGTAATGTTCGCGCAGCTGACGGCGGGCAATGACGAGAAGTTCGGAAGTGTCTTCGGTGTAGGAAACGCCGGGAATGTTATCGGCAAAGATCTGGGCGATCTGCTTGCGGTTCTTGTGCACCGCAGGAACGATGATGTGGGACGGCGGCTCGTTGTTCAGCTGAATGATGTATTCGCCGAGGTCGGTTTCCAGAGGCAGCTTGCCCTTATCTTCGAGGAACTTATTCAGGTGCATTTCCTCGGACACCATGGACTTGCCCTTCACCATCTTGTGGGCGCTGTGCTTTTCCATGAGGTCGAGCACAATATTGTTGGCTTCGTCCACGGTTTCTGCCCAGTGAACGATAATGCCGTTTTCCTTGCACTTGGTTTCGAGCTGGTCGAGCAGCTGGGGCAGCTTGGTCAGCACGTTACGCTTAAGACCGTTACCCACCTTGCGAAGGTGTGCGGTTTCAACCGGGTCGGAGAATACTGCAAGGCGCTTGCCGCGCAGGGCATCGGTTGCGAACTTGAAGTTGGCGCGCAGCTGCTTGTCGCCAAGGGCTGCAGTAATGCTCTGCTTGAAATTGAATTTTGCGTTGCTAGCCATTGATGCGCTCCAGAATGAATTCAGCAATGTGCTGGCCTTCGATGGCTACTTTCTCTTTTTCCATGTGGCCGGTGATGTTCATCATGCAGCCGCAGTCGCCGGTGAGGAACTTGCGGGTGCCGGTGCTCTTGATGTCTTCAACCTTGTCATGGACCATTGCCGCAGAGATCTCAGGCTGCTTGATGGAGAAGGTGCCGCCGAAACCGCAGCACTCGTGCTCGCGCTCGATCTCAACCAGCTCAACGTTCTTGAGCTGACGGATAAGGGCCTTGGAATCTTCAGTGCAGCCCATTTCGCGACGGGCATGACAGGAAGAATGCCAGGTCAGCTTAACAGGGTTACCCTTGTCGGTGTACTGCACATTGAGAACGGTGTTGAGGAAGGAAGTGAGTTCGTGCACGCGGTCACAGAACTTCTTCACTTCGTAGTATTCCGGGTCATCCTTGAACAACTCGAGATAATGATACTTCATCATGCCTGCACAGGACCCGGAAGGCACGATGATCGGATAGTTGTTGCCGGAGAAAATCTGAACCTGCTTCCAGGCAACGTCCTTGGCTTCCTGACGGAAACCGGAGTTGTAAGCAGGCTGTCCACAGCAACCCTGTTCACGCGGGAAAATTACTTCCACGCCTTCACGCTGCAGCAGTTTGATACCGGCCATACCAGCCTTGGGATAGGCCATATCCACCAGACAGGTGCCAAAATAGTAGACTGTTTTCACTTTTGCTGGATTGTTACCCATTGTTCCTCTCGCTTCGTTAATCAGGCCCGAAACCGAAAATACGGCACCGGACCCTGCTGATATGTCCCGTGAGCCATCGGGCAAACCCCATAAGCCGGATGAGGGACATGTGACGGACGTAAACCATACCACAACTACCTAAAGATCGTCGACATATCGATTGGTTGAACCAATGATAAATCATGGTTGTTTTATCAATCAACCCCTTGAAGACACTGGAACAAGAGCGTACAAGCCTTTCGTCTTCGCCAATCACTTTTTTTTCCCGGGCCGTTACCACTCTAATTCTCGAAGACGCCGGCCGATCTAACCAGCTGAAATAACAGACTGCTAAAAAAGCCACCCCACAGTGGTTTGACCAATTACATTTGGTATTCCTTTCGCCTTCCCATTGGGATATAGAATGGAATTACCTTCTTTGCCACACTCTACAAACAAGGAATCACCATGGAACACCTAACACTGTTCATTTCCACATATATCAAAATGTTCTTCGTGCTTGCACCGTTCTTCGTCATGACCATGTTTCTGGCCCTGACAAAGGATATGCCCCCGCAGCGCCAGAAAAAGACCGCTCTGCGCGTCACGCTTGCGGTCGTCATCATCTGCATCACCCTCTTTTTCTTCGGTGATACCATCTTCGCCATCTTCGGCATTACGCTGGATTCCTTCCGCATCGGTGCAGGCGCTCTGCTCTTCCTTTCCGCTGTGGAACTGGTTCGCGGAACCAAAACACCCGTAAAGGCGGATCAGGAAGGCGACATCAGCGTTGTTCCGCTTGCCATTCCCATTACCGTTGGCCCCGCAACCACCGGTGCCCTGCTCATTCTCGGCGCGCAGATGAAGGGCGTGGCCGCCATTGCCGTCGGCACCGCCGCCCTTGTTGCCGCCATCCTTTCCATGGGCACCCTGCTCTATCTTGCCCCCAAGGTGGAGAAGATCATCGGCGGCATCGGCCTTTCCATCATGACCAAGATCACCGGTCTGGTGCTGGCAGCCCTTTCCGCTCAGATCATTTTCACCGGCGTGAAGAACTTTCTCGCGTAGCCCTCTGCCACAAAGAATCATGCAGCCCGGACGGTATCCCCTTCCGGGCTTTTCGTTTTCCTGCCCGCGACGTCATGGCCGGGCAAGAAGCTCTCCTGTGTCCCCAATCCCAGCTCGTACCACGCCCCCTTCACCCCGCCCCACAGGACAATAAAAAAGGCCGGAGCATACGCTCCGGCCTTTCAAAATTCACTCTACAGCGCGGGTTAGCCGCTCACATGGACAATGCCCAGACGGCTCTTGATGAACTGCTTCATCAGGTCGTTAACCAGTTCATCCTTGTTCAGATGTTCGGCATAGCCTGCATCCTTGATGAGCTTCTGGAACTCGCTGCGGGAAAGAATGTCGTCGTTGGCAGCCACAAGCTCAACCTTGCGACAGAAAGGCTGCAGGGATGCCACGAGTTCAGCTTCGGGAGAAGATTCGAAATGGCGCATCTGCTGGGCAATATCTTCAGCCGGGGGCAGGTTGGAATCCTCGATGATACGGCGGAAGCCGTCGAGGAAACGTCGCGTGCCGGAAATGATATGGCTGCGCTTCACCACGTTGAGATTCGCCCAGCCGGCCTTCAGCCACTTGAACACGGTGTACTGCGTGGTTCTGCTGCCGGGGCCCTTATCGAAGAACACGGTTACGGTGGAGGAATCGTACATGTACGTATCCATCCAGCCTATGCCGCGGGCGGTGGCACCATCTTCATTGGTATAGATGTAATCCCAGTTGGCATCCTTGCCAACGATCGCGCCCTTCTTGCCGACGGAGGAAGTATCCTGCTGCCGGGAGACGGAAACGAACATGCGGTGCCCCTTGTAGGGCATAACGATGAGCAGCCGGTCCAGATTATAGCCGTAGTAGGAGCCGCTGAATTCGTCGGGGGTGATTTCCTCGTATTCAACACCACGCATGACCACGGGTTCTTCCAGCCCTCCGAGCACTTCCCACAGCTTTGCACCCTTGGTGAGGATGTCGCTGCCCGCAAGCCAGTGCCCGCGGCGGATGGAGTTGGGGAAGAGCACTGAAGGCGGAATGGCCGGGTCGTAGCAGTAGCGGACCAGCTTTTCCATGGGCACCTGAATCTCTTCACGCATGAAGATGCCATACCCCTGTTCGCGCTTGCGGGGCATTTCCTTCTGCGCTTCGGGGGTATTTGATGCCAGTGAGAAATCCAGAACAGGGGCAAAGGTGGCCGTATCCACAGCGCCGTTTTTGTCCCTCACAGCTTTGATGAGGGTATCAAGCCCTGCTTCCACGTCCTTTGCCATGCCGGTTTCTGCAGATTCGGCAGCGTGGGAAGCATGCAACGCAACCCCGCAGACCAGAAACACAGTAACGGCAAAACAGACTATCGTTCGGATAAAAAAGGAATTTCGAATCAAGAATTTTCTCCGGAAAGGTCAGAAAAAAAAGAAGCCGGGTGCTTCTTGTGGGTAAAATAGTAATGCGTTACCTTTAAGGCGTCAAGGAACGACAAGGCCGGAAAAAGGGGCTTTTTAACCCCGGCAGATGATTCCGAACACGGATGGTGAGGGATGCTGCGGAGATGTCATGTAAAGACAATTCCATTGCATGGGGGAAAACACCATGACGTTTGACAGATCCACAATGTGGGATGCCATCACCGCGCTGGCAACCGTCTCCCACTCCTACGCGAGCAATAATCAGCGCATGCTGAGCAGGGTCTTCAAGAACCTCAATTCGATCGGGCTTGCATCGCCTGAGCTGCCGCAATCCGTAACCATACACCCCACGGTTGAAGCGACTACCGGCAAGGTTATCAGCAAGATCACCTGATCACCGGTCATGTTCCGTACTCCACGTACCGTTGGACCGGCCACCCAGAACGCATCATTACGCGTACTGTAGCCGACTCTCTAGACATGCGTGGAGCCTGTTCCGGAACTACTTTTCGTACGGCCAGTTACGGAACAGAGCATCGTCCTCCCCGTTTACTGCTATCCCGGCTTACGCTGTTAGCGTTGCCCCATCCTTTTCTTCCTGATATTGCACAGGGCAAACGACACATAACAGGAAGACAACCATGCTTTGGCTACTCACCAAGATATACTTCTCGGGAATGCTAGGCATTTCCTTCATTACCTACCTTCTCTTCTGGTATGAAGAAGGTAGCCGTCCCTATGGCCCCCACCCGGGCGTCTGTACTCGTGCAGCCTGCATTATACGCGGGCTTGCCATGAGCTTTCTGAGCCTGATTGTTGTTACAGCGACATACCCGCTTGGTTTCCTTCCAAATAGATTCCGGATCTCCGGCCAAGCGGATATCGTTTCCGCAACTCCTCCCATACTTTTCGTGCACGGCCTGTATCACAATGCTTCCGCATGGCTCGCCTACCGCCGCTGGTTCAAGCAGGCTGGCTTCACGAATCTGCATTCCTTCACCTACCTGAGCTTTCTGACCAACTTTGAACTTCTGGTAAATAAACTTGAAGAACACGTTACCAAACTGGAAAGAGAGCAGCCTGACAGCAAACCTGTACTTGTAGGACATAGTTTGGGAGGTCTCATTATTCGAAGCTGGCTTTCTCGCGGAGAGAATGAGGGACGAGTGACGGGGGTTGTCACGCTGGGCACACCGCACCAAGGCAGCAAGCTGGCCGGACTGGGTGCAGGGGGCTTATGCCGCAGCATCATCTTCAGAGGGCCGCTTATACGCACCATTGAAGCCAACGATATTTCACCAAGCATCCCCTGCTACAGCCTGTCATCCGCACTGGATAACATGGTCCTCCCGCAGGAAGGCCTGCATATCCGTAATGCCGCATGGATTGAGGAACGCACACCGCTGGTAAGCCACATAGGCATGCTTTACCACAAGCCCACGGCCCGGCAGGTCATGGGGGTTTTGCGTGATATAGTGGAAGAACAGGCGGAGCCATGCGATGTGCTTGCAGGCGTGGAGACTGGCGAAGAAGCGTGAGTCTCTGATTAGTAGATAGGCAGAATACGCCCAACATGCCGCCGGGGCACTGCAGGCGTTTCAACTATGCCTGCAACATACGCTCATAGAGTGCAAGGTATCCACGCACCATTCTATCCTGCGTGAACTTGCGGGCATACGCCTCAATACCGGCAGCAGCCAAGGTACGCCGGGTACCCGCTGAGCCGAGCACAGATACACAGGCATCCACAAAGCCTGCCCAGTCACCGGCAGGGACAAGAAGCCCGGTTCCGCCATGCTGCACCTGCTCCCGCAGTCCGCCTACATCGAAGGCAACCACAGGGCAGCCAAGCGACATGGCTTCCAGCACCACCAGCGGATGATTATCCGCAATGCTCGGATAGGCAAAGCAATCGGCTGCAGCCATGCAAAGCTGTGCATGCTCCCGGTCCAGATAGGGCCAACGGATGCAGTCGCCTGCTCTGTCATGCACCTCACCACCAACCATGAATCCCAGTGCGCCATCCACACGCTGCCGGATGGCCTGCCACACTTGCTGCCATCTGTCGCCGGATTTGTAGGCGGCCTGCTCTCCACCATGTGCCATGAAGAGAACCAGCTTTGCATCGAGGTCTATGCCCAGCCTCTTTCTGGCTGCACCGCGCGTAATCCCCTGCATGGGCGGTTCCACTCCGTTGGGTACCACCGAGCACGGCATCTGCGGCAGCACGGACCGGACCAGCCCTTTCAGCCAGCCGGAAGGGGAAACAAGCTGCACGCCCGCAAAACGATGCGCCCCTGCCAAGGTTTCATGCCGCCTGCGTTGCATGCTGGCTGCATCCGCATATCCGCGCGGACAGGGAGTAAGGCAGCCCTCGAAAATTCCGGGGCAGTCAAGCGGATAGGGGCAGCCCCCCGTCAAAAGGGAACAGTCGTGCAAGGTGATAACGGCGGGCCTTGCCGCTTTGGCAATCGTCTCAAGGCAGAGAGGCCAATCGAGGGAACCGTGCACATGCAGCAAACGCCCCGCTCCCACTGTGCCAAGCGTGGATGCACCGGCAACCGGGGTTGGATGCATGGTGTTTTCCTGCACCGCTCCTGCGTCGTTCACCTCGCAGGTGGCGGAACAGCGCACGCCGCTGGCTTCAAGACCGGACCGGAGCATGGACGCCACCCTTGCGGCACCGCCACGCCACGCCAGCACGGTGTGCATGTGCACTCCGGGCAGCGCAATGGGCAGCTCGCTAAGCGGTGCAACGCCAGCATATGAGGACTGGGGATTGTCATCGGCAGTGTGGTGCGCGTCATCCTCCGGGCCGTTGGCTCCGTGGCAGCCCGTCTTCGGACCGCCCATACCGGCACCTTGCATTTCCCCCGCAGCACTCATTGCGCTATCCGCTCCAAAAAATCGTGCTTGAGAGCCCATAGCAGCAAGGCCTGAGCACGGCACGCAAGCCCAGACGAGCCATACACAGACGAGTCAGGCACAGACGAGTCAGTCAGGGACAAACCAAGCTGAGATGGGTCAGACGCGGACGAATCCGTCAGGAGCAGAGCAGCGTTTCCAGAACCGGTTTCCGCGCCGCTTTCAGCAGAAGAAATTGCCAAGTCTACCGGTTCTGCCGGTTCTACCCAATCTGCAAGTAGTGACTGCCGCATCCTGTCCGCGACAAGCGTGGTCAACGCTCCCGCAGAAATCCCCTTGCGGGCACTGAACAGCATGAAACGGAGAAGCTCCGCATCCACGATATCTGCCACGCCCTCATAAACAACCGGCTGCTCTACTCCCCGATACACTGCCTCACCGGACTTGCTCCACCTGAGTGGCATGTCTGCGGCAAGTCCGGCAGAGGGATATCCGCCGAACAGGTCAGCATACGCCGTACGCAAGGGATGAAGGGCAGCACGAAGAGCAGGCTCATCCACAGGCACATCATTCAGCCGGTTCCATAAAGCAAGATACCGCTCGACAACGGATTCCCAGCCGAAGGTTGCCCGAACATGCCGAGCCGCCTGCGCGCCCATACGCCTTCTTGCCTCCGGGTCTGCTATCAGTGAATGCAGAGCCCCGGCCAGAGCAGGCACATCCACCACGGTGCGCTGGGCCATTTCCAGATGCGTTGCGGTGTCAAAGGCGAGGTGTGACAACAGATCAATATCCTGCGTGGTAGCAGGACCGATCGTCGGTACCAGCAATCCCGTTTCTCCATTGAGCACAAGATCGCGGTAGCCGTCGTAATCCGAAGCCACAACAGGCAGCCCCATGGCCCCTGCTTCCAAAAGCGTAAGGCCGAAAGTCTCCTGCATGTTATCCACGGGAGACACAAATATATCCGCCGCGCCGTACAGTCTGTTCCGCTCAGTATCGGAGGGAGCGGAAATGACGTGCAGCCGTATGCCGAGCGCCTTGGCAAAGCCCCCCAGCACATGCGGGGTGGTATCGCCCTGCTGCATGAAACCGGCGACAACCAGATGCAGAGTTTCCGGACGTATCCCCATGCGACCAAGC
>JBKEAK010000314.1:0-21416 GCA_047972125.1 Halodesulfovibrio sp.
GCGCCTTTTGGCGCATTTCGTGTTTTCTCCCACTGCACATCAGCGCATTTTCTTGCTCCCCCTCGTGCCTGTTTCGCGAAATGGGGCTGCTATCCTGCCCCCTTAACAGATTTTTCATGGATATGGAAAAATAATGGGTTCGGCATGGAAAGGTCTTACGAGCTGGTGTATGGTTGAGACAATCCATCAACAAAGTCTCTGCCCGTGAGGAGATGCATATGTCATTGAACAAGCAGTTTCTGAAGAGCCGTCCGGTTTGCAAAGTGAAGTTTCAGTTGGACAAGGAAGAAGTGAACGGTTGCGACGAAATGTTCGTTGTCGGCGACTTCAATGGCTGGGATGAGAAAGCCTGCCCCATGAAGAAGAGCAAAGACGGTTCTTTTTCGGCTCTGGTGGAACTGGAGACCGGAAAAGAATATCGGTTCCGTTACCACAGCGAAGGGCAATGGTATAACGAAGCAGATGCAGACAGGTTTGAGTTCTGCTCCTTCGCTATGGCGGATAACTCGGTTATTTCGCTGTAAAAAACCAGCTCCGGCTTGCCAATGCGCCAGCGGTCCTGTATTCAATTGAGAATACAGGATGCGATTTGTATTGTCTTGCGGGGGTTGGTGTTAGCCTATGTCAGAATTGCAAAAGGACTTTGATATTCTGGAGCTGCCTCTGGAAGGGGTTGCAGCCTACTGGCTTTCTCTTAAAAAGCTGGTGGGCAGCAAGCGCAATTTCAAGGCGCTGGAAGAAGAAGCCCGCTATACGACTGAGCCCTTTGTCCGGCATCTGCTGGATATAGGGTTCTGCGGCTATTCCGACGACCGGGTTCGCCTGCTGGCGAATGCCAAGATGGAAACCCAGCTCAGCGAATATACCCGTCGTTTCAATCTCATGCGTATTGCCATTCTCGATGTGACCACAGGCGAGAATCCGCACAGAACGCTTGCCAAGCTGCTCGCGCAGTATCCTGTTCCCCCTATCACGGAAGACAAGGCCAAGGCGCTGTCGCAGGAACTGCTCAAACTGGTGCCGGAACATCAGGCCGGGCAGGAACGCTTTTTCGATGTGGCGCACAAGTCGCAGGACGATAAACTCATCGTGACCCTGCTTTTCTATGTGCTGCTATCGCGTCATGAAAGCAAGGCAGGCTGCCATCCGCTTCTTTCATACGTTACTTCCCGCTACTTTCGTGAAGGGTTGTCCATGGTCATAGACGGCTTTGACGCGCCCTTTGTCAGAAAATGGCTCAAGGAGCACAAGTCGGTGGTCCTGGCCGAAACACGCAGGAAAATGCTCATGTCCACGGAGATGTGCATCGCCATAGGAATGCGTCTGGAGTATGATGACGTATTCAAGGTGGCGCGTTCCTATATGCGGTAGAGGGGTCTGGCTGAACTCTGGGGGAATGGAGGGGCAATGCGTTTTCTGATGTCCGGAATAGATATTCTCAGGGATTTTTTCGGCATTTCGAGAACCCGCCTGAAAAGGCTGCTCCAGGGATGTCTGCTGGGCATCGGTGCGCCCCTCGGCTGGCTTTGCCTTTCCGGCCTTCTTGAACTGGACGCGGCAGACCCGTATTACTGGGGCTGGCTCTATGGCTACATGGGGCTTGGCACTATCTGCGTCTTTGCCGTATTCGGCTACATTGTGGGCAGGCACGAGCAACGCTTTGCCGAACTCAGCTACATCGATTCCCTCACCGGCCTTTGCAATCCCCGCTATTTTCAGCATCGCTTCAGGCAGGAAATTGCCCGCAGCGTCCGTCACCGCACCCCTGTCTGTCTTCTCATCGCAGATATAGATCATTTCAAGAACGTCAACGATACCTACGGGCACCAGATGGGTGACGTGGTTCTCAGGGAATTTGCGGAAATTCTGAAGAGCTGCGCGCGCGATTCTGATATGGTGGCGCGGGTAGGGGGCGAGGAATTTGCCGTGCTGTTGCCGGATACCGATGCCGAGGGCGGAAGGGTTGTGGCAGAGCGCATGCGCCAGACCATCCAGCAGAAGGTCATAGCCTTGGAAGGATCGCAGACCGTGCAGATTACCGCCTCGTTCGGCGTGTCTTCCAGAGTGGACAAGAGCGCGCGGCCGGATGCCATTTATGCCTTGGCCGACAAGGCGTTGTATGCGGCCAAGGCGGGCGGGAGAAATATGGTGGTTGTGATGAATCAGGACCCGGGGGAGTCTTCCGTGAAGGATAACAGTAAAACGGGGGGAGAAGGCCATGCCGCTCTCTGACAGCCCCCTGCGGGCCTTGCATATTCTGATAGCCGACAGCAGCCTGCTGAACCGCAGGATTCTGACGGCCATGCTTGAACGGCGCGGGCACTCCGTGCAGTCGGTTGGCGATGGCCGTGAAGTGTTGTCCGAGCTTTTGCAGGACGTATACGACGTATTGGTCATGGACGTGACCATGCCGCACATGGATGGCGTGGAGGTGACGGAGGCCATACGGTCTTCCGTGACAGACAGGGTGGATGCTTCAATACCCGTCGTTGCGCTTGCCAATGCCGGAGGCGACGGCGACAGGGAACGCTTCATCAAGGCCGGGGTGGACGGGCTGCTCTTCAAGCCTGTGCGTATAACGGCCCTGTTGCAGACAGTGCGCGATGTGCTGGAACACAAAGGGCGGCAGGTGACGCCGCGTTCCGATGCCGAGGTTGCCCGGCAGAAAGATGGCCGCATGCGCGAACTGGACTTCATATTTTCCGAATTCGGTCTGGACCGCGACGACGTATTCAGCCTGTATGCTCTGGTGAAGGAAAGCCTGCCCAGAGAGTTCTCCGCCTTACGGATAGCCGCCGAAGAAGGCTGGCTTGCCGAAGTGGCGGACGTTGCGCATTCCATGGCCGGATCGGCGCTTGATATCATTTCTGAAGGGCCCGCGCTGGTGGCACGTGAAATGGAACACGCTGCCCGGAACGGCGACCTGCAGGAGGTGCGACAGCTCTATTCGGAAATGGAACCGCAGATAGTGCGGGTGCACACTGAACTGGAACGCCTTCTCGGATAGCGGGCAGAGGCCAGCGCCATGCCCGTGCAAAGGGCGTTTTACGGCACCGCCCCTTGTCTACGGCAACACCGTGTACTATGTAGCCTGAACATTCTTTTGCGAATACACTACGCGGGGAGCTTTGCGGCATCCCCGCTTCTCTACTCTTTTTGGCTATCCGGAGGATATGCATGACCAAGATGTACGGATTCGAGCTTGTGGATGAACAGCCGGTGGAGGAACTTTCTTCCGTGGCAAGACTGTGGCGGCACACCGTGACCGGCGCCCAGCTCCTTTCCATGGTCAACAGCGACGAGAACAAGGTGTTTGGTGTTTCCTTCCGCACTCCGCCGCAGGATTCCACGGGTGTGGCCCATATTCTGGAACATTCCGTGCTGTGCGGTTCCGAAAAGTATCCCGTGAAGGAGCCTTTTGTCGAACTGCTCAAGGGATCGCTGCAGACCTTTCTGAACGCCTTTACCTATCCCGACAAGACCTGCTACCCCGTGGCTTCCACCAATCTTCAGGACTTCTACAACCTCGTGGACGTCTATCTGGATGCCTGCTTCTTCCCGCGCATCACCGAGGCCATTTTCCAGCAGGAAGGCTGGCACTACGAGGTGGACGGCGAAGACAGGCAGCTGAGCTACAAGGGCGTGGTGTTCAACGAGATGAAGGGCGTATACAGCTCGCCCGACAGCGTGCTCGGTGAGCAGTCGCAGCAGTCGCTGTTCCCCGACATCACCTACGGTCTTGATTCGGGCGGCAATCCTTCCGTCATTCCCGATCTGACGTACGATCAGTTCCACACCTTCCACGAAACATACTACCATCCGTCCAACGGACGTTTCTATTTCTGGGGTGACGATCCGGAGGAAGAACGCCTTGCCGTTCTGGGCAAGCTGCTCGACCGCTTCGGGCCGCTCAAGGTGGATTCCGCCGTGCCGCTGCAACCGGCCTTTGATGCACCCCGTTCCATTGTCACTGGCTACGCCGCCGGTCCCGCACAGGACGACGAAGACAGGCGCGGCATGTTTACGGTGAACTGGCTGCTGCCGGAAACCGTGGAAGTGGAACTGAACTTCGCCTTCCAGATGCTGGAGCATATCCTGATCGGCATGCCTGCATCGCCCCTGCGCAAGGCGCTGATTGAATCCGGCCTTGGTGAAGATCTTTCCGGCGTTGGACTGGAATCGGAACTGCGCCAGATGTATTTTTCCACCGGCCTGAAGGGGATTGATCCTGAAGATGCCCCCAAGGTTGAGGCGCTCATCTTTGATACCCTGCGTGAACTGGCTGAAAAGGGTATAGACACCGCCTGCGTGGAAGCCGCAGTGAACAGCGTGGAATTTTCCCTGCGCGAGAACAATACGGGACGCTTCCCCGTTGGTCTGGCCGTGATGGTTCGTTCGCTCTCCACGTGGCTGTACGACGGTGATCCGCTGGCCCTTCTTGCCTTCGAGGCGCCTCTTGCCGCCATCAAGCAGCGTCTTGCCGCTGGTGAACGTGTGTTTGAAGAGCTGATCACCTGCGCCTTCCTCACCAACAATCACAGAAGCACCGTGTTGCTCGTGCCTGACGAAGCACTGCAGGAAGCACGCAGGAAAGAAGAGGAAGACCGCCTTGCCGGAGTGCGCGGTGCCCTTGATGCACGCGCCCTTGAAGAGATTGAAGTTACAGCGGCAACGTTGCGGACGTTGCAGGAGGCACCGGACGATCCTGAAGCCGTGGCAGCCATTCCCAGAGTGACCAAGGCTGACCTGCCCCTCGTGAACAAGCCCATTCCCGCGGAGTTTTCCGAACTGGAAGGCGTGCGTGTCATGACGCACGATCTGCCCACGGGCGGCATTGTGTACGCTGATCTCACCTTCGACATGCAGGGCATGGACGAAGCCATGCTGCCGTATGTGCCGCTGCTCGCACGTTGCTTTACCGAAATGGGAACGGCCAGAAGAGACTTTGTGGAACTGGGGATGCGCATTGCGGCCAAGACCGGCGGCATAGAGGGTGACATGCTCGTCACCTCCTCGCTGCAGGACCGCACGCCCGTGGTGAAGCTGCTGGTGAATGCCAAGGCAACCACGGATAATGTCGAGTCCCTGTTCTCCCTGATGGGCGAAGTGTTGCTGGAAGGGCGGCTTGATGACAGGGAACGCTTCCGCTCCATTCTGCTGGAAGAAAAGGCCCGTGCCGAAGAGCAGCTTGTTCCGGCTGGTCACTCAGTGGTTATTTCGCGCCTGCGCTCGCACTTCGGCATGGCAGGGCGTGTGAGCGAACTGACGGACGGCATCGCCTATCTGCAGTTCCTGCGTCGCCTTGTTTCCGGCTTTGATGCGCTGTGGCCCGACATTCTTGCGAACCTTGAGGCTGCCCGTGCCATGCTGGTGCGCCGCAATGCGGCTCTGTTGAATATTACTGTGGATGAAGCCGGATGGAACCGCATTACCCCCCATGCCAAGGCGTTTCTGGCAGCACTGCCGGAGCGTGAACAGGCAGCGGCCGTGTGGTCCTTTGCTCCCTCTTCGCAGCATGAGGTGTTCGCCATTCCCGCGCAGGTCAACTATGTGGGCAAGGCGGCCAACTTGTATGATCTTGGCTATACCTACCACGGTTCGGCAAACGTCATCTTCAAGAACCTGAGCATGGGCTGGCTGTGGGACAAGGTTCGCGTGCAGGGCGGGGCTTATGGTGCTTTTGCAGCATTTGACCGCGCCGGTGGCACCCTTGCCCAGGTTTCCTACCGCGACCCCAACCTGCTCAAGACGCTGGATGTGTACGATGCTTCCGCAGAATACCTGCGCAACGTGCACCTGAGTGCCGATGAGCTTGAAAAGGCCATTGTGGGTGCCATAGGTGAGCTGGATGCCCACCTGCTGCCCGATGCCAAGGGTGCTGCTTCCATGACCCGCTTCCTTACCGGGGACACCGAAGAGCGCCGCCAGCAGATGCGTGAAGAAATTCTGGGGACCACCCTTGATGATTTCAGGGCGTTCGGCACCATTCTTACCGAGGCAGCCGCACAGGGCGTAGTATGCGTTCTTGGCGGTGCAGGCGTAAAGGAAGCCGCAGCGGAAAAGGGTTGGCAGCTTGCCGATCTTCTCTAGTGTATCTGGCCTGTTGCGCTTTTGGCGCAGGCGGGGTAGCATGCCGCGTCAATCTCACTCCAGACGGGAAGAGCGTCAATGAAGGAAGCGTTACAGGTTTTTACTGAGTATATAGCCAAGAACGGACTGAAGGTGACCCCTCAGCGTTTACGCATTGTGGAGGTCTTTCTTCGGGAAGCCGGGCACCTTACCACGGAAGAATTGTATGAACGGGTTAAGGTTGTCGACGGCTCGGTAGGGCAGGCGACCGTGTATCGGACCATGAAGCTGCTCTGCGATTCCGGCATAGCCAAGGAAGTGCACTTCGGCGACGGTGTGGCCCGGTATGAACAGAAGTATGGCAGTGAGCATCACGACCATCTTATCTGCGAAGCCTGCGGCAGAAATCTCGAAGTCATAGACGAAGAGATCGAAAGACTGCAGGAGGAGCTTGCCGAACGGCACGGTTTCACACTCACAGGTCATCGTATGTACTTGTACGGGGTGTGCGAGGATTGCAGAAACTCGAAAAAATAGCACATAGCAAGGGCGGGTGCCGAAAGGTGCCCGCCCTGTTTCTTTTTTCCGGTTTTCCCGTTGTCCGTCTCTTTACTGGAGCATGCATGCCCGCACCGGAATCCCCGCCTCAATCCCTTTCTCTGTCCGTTGCGGTGGTTGATCCGCTGGAGACAAACCGTGCCCTGTTGGCCATCTGGATTCAGGCTGCGGCTGAAGAGCTTGCTATCCGGTGCGACATTCAGTCCGTATCCGATCTTCCCGCCTGTCATGACCGAAACGCGTCCGCTCATGAACGAGCCGCGCTCGCCCCATCCTCAGAACCCTGTGCCCTTGGCGAATTGGGCGGGGTGATCATGCTTTCCCCCTTGCTTGCTGCCTCATGGAATGCGGGTGCTGGTGCGCAGAACCATGTGCTCTGGGTGCATGGTGAGATTCCTCCTGAAATTTCAGCGAATACTGCCGGTGGCGTTTTGAATGGACTGTCAGATACACGCAGTGTGCCGTGGCCGGTGAAGCAGGCCGGGATGAGAAGGATTCTGGCGGAAGCTGCTGTGCAGTTTGGTGCGGTGGGCGCCTGCGGGCCAGATGCCCCCTTTGGCCAGCCTGTGCCGGAGCTGCTGCTGCCGCTCGTTCCACGCCTTGTGGAATCAATCTGCGAGCTGTGGGAGCAGTGTGGGCAGCACCTTGATAATGCCGACAATGCAGAGGCTGTACGGGCGGCGCATTCGCTCAAGGGCGCTGCGTTGTCGTTCGGGCAGCGGCTGCTTGCTGAATGTGCGGGAAGTCTGATGATTGCGCTGGAAAAAGGCAACGCGCAGGAGGCAAAACGCTGCCGTGCCCTGATGGACAAGGCTGTGCAGATGGCTGCAGGGAGTGGGGGAGAAGGCTAGAGTTCTTCCAGCAGGCCGTGGTCCATGGCAAAGGATACAAGCGATGCCGTGGTGGTGACTGCTATCTTCTTTTTGAGATTGGCCTTGTGCTTTTCCACGGTCTTGTGGCTGATGCACAGCGTTTCTGCAATGGCCTTGTTGCCCATGCCGCCGGCGATGAGCTTGAGAACCTGCTGTTCCCGTGTGCTCAGTGTGTCGAGCGTGCTTTTTTGCGATATGGCCCCATCTCTGCGATACTGCTCAACAAGATGGCCGGAAAGGTCGGGGCTGATGTAGGTCTTGCCAAGCTGTACAGACTCTATGGCCTTAACCAGATCTTCGCAGTTGGCCTTTTTGAGCACATACCCGTCCACACCCGCGTTCAGCGACTTGAAGAGCATGCGGTCTTTGGTGTCCGCAGTCAGCGCTATGATCTTGGTGCTGGGGTAGCTTTTCTTTATCTGGCGGATGGCATCCGGGCCATCCATGTGGGGCAGGTGCAGGTCCATCAGCACAACGTCCGGTTTCTTTTCTGCCGCCATGCGCACGGCTTCCAGTCCGTCCGCCGCCTCGCCGACGATGGTGAACCCTTCCCTTGCAGAGAGCAGAGCGCGTAGCCCCTGACGGACAATTTCCAGATCTTCAACCAGAAGTATGCTTGTATCCATTTGTATCTCTTGGACCTATTTTCACGCAGAAAAGAGTAAGGCGTTCTAAGCGATTATGCTGGATTCACCTGATAATGTAAAGAAATGTTGCAAAGTGGGAAAAACCCTACCCCAAAAAGTGGGGTTTTTCCTAATAGCAAAGAAATTCAAAAAGGTGCAAAAAGCGTGAGACGAAGAAGGCTGCCGATGGCGGATGAGGTGCGCAGAACGCGCCAGAAGTCCGCAGGCCGGGTGTCTCTTCCGTTTTTTCATGCAGGTGGCACGCTTCAGGTGACTGAAGCATTTTGGGGCGATCCTTACTACCCTTGGAGGGTAGTGAAAAGGGCGGTTGTTACCGCCCTTTTATTTTTGTCTTTTTCACCTGCCCGTCTCTAAGCAGAGGCACAGCCGTTGTAAATCGGGCTCACACCGTCTTGAATCAGATTTGTTTCAGGCTCGGATTAGATTTGCGTCCTGTGCGAATGGTGTATGAAGCAGGTACGAGCCTGTTCCGCATCAGGCATGCAGCCAGCAGCGCACCATGTGTTCCCCGTGTTCCCCATTTTTCTCACGGGCATCATTTGCTCCAAGGGCATCAGGTGCTGCAATGAGGCCTGGTTCCTCGTTGCGACAGCGGTCGAAGGCGTGAGGGCAACGGTCGTTGAATTTGCAGCCGCGCGGCAGGTCATGCAGCGAGGGCACTGTGCCGGGTATGGCCTTGAGCGGGGCGCGTTCTGCCCCATGCCGTGCAAGGCGTACCGGGTGCTCGGGAAGCGACTGCAGCAGGCCCTGCGTGTAGGGATGCAGCGGGTTGCTGAACAGGGCATGCACAGGGGCCTGTTCCACTACCCTGCCTGCGTACATGACGATCACGTCTTCAGCCGTTTCCGCCACCACGCCAAGGTCGTGGGTTATGAGCATGAGCGCGGCACCGGTGCTCTGTGACATATCCTTCATGAGATCCAGAATCTGCCCCTGAATGGTAACGTCGAGCGCAGTGGTCGGCTCATCCGCAATGATGAGCTTGGGTGAGCAGGCAAGAGCCATGGCTATCATCACGCGCTGGCGCATGCCGCCGCTCATCTGGTGGGGATATTCTTCCGCACGGCGTTCCGGTGCAGGAATGCCCACCTTGCGCAGAAGCTCAACAGCATCATTCCATGCGCTTTTTCTGTCGGTTGTTCTGTGCAGGCGTATGACCTCGGCAACCTGCTCGCCCACCTTGAAGACGGGGTTGAGCGAGGTCATGGGTTCCTGAAAGATCATGGATATGTCATTGCCGCGCACCGTGCGCATTTCTTTTTCCGTGAGCGTGAGCAGGTCTTTGCCGTCAAAGAACACGTTGCCGGCCACGGTTTCTCCCACGGGCAGCGAGAGCAGGCGCATGATGGAAAGGGCGGTTACGCTCTTGCCGCAGCCGGATTCACCCACTATCCCCAGCGTTCTGCCTGCTCTCAGGGTAAAGCTGAGAGCGTCCACGGCGGTTACCGTTCCCCGCGTTGTATGAAACACGGTGGTCAGGTTGCGGACATCCAGCAGCGGTGTCCGGTCGTTCAAAGCCGGAACCGTGGCGGGGCTGTGGGGCATGTGAAACTCCTTTGGCGGTTCTTGTGCCTGTGTATATGCGGTGTGTGCGCGATGCCCGTGCAATGCTCAGACAATGCTCATACGATGCTCAGCTGATGCGCATATCGGTTGCTACGTGGCGCACATGCTGTTTTGCACACACCGGCGCAAATCCGCAAGGGTGTTCCCCTGTATCGGAAAGAGGGGGATGGTGATTTTCTCCTGTCCATTTGCGACATTGCCTTGATATGGCCGGAGAAACCGCTTACTCTTTCTTATACTGAGCATTGTTCATTGCCTGTGGGTTAGCGGCCTTTTACGTGGAGGCGTGGGGGGAACATGATGCGATTGAGGGAGAATGCACCCAAGGTGGTGCTCGTGACATCCCGCAAGGAACATGAAGATCAGGACCGGGCGGCCATTTCCCGCCAGCGCCTTACTCTGGGGGCCTGCTTTGCCTCCGGGCTGGAGGCGTTCGGCTACCTGTGTTCCAACCCCTGCGACATCATTCTCTGCGATAATAACATAGGCGACATGGACAGCCGCAGTTTTCTGCGCCTGCTCAAGAAGAATGCCACCCTCAAGCAGATTCCCGTGGTCATGGTCACGGCGGAAAACGACCGCAACGCCGTGCTTGATGCCATTGCGGCAGGTTGCGCCGGATACATTCTGCGCCCCTATTCCGTGGACACCTTCGAGCGGCATGTGGGAACGGCGCTCAAGCTTACCACCTTCACCGAAATAGAAGAACAGCAGATCAACGATGCCAAGCAGCTGCTCGCCATGGGCCGCTACGACGACGCCATCGAAGAGTTCGAAGAAATTCTCGCCCTGCACGACGAGGCACAGCAGTACTACGACATGGGCTGCCGTTACCTGCTCAGGCAGAAGTTCGGCAAGGCCATTGTCTCCTTCAACAAGGCCATCAAGATCAACGAACTGTTTGCCGAAGCGTATCAGGGACTTGCCGAAGCGTTCCGCGGCAAGGGGGATATGGAAGGGTATGAACGCTACCTGAAAAAGGCGGCGGATACCTACGCCCAGTTTGACCGGCTGGAAGAGGTGAAGGAGCTGTTCATCGAAATCCTCAAGGTGGACAACACTGCCATTAATCCCTTCAACACGCTCGGGGTGCGGCTACGCAGAAACGGCGACCTGCAGGGGGCCGTGCGGGCCTATCAGCAGGCGCTGGAGATATCGCCGGGGGACGAGAATATCTATTTCAACCTCTCCAAGGCCTACTATTTGCTCGAAGAGCGCGACAAGGGTATGGAGGCTCTGGTCACGGCACTGCGCATCAACGGAGGCTTTGACGAGGCGCGCGACCTCTACGGCCGCATGGTCGGGCAGCCGTGGACAGGCGAAGGGTTCGACGAGCTTGTGGACAAGGTCGGGCGGTCCCGCGAGGGGTCAGATTCGATCATGGATGTGTGATGGTACAGTCCTGTTTCGGGGGGCTCCATGTTAATGGCAATGTTCGCTTTTAAGAACTCAGATGCCCGTTAAGCCGGACCTGAGGTCCCAAAACGGATTCTCATCGCGTATACGAGGTGCAGGAACGTTAGGTTCCTGCCCGGCGGAGCCAAGAAATACCAGAAATGATTTTGTCAGCAGTCTGCTTCCCCGCTTCGGCGGGGTTTTTTCATGGATTGCGCGTATCCGCAGCTTTGGGTGGGGAAAATGTCCTTTCGTCATCATCGAAGTTGACAAAAGGGTAAAAAAGAAGCGAGATTGGCCCCTCGCCGAGTTTTTTACCCGCTGTTGACGGGCTGCAACGGGCCAAGCCCCTGCAGAAGGAACCGGCTGCGGCGGTCTGTGAACCTGTGCGGAAATGCGCAATGCTGTGCATGCTCCTGCGGGTACTTCCGGGCTTGTGCCTTGTGACTTTTCCTGTGCGCATCGGCAGGGAAGTGAAGGGGCGGGCATCACTCTTGATGGCGGTTGATCTGATGGATGCATCCAGTTTTCTGCAATATCTCTTTTCCGGCCTGACCGTGGGGGCCACCTATGGGCTGACCGGTCTGGGCTTCACCATCATTTTCAACACCACCGGGCTTATCAACTTTGCACAGGGCGAGTTTGTCATGCTTGGCGGCATGCTGGCCGTCATCTGTCAGGCTGTTCTGGGGCTGCCGCTGCCTGTTTCCGTGGTGCTGGCCGTGCTCGGCGCAACGCTGGCGGGTGCACTGGTGGAGCGGCTTGCTATACGCCCTGTGCGCAATGCGCCGCCCATAAACCTTGTCATCGTCACCATAGGCATTTCCATTCTCATCCGCAGCATCGTGATGCTGCTGTGGGATAAGGATACGCATACCCTGCCGCATTTTTCGGGAACGCAGCCCATCATGGTGGCCGGGGCGGCGCTGATGCCGCAGAGCCTGTGGATTCTGGGCATTTCTTCCGTTGTTCTCTATGCGCTGCGAACCTTTTTCCGCAAATCCATTTTCGGCAAGGCCATGCTCGCCTGCTCATACCAGCGCAAGGCCGCATGGCTTGTGGGTATAAGCGTTGAGCACATGGTGCTGCTCTCGTTCATGATCTCGGCCCTTGTGGGGGCCGTGGGCGGGGTGATTCTGGCTCCCATGACCATGACCTCGTTCGATGTGGGCATACTGCTGGGGCTCAAGGGCTTTGCCGCCTGCATACTCGGCGGGCTGGGCAATCCCTTTGGTGCTGCCGCAGGGGGCCTGATGATAGGCGTGCTGGAATCCTTCGGGGCCGGTGTCATTTCCTCGGCTTACAAGGATGCGTTTGCGTTCATTATTCTGTTGCTGCTGCTCTTTGTCCGGCCTTCCGGCCTGTTCGGCAAGGCGGAGGTAAAGCGCGTATGAGTCGTAACGGAATTCTCTCCCGTCTTGCCGGTGGTTCCACGCTGCCGGTGGGGCTCTTTTTTGCGGCCATGCTCTGCATGCCCTATGTGCTCCCCAACCCTTACTATGTCAGCACCCTCACACTGGCCTGCATCAATGCCATTATCGTGGTGGGGCTTAACCTTCTGCTCGGGTTTGCGGGGCAGATATCGCTCGGCCATGCGGCGTTCTACGGCATAGCCGCCTACGCCACGGGCATTGCCACTGCTACCTATGGGCTTTCCATGGGCACGGGCTTTCTCATTGCCGTGGGGCTTGCTGCGGCCGTGGCGCTGCTTGTGGGCATTCCCACCCTCAAGCTCACAGGCCATTATCTGGCCATGGGCACGCTCGGGTTCGGCGTTATCGTTTATATTTTTTTCAATGAATCCATTGAGCTGACGGGCGGGCCTTCCGGCATGGTGGGCATTCCCCGTCTTGCTCTATTCGGGCACGAGCTGTGGGACGATACGGAATATTTCTATGTGGTGGCGGCGGTGCTCAGCCTGGTGCTGCTGCTCTCGCTCAATCTTATCCGGTCGCGCTTCGGGCGGGCGCTCATGGCCATTCATACCAGCGAGAAGGCCGCCATGTGCATAGGCGTGGATATCGCCCGCTACAAGCTGTTCGTCTTTGTGCTTTCCGCAATTTATGCGGCTGTGGCCGGTTTTCTGTATGCGCACTATCTGGGCTTTGTGGCTCCTTCTTCCTTCGGCTTCCATTTTTCCGTCCAGCTTATCGTCATGGTGGTTGTGGGGGGCATGGCCTCTGTCTGGGGGGCTGTTGCCGGTGCCTTTTTCCTCACAGCGCTGCCCGAGTTTCTGCGTGTGTTCGAGAATGTGGAAACGCTGGTCTACGGCGGCCTGCTCGTGCTGTGCATGATGTTCATGCCTCAGGGACTGGTTGGCGGACTGACCGCGCTTGTCAGAAAGCTGCGACGCAGCGGACAGGGGCAGACCGCACCGGAAGGAGAGCCCCATGCCTAATGCCATGCCTAGTATTGTTTCTGGCATCATGCTGCAATGTTCGGACGTGGGAGTGCGGTTTGGCGGTGTGAAGGCGCTGGACGGCGTATCCTGCGCGCTGGCCGAGGGGCAGGTAACGTCTGTCATAGGCCCCAACGGTGCAGGCAAGACAACCTTGCTGAACGCCTTTACAGGCATGGTGCCCATGACCTCAGGCAGCATTTCGCTGCGGGGGGAACGGGTGGATGCACAGCCGCCGCATATACGCGCAGGCAAGGGAATTTTGCGCACGTTCCAGAACCTTGAGGTCTTCACAAACATGACTGTTCTGGAAAACGTGATGGCCGGTCGCCACCGCAAAGGCGCATACGGCGTGCTGGATGCCTTTTTCAAAACGCCGCGCTATCGCCGTGAGGAACGGGAATGCCGGGATGCGGCCATGCGCGCGCTGGAATTTACGGGTATTGCAGATATGGCAGCACTGCCTGCGGGCGAGCTGGCATACGGGAATCAGCGTCTGCTTGAAATGGCCCGCGTTATTGCCGCCGAGCCGGAACTTCTGCTGCTGGATGAACCCGCAGCCGGGTTGAATATGCGCGAAACCCGCGAGCTGGGTACGCTCATACGGCGCATGCGCGATGAGCTTGGCATTACCGTGGCGCTTGTGGAGCACGACATGGAGCTGGTCATGGAAGTCAGCGACATGATTTATGTTCTGTGCTTCGGTGAGTTGCTGGCCTCGGGCACCCCTCTGGAAATACAGCGTAACCCCGCCGTTATTGCCGCATATCTGGGTACAGATGGTGACGCCGATGACGCCGATGACGATGAAGACGATGATGACGACAACGGGGATCATGATATGAGCCCCGGCCCCGGCGCTGACGAAACCGGCAGGGAGGTGTAGCCATGCTGCGTTTGCGGAACGTGGACCTTGCCTACGGACGCATTCAGGCTGTCCGTCGTGCCTCGCTGCATGTGGGCAAGGGCGAGATTGTGGCCCTGATAGGGGCCAACGGTGCAGGCAAGACTACCATGCTCACGGCCGTGTCCGGCCTTATGCGACCTGCATCCGGCAGTATTGAATTTGACGGCAGGGACATTACCCGTGCGCGGCCGGATGCCATAGTGCGTGCCGGTGTGTCCCATGTGCCGGAAGGGCGGCTGGTTTTCGGCCCCATGACGGTGGAAGACAACCTGCTGCTTGGCTCGTTCAGCCGCCACAGGCTGGGCCGCAGAACGGATGTGCGCGCAGAGCTGGAACAGGTTTACGCCATGTTCCCCCGGCTTGAGGAACGTCGTCTGCAGGCTGCGGGCACACTTTCCGGCGGAGAACAGCAGATGGTGGCCATAGGCCGTGCGCTCATGGCAAAGCCGAAGATGTTGCTGCTTGACGAGCCGGGTATGGGCCTTGCGCCGACGGTGACGAAGGAAATTTTCCGGTATATTCTCAAGCTGCGCGATGCCTTGGGGCTTACCGTGCTGTTGGTGGAACAGAATGCCCGTGCCGCACTGCGCATTGCCGATAGGGGCTACGTGCTTGAAACCGGACGCATTCTGCTGCAGGGACCTGCAGGAGAATTGCTGGCGAACAATGACGTGCAACGCGCCTATCTGGGGCGCGATCTCGACCGCGAAATACAGCCGGAGCAGGGCGCGTAACAGCGCCGGAACCCGGAATTCCGGAACGCACAGGGGTGACAGCGATGTATTTTGAAAAAGATGTAGAGTGCATGGAACGGGCTGAACTGGAAGACCTTCAGCTTGAGCGCCTGCAGGCCACGCTGACCCGTGTGGCGCGCAATGTGCCCCTGTACCGGCAGCGGTTTGCGGAACTTGGGCTTGATCCTGATGATTTCCGGTCCATGGATGATCTGCGCAAGCTGCCCTTTACCACCAAGCAGGATATCCGCGACAACTACCCTTATGGCCTGTTCGCAGTGCCGCTGCGGGATGTCGTGCGGTTGCAGTCTTCTTCCGGCACCACGGGCAAGCCCATTGTGGTAGGGTATACCCGCAACGACCTCAAGCGCTGGTCGCGCCTTGTGGCAAGGGTGCTTGCCATGGGCGGCATGACGCGTGACGACGTGGTGCAGATAGCCTTTCATTACGGTCTGTTCACCGGCGGGTTCGGTTTGCACTATGGCGCGGAAACGCTCGGAGCATCCGTTATTCCCAGTTCCGGCGGCAATGCCCGCAAGCAGATCATGATCATGCAGGATTACCGCACCACGGCCCTGTGCTGTACGCCGAGTTATGCCCTGCATCTGGCGGACACCATGGAAGAGATGGGCGTTAATCCCAATTCCCTGCATCTGAAGTGGGGGCTTTTCGGCGCTGAGGCATGGTCCGAGGCCATGCGTGAAGAGATTCAGAACCGCCTCAAGGTAACAGCCACGGATAACTACGGCATATCCGAGGTCATGGGCCCCGGTATTGCGGGTGAGTGCCTTGAGCGGCAAGGGCTGCATGTGAATGAGGATCACTTCCTCTTCGAGATCGTGCATCCTGAAACCGGAGAACCGGTGCCGGATGGCGAAGTGGGCGAGCTGGTCATCACCACGCTGACCAAGGAAGCATTCCCCATGATACGCTTCCGCACGGGCGACCTGACCCGCGTGCTGCCCGATACCTGTGCCTGCGGGCGCACGTTCAGAAGAATTGCCCGTATCATCGGCCGCAGCGATGACATGCTGATCATTCGCGGTGTGAACGTGTTTCCTCTGCAGGTGGAAACCATCCTTCTGGCCATGGAAGGAGCCGAGCCGCACTATCAGATTGTTCTTGAACGCGAAGGCCGCCTCGACAAGGCCACCGTATATCTGGAAGTTTCCGAGAACCTGCTGTTCGACCGCATGCGCGTGGCGCGCGAAGCGCTTGAAGGCATCAAGCGCAGGCTGGCGTCTGAGCTTGGCGTTGCCATGGACGTGGTCTTTGTGGGCCGCAAGACGCTGGAAAGAACGGAAGGCAAGATACGCCGGGTTGTGGACCGCAGGCAGTTGTAGATACGTTCAAGGCTGCGGCGGGCCGTCTCGTTAGGCCTCTGCTGCATGGATGAGTATGTATTGAAAGGAAGCTCTTCGGGGCTTCCTTTTTTCATGTGGAAAATAGTTTGCAAAATGTGACGTGCGTCATGACAAGGTGTTGGATGATAATTATTTTCAATTTGTGTGCAGAGGAACTTGACAATCATTTTCAACTGGAATAGTAGGGATTCACGTTTTCGGAGGAATTACATGAACTGTTGCACATTGGATAAGGTACCTGCCGGTTGCAAGGCCACCATTCGGGGCTATTGCGGCTGTTCAAGGGAGCGTGGCAGACTTTGCGCGCTGGGTCTTACGCCCGGCACTGTCGTTGAAGTGTGCGGCCCTTGCAGCGTTAAGGTGCGCGAAGCGTGCGTGGCGCTGGGTATTGAAGTGGCAGGCCAGGTCACCTGTGAACCTCTTGAAAACAATACCCAGCCCAAGGGCAGGGTAGCTTAGCCCCGGCCCCTGCAAGGCGGGGGAAGGAGTTTTGACATGTGGGATACCATTGTGGTTGCCCTTATTGTGGTTGCTGCAGCAGCCTACCTTATCAGACGGCAGATGAAGAAAAAGCCTTCTGACGGGTGCGGTTGCTCCGGTGGCTGCGGCGGTTGTGGTTCTTCGCGGCATATCCGTTCGGATGGTGCTGCAACAAAGCCCGCCACGCACTCGTGTGGATGCGGCGGCAACTGCGGCGAGTAATACGACTGGTTCAGGTTTTCGTTGCCATCTCCGAAAACGTCCGTGCACCGAGTGCACTTTTTTTGGCAACGTATATTGAAAACGATTTTCAAGATCAATTGATCTCACGATAACGCGGTATCCGTGCCGGCCGTTTCGGCAGCGGAGCATTTGAGGAGAATGTATGTCCGTTATTCTTCCCCTTCGGGAACTCAAGGTAGGGCAGAAAGCCAAGATTCACAGCGTTACCGCGTCCGGCGAACTGGGACGCAGAATCCGCGACATGGGGCTTATCACCGGAGCCGAAATCGAAATAACCGGACGTGCCCCGCTGCGCGACCCCGTTGCTCTGCGCCTTGTGGGCTTCACGCTCTCGCTGCGCAATAACGAGGCCGACTTCATCACCGTGGAACCGCTGTAATCAGGCTTGCCAAGGAACGTACAGGAATCGCATAATGTCCAAAAAAATCACCGTTGCTCTCGCCGGTAACCCCAACTCCGGCAAAACGACCGCGTTCAATGCCATCACCGGTGCCCGCCAGCATGTGGGCAACTACCCCGGTATCACCGTAGATAAAAAGCAGGGCACCACCTATGTGGATGGCCGCGAAGTGCAGGTTATCGACCTGCCCGGCACTTATTCCCTGACCGCGTACACCATGGAAGAAGTTGTCGCCCGCAGTGTAGTGGCTGACGAACGTCCTGATATGGTTGTTGATGTTGCCAACGCAGGTGCGCTTGAGCGTAACCTGTATCTGGCTGTGCAGCTGCTGGAAATGGGCGCGCCCCTGACCATCGCACTCAACATGATGGACGAAGCAAAGAAGCAGGGCGTGCGCATCGACGCCCGCAAGCTGCAGTCTCTGCTTGGTGTGCCCGTTGTGGAAACCGTGGCCCGTACCGGCGAGGGCATAGAATCCCTCATGCTGACCGCCGTGGCCAATGCCGACAAGCAGGCAGGCAAGCCGTGGGAGCCGCTGGTCATCTCCTATGGACCCGACCTTGATCCCGTTCTGGAAGAAATGATCGCCCTCATCAACCGCGAGCAGTTTCTTACCGACCGTTACCCCGCACGCTGGGTAGCCATCAAGTACCTTGAAAACGACGAAGAAATTCAGCGCATCGGCCGCACCCTCGGCGCCGTGGGTACCGAGCTTGAAGCCCGTGCCCGTGAAGTTGCGGAGCACCTTGAAGCAACGCTGAAGACCTATCCTGAAGCCGTTATTGCCGACTACCGCTACGGCTATATTTCCTCCATCCTGCGTCAGGGCGTGGTTTCCCGTCTTGATGCGCTGGAAGACCGTCTTGCCTTCTCCGACAAGATCGACCAGGTGCTCACGCACCGCATGTTCGGCCCGCTGATCATGCTGGGCATTTTGTACCTCATCTATCAGGTGACGTTTACGATCGGTGAAATTCCCATGGGTTGGGTGGAAGCCTTCTTCGGCTGGCTCAACGAAACCGCCTCCAACCTGCTGCCCGACGGCATGTTGAAATCACTCATCGTATCCGGTGTGATTGATGGTGTGGGCGGCGTTATGGGCTTTGTGCCGCTGATCATGTTCATGTTCCTGCAGATCGCCTTCCTTGAAGACTCCGGCTACATGGCGCGCATTGCCTACATGCTCGACCGCGTGTTCCGCTTCTTCGGCCTGCACGGGTGCTCCGTTATGCCCTTCATCGTTTCCGGTGGCATTGCGGGTGGTTGCGCCGTTCCCGGCGTCATGGCCGCCCGTACCCTGCGCAGCCCCAAGGAAAAGCTGGCAACCCTGCTCACCGCGCCCTTTATGGCATGCGGTGCCAAGGTGCCCGTGTTCCTGCTTATCGTGGGCGTGTTCTTTGAAAAGAATCAGGCTGCCGTGATGTTCTCGCTGACGCTGGCAGGCTGGATAGCCGCGCTGCTGGTCGCCAAGCTGCTGCGTTCCACCATCATCCGCGGCGAGGCCACTCCCTTCGTCATGGAATTGCCTCCGTATCGTGTTCCCACCCTGCGTGGTCTCATGATCCACACTTGGGAACGCACCTGGCAGTACATCAAGAAGGCCGGTACCGTTATTCTGGCCATCTCCATCCTGCTGTGGCTGGCCATGACCTTCCCCAAGCTTTCCGTGGATCAGCTTGCTCCCATTGAAGCCCAGCGTGCCGAGATTTCTGCACAGATGGAAGTGGCGCAGGCAGAAGGCAAGGATGTTGCCGCATTCGAGGAAAAGCTGGTTGAAGTGGATAACTTTGAAAGCGAAGAAGCACTGCGCAACTCCATTGCCGGCCGTGTGGGCGTTGCCCTTGAGCCTGTGACCAAGTGGGCGGGCTTTGAATGGCGCACCAACATTGCACTGGTGGGCGGCTTTGCAGCCAAGGAAGTTGTTGTATCTACCCTCGGCACCGCCTACTCTCTGGGTGAAGTGGACGCCGAAGAAGCACAGCCCCTTGCCGAGCGCATTGCCAACGACCCGCACTGGACCGCGGCCAACGGTATATCTCTGCTCCTCTTCGTGCTGCTCTACGCTCCGTGCTTCGTGACCGTGGTAGCCATCAAGCAGGAAGCCGGTTCGTGGGGTTGGGCAATCTTCTCCACAGTATTCAACACGGCGTTCGCACTGGCGGTGGCAACTGCCGCCTACCAGATCGGATCGCTGTAGCCTTCAGGTTCAGGACTCATCAACTGAATAACAGGCTGACAAAGAACTGACTAACAGAAAGGGCCGTCGCTCATATGAGCGGCGGCCCTTGTTTTTTCATGCCGGTTCTCCGGCAAAGTAAAAGGCCGCCGGTCCCTAAGGATCAGCGGCCCTTTTGCATGCGCGGTACGTGTCTGCTTAGTTGATGGCAACCACTTCGATCTCAAAGGTCAGTTCCTGACCGGCGAGGGGATGGTTGGCATCCAGCACGATGGAATCATCATTCACGGCGGCAATGACCACTTCCATCACGCCTTCTTCGGTCTGCAGTTGCAGCATCATGCCCACTTCGGGAGTGATGTGGCCGGGAACCTGCGATCTGGGAACATCCAGAACCAGTTCTTCGTTCACATCGCCGTAAGCGTTTTCAGGAGCGATGGTCACCTTGGTGGTGTTGCCGACGCCCATACCAAGGACGGCGGATTCGAAACCGGGAATAAGCATGCCGGAACCCATGGTGAATTCCAGAGGCTCACGGTCACGGGAAGAATCAAACACCGTGCCGTCATTCAGCGTGCCGGTGTAATGGACTTTTACGGAATCGCCGTCTTTGACCTGAGTCATGCACGTCTCCTCATTTAAAGGGTTGAAGGGCTAACAATCGTCACTGTGCCCGATAAAGTCAACAGGGAAGGAAAAAAGTCATTCAGTTACAAGGAGTTCCCTTACTGCGCGGCAGAATGTTTCCACCCCCACAGGCAGTGCCGCCTCATCCACGGTAAAGGCCGGGTTGTGTATGGGGTGGCCGCCCTCGTAGCCGGTGCCAAGGAAGAAGAAACAGCCGGGAACCTGTTCAAGGTAATAGGCCATGTCTTCGCCGCCCATGGTGGGCGTGGCCTCGTGCACATTCTCCTTGCCTACGCTTGCTGCTGCGGCGCGGCGTATGACATCCGTCATGTCCGCGTTGTTGATGAGGGGCGGGTAGCCGTCTATGAAGGTAAATTCGTATGTTGCGCCCATGGCATCGCATATGCCGCCCACCACCTGCCGCATGCGTTCCTCCCACCGGGCGCGTACGCCTTTGTCGAAGGTGCGCAGGGTGCCGCCGAAGGTCGCGGTTTCTGCAATCACGTTGAAGGCGTGCCCGGCATTGAACACCGCCACGGTGAGCAGGGCTGGCTGCACGGGGTCTATCTGGCGGGAGATGATGCGTTGCAGTGCGCCCACGGCCTGCGTGCCGATCTCCAGCGCATCTACGCATTCATGGGGTTTGGCAGCGTGGCCCCCCTTGCCGATGATGGTGACCTCGAAACGGTCCATGGCCGCCATGAGCGGGCCGGACTTTACCGCAATGGCTCCGGAAGGTGTGCCGGGCCACACGTGCAGACCGAAGCAGTGATCCACCTTGGGGCTGTAGAGAACGCCTTCGTTGATCATGGGGCGCGCGCCGCCGGGAAATTCTTCCGCAGGCTGGAACACGAATTTCACTGTGCCGCACAGCTCGTCGCGCATGGCGCTGAGCACTCTGGCCGTGGCGAGCAGAATGGCCATATGCGTATCGTGCCCGCAGGCGTGCATGCAGCCTGCGTGGGTGGAGCAGAACTCAA
>JBKEAK010000315.1:0-4994 GCA_047972125.1 Halodesulfovibrio sp.
AGGCGAACAGGTCGTGCTCACCGACGTTATCCCCGCCATGGAGAGCATGCTTCTCAACCCCGTTACGGATGAACAGGCGCTGGAGGCATTGAAGCGTGAAGCCCTTGGAGAAGGGGATGTCCGATGAAGCGCATCCTTGAATATTTCGCTGCGCACCCCACCGCGGCAAACCTGCTCATGGCGGCTTTTCTGCTCATGGGCCTGCTTGCAGCCCCCAAGCTGTTGCGCGAGACATTCCCGAGATTCACACCGGACAAGGTGCAGATTTCCATCCTCTATCCCGGAGCCACCGCCGAAGACGTGGAAGAATCCGTGTGCGAGCGGGTGGAAGAAGCGCTTGAGGCCCTTTCCGAAGTGGCAGAGGTGACCAGCGAAGCACGCGAAGGCTCCGCCGTGATCATCGCCGAGATGACCGAAGGCGGTGACATAGACCGTTTTCTGAACGATGTGCGCACCGAAGTGGACGCCATTGACGACTTTCCCGAAAAGGTAGAGACGCCCATCATCACCCAGCTGAACCGGCTGGATTTCGTGATGTCCGTTGCCGTGACCGGGCCCATGTCCGCACCGGACCTGAAGGCCTATTGCGATAAGCTCAAGCGCCAGCTTCTTTCCGAAACCGACATAACGCAAGTTACCGTGGCCGGTTTTTCCGACCACCAGATTCGCATAGAAGTGCCCGCGCAGGCACTCATGCAGTATGGGCTTTCGGCTTCCGACATAGCGGATACCGTGGCCGCGCAAAGCCTTGACCTGCCCGGGGGTACGCTGCAGACCGACTCGGGTGACGTACTCATCCGCTTCAAGGATCAGCGGCGGACCATACAGGAATTCGAGGAACTCATCGTGGTGGCGGGATCGTCCGGGGCGGAAATCCGGCTCGGCGACATAGCAACCATCACGGACCGTTTCGAGCTGGATGAAGACAAAGTCATCTTCAACGGCCTGCGTGCCGGCATTTTGCAGATCAACAAAACCCAGCAGCAGGATGCGCTGGACCTTGTGGATCAGGCCGAGGCATTTCTGGATAAGGAACGCCATGAGGCCCCGCCCGGTGTGCACCTGACCGTGACCAAGAACGTTTCGGACATCGTTTCAGACCGCCTGAACATGCTGCTCGAAAACGGTGTGCAGGGGCTTGTTCTCGTCTTTCTCACCATGTGGCTGTTCTTCAGCTTCCGCTACGCCTTCTGGGTGGCCATGGGCCTGCCGGTTTCCTTTCTTGCTTCCCTGTACGGCATGCAGGTGACCGGCATGACCATAAACATGATGACCATGGTGGGCCTGCTGCTGGCAACGGGCCTGATCATGGACGATGCCATCGTTATTGCAGAAAACGTGGCCTCGCATATCAACAGGGGCAAACGTCCCTTCGAAGCGGTGGTAGACGGCACACGGGAAGTCGCGGCCGGAGTTGCCTCGTCATTCGCCACCACGGTGCTCATCTTCGGCTCTCTGGCCGTATTCATGGAAGGCAATATCGGCAAGGTTCTCTGGGTCATGCCCTTTGTGCTCATCCTCTCGCTGGGGGTCAGCCTTGTTGAGGCGTTTCTCATTCTGCCCCACCATCTGGCGCATTCACTCGGCGGCATGCGCCAAGACCGCCAAAGCCGCTTCCGCATACGTTTCGACGCCATGTTTGAACGCTTTCGTGAAGAAAAACTGGGCAGGGCCGTGGATGCCGTTGTCCGGTGGCGCTATCTCTTTGTGGGCTGCGTTATTGCCCTGCTGTTCATCAGCGTGGGCATGCTGGCCGGTGGACGCCTGAAATTCAAGGTTTTCCCAGACCTTGAAGGAGATCAGGTGGAAGCCCGCGTGCTTCTGCCGCAGGGCACTCCCCTTGCGCGGACTGAAGCTGTGGCACAGCGACTGGAAGCCGCCCTCAAAAGCATCGACGAAGAGTACGCCCCGCAGCAGCCCGGCGGTCAGCACCTGATCAAGAACATAGCCATCTACTATAATACCAACTCGGATGCCGACGAAACCGGCCCCCATGTGGTGACCGTTTCTGCCGACCTGCTGGCATCGGATCAGCGCACCGTCCGCCTTGACGATGTAACAACCATGTGGCGCGAGCGCACAGGCGTGGTTCCGGATGTCATCTCCATGGTGTGGAAGGAGCCTGTCCTGGGCCCCGGCGGCATGGCGCTGAGCTTCCGGCTCAAAGGCGATGACCTGCACCAACTCAAGGCTGCCTCGCTTGACTTGCAACACTGGCTCTCACAATACAACGGGGTGGTGGACCTGCAGGACGACCTGCGCCCCGGCAAACCGGAACTGCGGGCCACGCTGAAAAACGGTGCAAAATCTCTGGGGATAGACGCACGGCGCATTGGCTCACAACTGCGCACAGCCTTTTTCGGCGATACCGCCACCGAGATACAGTACCACGGCGAATCCTATGAAGTGGACGTGCGGCTTGCACCCAAGGACAAGGACAGCCTCGCCGACCTGGACTACTTTCATATCACCGATGCCTCCGGCAATCAGATACCGATCGGCAACGTGGTCAACATCGAATACGGCCGGGGCTGGGCGCGTATTGCCCGCGTAAACGGCCTGCGCACCATCACGGTGGAAGGCGATGTGAACACTGCCCTGGCAAACGCCAATCAGATACGCAACGACACCCTACGAAACTTCATTCCCGAACTGCTCAAAAAGTATCCCGGCATCCGCATGTCGCAGGAAGGTGAAGCCAAGGAAGGTGCCAAAACCGGCGGCTCCATGAGCACGGCGTTCATAGTGGGCATTGCAGGCGTATTCATGCTGTTGAGCTTTCAGTTCAAGAGCTACTCCGAACCTATATGCGTGCTTACAGCCATACCCATGGCGCTTATCGGCGTCATATGGGGGCACATGCTCATGGGGCTCGATCTGACCATGCCGTCCATGATGGGCTTTATTTCCCTTGCCGGGATCGTGGTAAACGATTCCATCCTGCTGGTGGAATTCCTCAAGCTCCGCCTCGGGGAAGGCATGGAACCCTTGCGTGCAGCTCCCGCAGCCAGCCGCAACCGGCTGCGCGCGGTGCTGCTCACCTCGCTGACCACCATAGCGGGCCTTCTGCCGCTGCTCACGGAAACCAGCATTCAGGCACAGGTGCTCATCCCCCTTGCCTGTAGCATCATCTTCGGACTGGCCATGTCCACGATCATGGTGCTCTTTCTTGTTCCAGCGCTGTCTTGTGTACTGGACGATCTGGGACTCACCGGCCCGTCACGGGAACGCAGGCAACGCCAAAATCAGGCATAGGACCATAAAAAAGCCACCGGTTCCGGTGGCTTTTTCTTTCATGAACATTCTCTGGTCCTATTCGCGGATATGCTCCAACCCCTGCAAGAGCAGGCTGGTGACGTGACCATCGTCCAGCGAATAGAACACGTTCTTGCCTTCCTTGCGGAAGCGCACAAGCTTGGCCGCACGCAGATACCTGAGCTGATGCGATACGGCAGACTGCGACATGCCTATAACGGCAGTAAGGTCGCACACGCACAGCTCGCGTCTGGCCAACGCCAGCAGCATACGCACTCGGGTGCCGTCGCCCAGCAACTTGAACAGCTCGGCAAGAGCAGTAATATGAGTATCGTCCGCCATGGAGGCGCGCACATCGTCTATGGCGTCGGTGTGCTCGCAAAAACTCTGACAGACCGGATTCACTTCGGACAAGACTAACTCCCTGTACTGGTCGCGGTAGAGGTTTCGGACGTTGCCAGGGGCACCAGCGCCCTCACCTGTGTGCCAATGCCCTTTTCCGACAGTATGTGCAACTGTCCTTCCACAAGTTCAAGGCGTTCGCGCATACTGTCAAGCCCTATGCCCGCTCCGGGCATTTCCTGCGGATCAAAGCCAATGCCGTTGTCGGCAATGGTCAGACAGCAGTTGCTCCCTTCCCGCAACAATGAAAAGCTTATGGCATCTGCGCCGCTATGCCGCACGGCATTGGCCAGTGCCTCCTGAGCTATGCGGAAGAGAACCGATTTCTGGCGTTCGTCAAGCAGCTCCTCATCCATATCCATCAACAGACGTATGCCTATGTGTCCGTGCATGGTGGAAAATTCGTCCTGCAACCAACGTAACGCCGACAGCAGACCCAGATCATCCAATACGGTGGGACGAAGGTCCATAATGATACGGCGCAGCTCGATGATCGCCCCCTGCAGCAACGAGACGACCTTTCGGACCACACGCGTATCGTGCGGCACGGCGGCCCGCTCCATTTCTGCAAGATCCGCTTCCATCATGAATTTGATACCGGAAAGGGTCTGGGCCGTGCTGTCGTGCAGTTCACGCCCTATGCGTTTGCGTTCATCCTCCTGCGCCGAAAGCACACGGGCAGAAAGCCAGCGCACCCGCTCCTCCGCTCGCTTGCGGGCGGAAACATCCTTGCCGTACAGCGCAATGCCGCCCACTTCGCCCCTTATATCCAGCACGGGGTAACAGGTGATGTCCCACACAGCATCTCCCGAACCATATTCTTCACGCCGGGGAATGCCGCTTTCCATCACCATTTCGATAATTCGCCGCAGGGTGGTTTCATCCTTGGGAGCCACCCGCTCGAAAAGGCTCTCACCCACCAGTTCTTCTTCAGACGCATTCAGCACCTTGGCAGCTGCGGTATTGAGCGTAATGATTCTGCCCCCCGTGTCCAGCAACATGGCACAGTCTGCCAGTGCGTTCATCAACGCGGTCAGGTGATTGCGCTGTTCGACGACCTGCTTCTCCGCCCTCTTGCGCTCGGATATGTCGTGCACGATGGAAAAGGTTGTCCGGCTCAGTTCACCTTCAATGGCACCGGAATACACCTCAACATCTACAACGCTTCCGTCCTTTCGCTTATGCACCGATTCAAAATGCGCGCTGCCATCTTCGAGAATGGTATTATGACGCTTATAGATAAGGGTACGATCTGTCGTTGTAATGTCGGTGAGGGACAACCCGAGCATATCTTCACGTGTGTATCCGTACAAATGCAATGCAGCGGCGTGTGCATC
>JBKEAK010000316.1:0-15654 GCA_047972125.1 Halodesulfovibrio sp.
AAAACACTGTGTAACGAAAACGTAGTGAAGGTTGGTGGAGGTAATGCTGTTTCGAAGGGACTTGTGCGGAGCGTGAAACGTGCGACACGGCACTGTGCGGCAGGGAGACTGCAGATTGCTTCGGTGTTGTAAAGCGCGTTGCCCCGGAACGGATAGTGATGTAGCGTGTGGGTTCCGGATTGACCGTGATATGGGGGATTGGGGAATCAGAGAATCGGAGAACTGGTGTACCCGGAATGATGACGAGAAGACACTTTTTGCAACGCATGGGAGCGGGGTTTGCTGCTCAGGGGCTGCTGAGCGCATTCTCTGTTTTTGCTCCCGCAACAACATATGCTTTGCTTCCTCCCCCGGACGAGGGCCTGCTAAACGCAGGGACCAACGCCACTGCCGCGCCGGAAACCCTCTCCAAAGTATTTGAACTGGCCGTGCGCGGGCAGAACCTGCTTGCAGAAGGCAGATATGCCGAGGCTCTTGCAGTGTTGCGTAATGCAGCATCCATCGAGGCGCAAAGCGACTTCGTGCAGGGCCTTCTGGGCAGAACTCTGCTTGCCCTTGGTGACCGGAAAGAGGCCACCGCATATTTTCGCCATGCCGCCTACCTGAACCCGGAAGATACCTATTCGCGCATGATGGCGGATATGCTTTCCCAGCATCCAGAGTATCGCCTTGATACGAATTCAACATCGGAACCGGCAGGGCAATCCGGCGTGCCGGATATGAATCAGGGTGCGGATGGCAGGCAGTTGTCGCCGTTGGAAAGCGCCGCAAGGCAGGAAGAGGCTGACATGGCACAGCTGCTTGCGGATACGCGTGATGCCAAGACGGGATACCGTGTCCGCCGGGTTGTGCTGGATGCCGGTCACGGCGGGTTCGACAGCGGCGCAGTCGGGGCCGATGGGCTGATGGAAAAGGATGTGAATCTGGAGCTGGCGCTTGCCTGCGCTTCCGTGCTGCGGCAGCGGGCACCGGCATTACGTGTGTTTCTCACCCGCACCGGGGATTATTATGTCCCCCTCAGCGCCCGTACCGCCGTTGCCAACCAGCACAGCGCAGACCTGTTCATTTCCTTCCACTGCAATGCCAGCGAAAACAGGACTGCGCAGGGCGTGGAGACCTATTTCTGTTCCGAGCGGGCTTCCAGCAAGGAAGCACAGCGGGTCGCCCGTTTCGAGAATGCCGTGTTGCGGTACGAAAAGGCGGCTGCGGTACAGCAGGATGCCGAGGCCGGGAACATCGAGAATCTTCTCTTCCGCTACGAACGCCGCCGTTACTGGCAGGCTGCGGATGCTGCCGCAGGCATCATGCAGAAGATGCTTGCCAAGCGGCTGCCTTTTCCCGACAGGGGAGTGCATTCGGCAGATTTTTATGTGCTCAGAAAGGCCCGTATGCCTTCCATCCTGTTGGAAACAGGGTTCATTTCCAACGACAGCGAAGAACGTCTGTTGTCCGATGCCGCATACCGGCAGCGCATGGCCGCATCGGTTGCATCGGGTATCATGAATCTTGCAGGGACAGGGGGGCAGGCATAATGTGCCGCGCCGTGATCCGCCTGTGTCTGGCCCTGCTGTTTTCGGGTGTGGCCTGTGTGACGGTGGGCAATTTTCTGGGTGCGGAACGCGCATTTGCCGTGACCGGTTCCGAGATGAGTGATGCTCCGTCAGGTGGGGCACAGGCGGCAACTCCGGTGACCGGATTTTCCGCAGCCGGACGTTCGCCAAGTGGAAGAACGGGGACTCCTTCGCTTGACGAGCGCATGCTGCGGGCAGCAGACCTGCATTACAAAGGGCAGTTGCAGGCTGCGCGCACGCTGTTCGGGCAGGTGGTGCGGGATGATCCGGATAACGCCTTTGCTCTTAACCAGCTCGGGCTCATAAGTGCCAAGCTGGAGCGCTTTGAAGATGCTGAGCGGTTTTTCGCGGGCGTTGCCGCCAAGCATGCCGATAATACTTTTGCCCGGTTGTGGCTTGGGGTGCTGAATTTGCAGAGCGGGCGCAAGGATGAGGCCCGCAGGTATTTCGGACAGGTATTGAAGATAGACGGGCGCAATGCCGACGCATGCTATTTTCTGGGCGTCATGGCTGCCGTGGACCACGACGGTGCGCGTGCCGTGGAATGGCTGCGCAAGGCACAGGCCTTCGGGTCGGACGATCCCGAAACACATTACCGCCTTGCCGGGGCTTTTCTGTCCATGGACATGCCCATGAATGCGAGGCTGGAATTTGAGCGTACGCTTGCCCTGAATCCCCGCCACACCAAGGCCATGCACGGTCTGGGGTGGGTGTTGTTCAATCAGGGGTATGAAGATCACGCCGTGCGCCTGTGGGAAAAGGTGCTGAAGATCAACGGGGCAGACGCCGAGGCCCGGTCGAGCCTTGCCAAGGTGATGAACGACAGGGCCTATGCCGCGTATGAAAAAGGGAATTCCCGGCTCGCCGCAGAGCTTTGGGAACGCACCCTGCGATATGAAACGGATAACAAGGCGGCCAGATACTATTTGCGGAAACTTGGTCGCTAAGGTATTCGGGCAGGATGAAGTCATGCGTCTCCGGCATGTTATGCACGTTGGGAGACGAAACAGTTACTCAGGAGGAAGCTCATGCGCTTCATGAGATCAATGGCTGCCGCAACAGCTTGTCTGCTTCTGCTGGCAGCGCAGGCATTTGCTCAGGATTTCGGTAACGCCGATTATGTGCAGGATATGGATACCGGCGCGGTCAACTGGCAGACAGGCTATGTAACCGCCAAGGGCATAGGCGTGCCCCCGCCAAACTCCGTCAGCCTTGCTCAGGCGCGCGGCATGGCCATCCGCGCTGCAACGGTGGATGCCCGGCGTAATCTGCTTTCGATGATCAAGGGCGTTCAGATAGATGCGCAGACCACGGTACAGAATGCCATGATTGCGGATGATACCGTTGTGGAGCGCGTGCGCGGTTTTCTGCAAAATTCCCAGATTCTTGATACTGCATACATGTCCGACGGTTCTGTTGAGGTCACCGTGGGCATGAATCTGCGCGGCGGGCTTGCCAACGCGCTCATATCGCCCGATACGCCGTTCTTTGTTCCGGGTGGGCCTATGCCAATTCCATCACCTGTTCCCGGCCCTGTGCCGCAGGTAACGGATAATGGCACGGTTCCGGCTCCCGGCACCGAAGGGCAGCTTGCACCCGCCCCGGAAAATACTGCACCGTTCACCGGCCTTCTGGTTGACGCACGCGGTCTTGGTGCCCGTCCTGCCATGAGCCCCCGTCTGCTCGACGAAACCGGCAAGGAAGTATACGGCACCGCCTCTGTGAGCCGTGAATACGCCATTCAGCAGGGGATGGCGGGCTATGGCAAGGATATGGACAAGGCTGCGGCCAATCCCCGCATCGCCGGGCATCCTATGGTGGTCAAGGCAGTTGCCGTGGACGGCAAGGCCCGCACCAATCTGGTCATATCCAATGATGATGCGACAAAGCTGAGAGAGCTTGCCTCCGGGCAGGATTTTCTCGAAAAATGCCGCGTTATGATCGTGCTTGATTAAGGCACGCAAGGAGATGGAAATGCTACGCGCAATTCTCTTCAGGGATTCTATCAGGCGGCTGGTCTGCCTCGGCATGGTGGTCATTGCGGCCGGTCTGTTCGGGTGCGCCAAGACGCAGCGCGGGGCAAAGGGCATGCTTGATACGCCCTTGCATCACTACGAAACAGGTATGCGGCAGATAGACGGCGGCAAGCCCGACGCTGCTTTGCAATCCTTCAATACTGCTCTGCAGCTGAATGCCGAATATGGTCCGGCCCTTGCGGGCAAGGGGCTTGTTCTGGCCATGAACGGCACGGTTGGTGAGGCTCTTGAGCTTATCCGTTCCGGTCAGCAGAACGCCGACAGAAGCAGCGGCTCGCCTGAGCGCATGTGGACTCTGGTGGCTGAGCAGCGCGCCTTCATTGCCCTGCATGAAAAGGGCATGACCTCGGATTCCGTCTTGCTGCGCGAAACCCGGCGGGCGTTCAACGATGCCCGCATCGCGGATGAGCAGGCGGCCATGCCGTGGTACTGGGAAGGCGTTGCCTATCTGCGTGCGCTTGAGTTTGACGATGCCCGCAGCTTTTTCAGAGAAGCGCAGGCGCGCGATCAGGGCTATGCCGAACTCGCGGGACAGAAGCTGGAACTTTTGGAAAAGATCATCAAGGCATCGTTGCAAACATCCGTGGGCAAACGGATTGCTCTGGTGGACCAGTTGAGCCGTGCAGATATGGCGGCCCTGCTGGTTGAGGAACTTGGTGTTGAAAAGTTCTTTGAAGGGACGGAAGTACCGGATACCAGCACCTTTGCCGCGCCGCGTTCCGCTACGGCGGATGCCGGTCAGGGCACGGCTGCTGTTAGTCAGGGCATGGACACTGCAGATATTCAAGATCACCCTTTGGCTGCCGACATACGTGCCGTGCTGCCATATCGCATGCGCGGACTGCAACCCTATGCCGATGGCAGCTTTCAGCCAGACAAGCCGGTAACCCGTGCTGAAATGGCGCTCATACTGGAAGATATCTATATCCGCGCACGGAATGATTCGGCCCTTGCCACCCGCTTCATGGGGCAGGATTCTCCGTTCCCCGACGTGCGCAGCGATCATCCCTATTTCAACTCGGTGATGTTCGTCACTTCGCGCGGGCTTATACACGCCGATCTTGCCAGGGGCCTGTTCAAGCCGCTGGACCCGGTTTCCGGTGTTGATGCCGTGTTGTTCATCAATGCCATGAAGACCGAGCTGGATGTTTTCTAGCGAAAGGATTGTCACAAATAATAAGGGAGCCGAAAGGCTCCCTTCTTTGCTGACAAAGACACTTTGGTTTGTATTCGCCTCCGGCGGGCAGGAACCTAATGTTCCTGCACCTCGTATAAGCGATGAAAATCCGTTTTGGACCTCAGTTCCGGCTTAACGGAAATACGGTTTTACTGAAAATGAGGGTTTGTCACCAACAAGAACGGAGCCGAAAGGCTCCCTTTTTTGTAGTCTCAGACATGTTAGAGAACATACTTTATTAAGCCGGGGCTGGAATCAAAAAATAGTGTTAATCGCTTTCGCCGGGTGCAGGGGGATTATCCCCCTGTCCGCCGGAGGCGAAAATAACAAAATAAGTACATTATCAATAAAAAAGGGAGCCGCAGGGCTCCCCTTTTGTATCAGTCCCCTACGTAGGGGTTGAAGTAACCGAACTCCACCCACGGGCAGGTTTTCTTTATGCGTTTGCGGTAGAAGGAGAATCCGGTGCTCGGCCCGAACTCGATGCCTTCCAGCAATTCCATGTACATTTCCGGGTCTATGTTCAGGTTGCGAAGCTGAATGAAGTCGACCTTGGTTTCCTGCACCAGTTCGGTCAGTGCCTCGATTTCCGGCTCGGAATCCGTGATGCCGGGGAAGAAGAGCAGGTTCAGTGATACCCACTTGCCGCGTGCCTTGGCTTCCACAATGGACTGGCGCACATCCGCAAAGGTGAATCCCTTGGGGCGGTAATAGCGGTTGTATACTTCTTCCCGTGCAGAGTTCAGGCTGACGCGGATGGATGAGAGTCCCGCCTCGCAGAGTCTGGCAATCTTGTCGGGCATGGATGCGTTTGTGTTCAGGTTCACCGTGCCCTTGCCGCCCTGTGAACGGAACAGGCGGATGGCCTCTTCCAGCAGGGGGGCTTCGGTCAGCGGTTCGCCTTCGCAGCCCTGCCCGAAGGAGTATATGGGCTTTTCCTTCACGTTGCCGAAGTGGTGGGTCATGATCTGCGCCACTTCTGTCGCATTGGGCGTGAAGGTGAGGCGGCTCTGGGGCGTTGCGCAGATTTCGGAATCTTCTTCCTGCTGCGAGATGCAGCCCACGCAGCGTGCGTTGCAGGTGCGCGAGGTGGGCAGAGGAGCCTCAAAACGGCCGAGCGCAAGGTTGCGGGCCGCAGGGCAGGAATACTTGAGCACACAGTTGCCCATGATGTGCTGCATGAGCCGGTTGTCCGGGTACCGCTTCATGAGCTGGTGCGCGTTCTTTTCGATCTTGTTGCAGGAAATGCCGGTAAAGACCTGCCGCACGTCCTGATCCACCTTTTTTGCACAGACATAGAACTTGCCGTTGGCAAAGCCCACTGCGCCGTACGCGAACAGGGGCAGGGTGGGGGCATCGTCCTGTGTCAGATAGGCGGGGTGCGCGGTAAGCGTGTGCGCCGGGGCGGCAAAGGCGGCCACGGCGTATTCTTCCAGCGCTTCGGCTTCTCCTGTTTCAGGATCAAGTCCTACGGCAAGACGGCCGGGAAGCAGAAAAAGATCGCTGCCTTCAGGCAGTGGCATCAGTTCGTCCGGCTTGGGTAGTGCGAGTTCATTGCCTTTGCGGCAGACCATGAGCAGATCGGGGTGGTCAAAAATGTTACCATCCTTGTCCGCGACAAGGAGGTTGGGACGGATATTTGAAGAAGCCATGCGGGTTCCTGAGGTAGGGGTATATTGTTAATCGTGGTGCTTCTGTGCTAAATGCCTTGAAGTAAAAGGAAGTGGCCTCACCATGTTTCATGGTACTTCATCGGGCGATTAAACGAAAGAGCGAAGGTATGCTCATTTTAAGTCAACAATATACATTGTTTATGGTGTTCATCCTGTTGTGCTTCGCAGGACTTATGGTCATGTTCTATTTCATGCTCCGCAGCATGGAGGAGATGACCCGCAGCATCCGCGATGAGCGAAACGGCATGAACGAGGTTCTGCGTTCCATTGAAAAGCGCATGGCACAGCTTGTTACCCTGCAGCGCCACGAGCAGACCCTTACCGAAGCCACTCAGGCCAACACCCCCAAACGTGGTGTGCATTTCAACAGGGATGGGGAGGTCGTTTTCGGTGATGCCGACGCCCCTTTCGAGAGGGCTGGTAACGTTGACTCCGGAGTTGTCTCCGGTAGTGCGTTCCCAGCCGGAATAGCCGTTGGCGTGGCGGGTGCAACGTTGCTGGCAGGCGAAGAGTCTGCCGCGGCGGACACCGGTTCGACTGTCTCCGTGGTTGATGATTCCGTAGCCTACAGTGAGGCTGCGGAATTTGAAGGGACTTTTGAGCCCGAAGATGCTGTGCAGGATGCCTTTGAACCGGCAGCCACCGATTTCGCTGCGGAAGAAAAAGATATGGAAACCGGGTTCGGAGCTGACTCCGAACCCCGTTCCTTCTCACCGGAAACTGCGTGGCCAGATGTGTATCCTGATGCGCAGGAACTGGATGTTCAGGAACAGGATGCTCCGGCTGACGGAATGGCCGAGTCCGTTATCGGTGAAGCCTCGGACGAATCTCTGACGGCAGAAGCGGCTCATGATGCCGGTTTCGCTGCGTCCGATTCGGATGTTGCGACCATCATCAAGGGTGACGAATTCGATGCCCCCGTATCGGCTGACAGCGAAGTTGTGTCCGGTCACGAAGGGTATGTAGATCAGGGCGAATATGCCGGTCAGGACGAATATGCTGGTCAGGACGAACCCGCCGGTCAGGAAGAGTTGACCGTTCATGTTGATGCCGCAGAAGAATCTGCTCATGAATTGGCCGCGTCGATTGCTGACGAGTCGTCTGAAGAAGAGTTCATTCTTGCAGGTGAAGAGCCCGAGGCTTCCGATGCGTCGGATGAGCAGGATTGGCAGTTTGAAACGGACGCAACGGCAGAAGTAGCTGCTGCATCCGGTACTGAGGCTTTCGAATCCGTGGTTGAACCCCTTGTCGCTGCTGCCAGTGCTTATGGCGACGCAGAGCTTGATTCGGCCGGTGACGTTGCTGAAGTTTCCGGACCGGAGCTCGAATCCGGCGTAGCCGATGCCGACACTGATTCTACCATGGAATTTTCGTGGGAAGCGGACGAGGCTTCGACGGAAGTGCCCGTTGCAACCGTGGGTGCAGCAGTGGATGCGACTGTGGGTGCGACAGGGGCTGCAATAGGGGCTGCGACAGGGGCTGCAATAGGGGCTGTATCTGATGAAGAAGACGAAGAGGTTATCCTTCTCGGCTCTGCCGAGGATGATTCCTCGGTGGTAGATCCGGAATCTGAAGAATACATCGATTACACCCTGTCTTCCGATCCTGTCCTGCCTGACCTGCATATGGAAGTGGGCCGTGCGCCGCATAAGGCACCCGCAACCCGTGGACTGCTTGATATCCATACCGCAGCCGAAGAAAACGATATTCTGGAAGAAGACCTGAAGGAAATAGCAGCCAGTGCCGTGCGCCGTTCCGCGCCTGCCGGTGAGCCTGCCGGAAGCCATATTCTTTCGGTGGCCGACACATATGTTGGCACACATGTTGGAACGGAAGCTGGCACAGATGTTGGCACGGAAGCTGGCGCTGATGCTGATGCTGATGCCGATGTCGATGACAATGACGATGCCAGCTCGCATTTCAGGCAGGTGCCCGATCTGCATCTGGACGGATTTGTCCGTCCTGCTCCTGCTGCCGCAGCGCGCCAGCCGGAACGCAAGGGACTGTTCCTGTTTGAGCCTGAAGACGAACCCCAAAATGCGCTCCAAGATGCGTCCCCAAATGCCCCTGAAGGTGAGGAACAGGCCGCTGTGTCCGCAGATAGCGATTATGTAGCCACCGATGATAATGGCTTCGATTTCTCTCCTGCGTCCGGTGGGACCTCCGGTGGGGCTTCCGGTACTCTTTCTGTTATCGCCTCTGATTCCGTGGCCGATGATTCGGTGGTTTCCGAAACTGTGGAACGCCCCCGTCCCGTATACCGCTTCTCCAACATCTTCGGCGACGAGGATGAGCTGGACGATGCTGGCGAGGACACGGACGAGGATGATGACAACATCATTCTGCTGACTCCCGACGAAATCGTATACGACGAGTTTGTGCAGGAACCGGAGCCTGATGCGGCTGATGATGTGTTTAGTCCGCTTGACGGGCAGCCCGACGGTCAACCGGCTGTTCAGGAAGCCGAGATATACGTATCTGATGAGCTTGATGAGCCCATCGATATGGATTCCGCTCTGGCAAAGGCACTGGCTGCTGTTGGTCTTGATGACGATACGCAGGCGGCCAACAGGAACCGATATCTTGCCGATGTTGCCGGACAATCAGGTGAGTCAGGAACTCAAGCTGAAGCTGACCTGCCGGACTTCATGTGGGAAGATGATACCCTGCCTGCACAGAAGCATGCAGCGTCCGCAGACGATTTCGATTTTTCACCGGTTTCCGGAGAAGTCGGTTCGGGCGATGAGCAGGATGTGCTGCCCGGCTTTTTCGAAGCGGAAGAAAGTGACGACGTGATGCCGGAGGCTGAATTGTCCCGGCAAGAGGAGAATGCCGGAGAGCGGGAGAAATCCGGTGACGGCACCGCCCGCAATATCACGGACTTTATCGTTCCCGAATAGCATCACTCTCGGAGGAGGAGCTGTTCGGCAGGGGAGATCGCATGAGCTTTGCGTACATCATGGTGGGCGGCATAGCCGTGGCGGCCTTTATTTTCCTGCTTATCCACAAGCGTTCGGAAGGATTGAGGGCGTTGTTGTTCAAGCTTGAAAGCGACAACAACGTTCTTGAAATCCGTGTGAACGAGATGGAAGAAGAACGGAGTCAGGTGCAGGGGAGTGTGGCCCAGCTCAAAGGCCGGATGGAAGCATATGAAGAAGCCGTGGCTGCGCAGCAGCGGGCCATAAGCGAAGCGGCCCTGCAGCAGGAACAGCTCAAGACGGAAACCTTTGTCGAATACCTGATCCGGGCGGGCATAGTGACCAAGGAGCATCTGCTCAAGGTGAAGGCCTACAAGGAAAAGAACCGGAGCCAGAATTCGGTGGAAGAGCTGCTCATCATGCTGGATTTTGTTTCGGGTTCCGCCATGCAGCAGGCCAAGACCACCTATGCTGCGGGCAAGAGCACCAAGGATGCACCTTCCCCTGAGCAGGGATAATCTGCCGAAGTGTCATTAGGTTGCTCTGCGGTGCCTATGGGCAAGACTCATGGCCTGCGTTGTAGGGCAGCCAGGGGGTGAGGCATTGCCCTGATTGATGCCCGAGTCTTGAGGGGGGATTGAGAGGCGATTTCGGGAAGAGCCGGTCATTGGCTTGTCCGGTTTTGCCCGCTGGTATCGTGGGCGTTCCCCGGCCTATCCGGCGGCTCTGAGATAGGCCTGCTTGAGCAGGGGCGAATCCACACTTTCGGCAAGCAGAAGATAGATCAGGCGAAGGGCCCCGGCCCTGATGGAGGATGCACTATGCATCCGTTTTTTTATGGTCTCTTCAGCACCAAGGGCGCGTATAGCATCGGTAAATGCCTGTGCCCTGTGCCGGGCGCGGTGCTGGGAATCAACCTTGGCAAAGCCGCTGTCGGCAATGCGCCTGCACCTGTCATTATCCTGCAGCGCCTCTTCAATGGTGGCGACAAGCTTGTCCATACTGTCTTCCGTATGCACGGGATAGGTGAGCAGGTCTTCACCGTTTGTAAACAGTTCCGGCTGGCCGTTGGCAATGTCCGGGGTCATAAGGCACGCGCCGCAGCCAAGCGCCTCGAAGACGCGAAAATTCAAATCGCCGAACTCGCAGAAATTCAGCACCAGACGGGCCTTGGGGTAGAGCTGGCGGTAGTTGCCCTGGGTTATGTGCAGTGAGGGCACCCGTGCCTTGAGCGCCTGCAGAAAGGCGTGGCGTTTGGGGGTGGTCTGCGGGTTCACGGTGCCCACGAAAAGGACATCCCATTCCGGCGCATGGGGCAGCGGCAGATCGTCGTTCTTGGCAAAGGCGGGGAACCACCATATGCGCTCAGCCGGGAGAAAGTCCCCCGCCATTCTGGGCATATGGTCCTTCAGGCTCATGAGGCAGACGTCAAAGCCCTGAGCGTAGAGCGGATACCAGCTGTGTATGTGTGAATCCACGCAATAGAATACCGTGAGGCAGGGGAATTTTTCCATCCCCAGCACAAAGGGGGGGCGGCTTTTGTCCGCCACAACCACCACATCCGGTTCCCATCCCGCAATGGTGACGATATCGCCCCAGCCGAACACTGCCGTCTGTTCGAAGTTGTGCACGTGCACTTCCCACCCGCATTCGGCGAGCGAGCCGGAAAAGAAGGGAGAGCCTATCCAGAACAATCTTTTCATGGGGAACCTTTGTGTCTCCGGGGTGCAAGAACGGCAGTTGCGGCGTTTTGCCCATATATGCGGGCAAGTATGGCAGAGTTTGTGTGTTTGTTCAATAATTACGGAAGACTCTCGTGTGCAAGGGCGGCTGAACAGCGCAGGGCGGGGCCGGGAAGTGGCCGGGAATAAGGGATTCGCTTGCAAATTGCTCCGGCTTGGTATCTAATCTGCGCGTTGTTGTCGTTCCAAGGCCCGTCCCTGCGTCACTTTCCGAAAAGGAAAAGGGGACCATATGTCCATTTTGAACCTGAACACCGCCCTTGCCACCTTCCTGGACAAGCACCTGGATACGTTGGCGGCGCGGGAGCGTCTGGCTCCCGAAGAAATCACCAAGGGGATTGAAAACGGCACCATGGTGCTGCTTGCCAACCCCAACCACAAGAATGTGGTGCCCACCCTGGTGGGACAGCCTGCAAGCGTGAAGGTTAATGCCAACATCGGCACTTCTCCGCTCAAGAATGACATTCGCTGCGAGATGGTCAAGCTGCAAACTGCCATCAACGCAGGCACCGACACCGTCATGGACCTTTCCATCGGCGGCGATCTGAATGCCATTCGTACGGAGATGCTTGATAAGTGCATCCTGCCGCTCGGCACTGTTCCCATGTACGCTGTTGCCCAGAAGTACATCGATGCCGGAAAGGACCCCGCGGAAATTGATCCCGAGGAAATCTTTGCGGAAATCGAAAGTCAGGCACTGCAGGGTGTGGACTACATGACCGTTCATTGCGGGCTTACCCGTCGTGGTGCCGAATTCGCCACGAACGGCGACCGTATCATGGGTATTGTTTCCCGTGGCGGCTCCATTCTTGCCCGCTGGATGATCAAGAACGACAAGGAGAACCCGCTCCTTACCGGTTACGATCGCATTCTTGAGATCGCCCGCAAGTACAACGTGACCCTTTCTCTCGGCGACGGACTGCGTCCGGGTGCCGGCACCGATGCCGGCGATGCCGCTCAGTGGGAAGAAGTCATGGTGCTGGGCCAGCTCGCCAAGCGCGGTCTTGCTGCCGGTGTGCAGTGCATGATCGAAGGCCCCGGCCACGTCCGCATGGACGAGGTGGAAGCCCAGATCAAGAGCATCAAGAAGCTGACCAACGGCGCTCCCCTGTATGTGCTTGGTCCGCTGACCATTGACTGCAGCCCCGGCTATGACCACATCGCCGGTGCCATTGGTGGTGCCATCGGCGTTCGCGCCGGTGTGGACTTCCTCTGCTACCTGACCCCCGCAGAACATCTTACCCTGCCCTCCATTGAAGATGTTCATGCCGGTGTCATGGCTTCCCGTATTGCCGCTCAGGCCGGTGAAGCCGCTCTTGGCCGTGCACACGCCGTGGAACGTGAAATCGCCATGTCCCGCGCCCGCAAGGCTCTGGACTGGGAATCCATGTCCACTCTGGCGCTCGACCCTGCAATGGTCGAAAAGCGTCGTGAAGAGCACAAGGACAAGCGCGAATGCGCCATGTGCGGCAAGTTCTGCGCATACAAGATGCTTGAAGAGAATCCTTCCTGCGGCGAATAGTGAAACTGCAATATCACTACTGAGCCCTTGCAGGCTGAATGACAAGAAAGGCCGGACTCCCGAAGGGGGGCCCGGCCTGATTGTTGTGTTTGGGGCTGCTACAGCAGGTGGGCGTTCACCACGTTCTGCGAGTTGCCGGAAAGGAAGGCCTGAATGTTCTGCGCAGTTACCCGCATGAGTGTTTCACGCGCAGTGAGCGTTCCCCATGCAAGGTGGGGCGTGATCAGGCAGTTGGGCGCGGTCAGCAGGGGATTGTCTGCAGGCACCGGTTCCACACTCGTCACATCGGTGCACAGACCGCCGAGCGAACCGGCGTGCAGGGCTTTGGCCGCAGCTTCTTCATCCACCAGCGGGCCGCGGGCCGTGTTGATGAGAATGGCTCCACCGGGCATGGAGGCAATTCGCTCCGCATTCACGAAGCCCTTGTTCTCCGGCGTGAGAGGGCAGTGCAGGCTGATGACATCCGACGTTGCAAACAGGGTTTCGAGATCGCAGAACGAGAAGTTCTCATATCCGGGGTGTGGCTTGGGGCGGGGAACATGGGCCTGCACCCGCATGCCGAAGGCAAGGGCAATTTCCGCCACGCGGCGGCTGATGTTGCCAAAGCCTACAAGCCCCATGGTCTTGCCTGTCAGGTCCAGCTGTGTGGAGTTCCAGTAGCACCAGTCCTTGTTGCCGGTCCATTGGCCCGCGCGTACGCTCTGGGCATGGTCGCTCACGCGGCGGTACATTTCGAGCAGCATGGCAAAGACGTGCTGGGCAACGGCATTGGTTCCGTATCCGGGAACATTGGAAACGGGAATGCCTTTGGCTGCGGCGGCGCGGATATCCACCACATCATAGCCGGTGGCGAGCACGGAAATGAATTTGAGGTCCGGCAGGGCGTTGATGATTTCTTCCGTGAGCCGCACCTTGTTGGTGAGCAGAATATCCGCCCCCTGGGCCCGTTCCATGACCTCTGCAGCAGGGGTGCGGGGGTGAATTGCCAGATTGCCCAGTGCTTCCACTGCGGTCCAGGGGTTGTCTCCGGGGTTCAGTGTATGACCGTCCAGCACCACGATGCGCATATGTAACTCCTTGGAAAGATAATTATTGCCAATGGCTTAATTTTTTATATATATTCCGAGCGGAAATGGAGTAGCCTTACTAGGATAGACTTTCATCGGGTGCGGGTAAAGTGTCTAAAGACGGGGGATGTGGTTTGAACGTCTTGAGACTTATGTGCTGGCTCGTGACAGCGTTGCTTGTCATGGGGGGCGGTGCGGCTTCGGCTTCTGAGAATTCCTTGAAATTCGGCATGTCTGCAGCTTTTTCCGGTCCTTCGCGCGGATTGGGAATCGAGCTGTATCGGGGAGCTGCGGCCTATTTCGATTACGTGAATGCCGAGGGCGGTGTTTACGGCCGCAAACTTGAGCTGCTGCCATTGGACGATGGCTACAATCCCATTCCCGCTATCACCAATACCATACAGTTCATAGAACAGGACAAGGTCTTTGCCCTGTTTTCCTATGTGGGCACGCCCACGGTCACCCGCATTCTTCCTCTTCTGATCAAGTACGAGAAGGAAAACGCCTACCTGCTTTTCCCCTTCACCGGTGCCGAGCCGCACAGGCAGGAACCATACGGTGAATACGTTTTCAATCTGCGTGCATCATACATGCAGGAAACAGAAGCCGTTGTGGACAGGCTTGTCTCGCTGGGCAGACGGCGCATTGCCGTGTTCTATCAGGCCGATGCCTACGGAAGAGGCGGCTGGGACGGCGTGCGCAGGGCGCTTGGCAAGTATCGCCTGCGTCCGGTGGTGGATGTTTCCTATCCCAGAGGCAGCGGGGCTGACTATTCCTATGCCGAACAGGCCAGAATTATCAACGAATCCGGTGCCGATGCCGTTGTCGCCGTTGGCACTTATGCCTCCAGTGCCGGTTTTATCCGCGACATGCGGGCCCTTAAGAATTCGGCTCTCATTGCCAATGTTTCCTTTGCGGACGGAGACAATCTCATCCGCAAGCTCAAGGAAATGTTCCCCGGCGATACCGGCTTTCTGACGGACAACATAGTCAATCTGCAGGTCGTGCCCAGCTATGAGGATACGAGCCTGCCTGCCGTGCGGGAATACCGCAGCGTCATGGACAAGTGGGCCAAACTGCCCCCGGCCGAACTTAACCCTGAGCATTATCCACCCCGCCAGTACAGCGCCGTGAGTTTTGAGGGCTACCTGAATGCCTGTCTGGTGGTAGAGATGCTGCGGCGGATGGGACCGGACCCTCAGAGGGCGGATATACCCGAAACCATGGAGGCCATGACCTCGTACGACATAGGGCTGGATGTACCCCTGCACTACAACCGCAAGCGGCATCAGGGGCTGGATCGTGTCTATTTCATGATGCTGCAGGATAACAGGCACATGCCTGTGGTTGATTGGGAACGGTGGAGACTATGATCAGTTCTCGCCTGTTCCGGAAAACGCTTATTTTCTTCATTATTCTCTTCGGAGTGGTGGCCAACGTCAGCGCTGCCTATTCCGGCTGGCTGATCTACAAACGGTTCACGCAGGAATACGAGAGCAAGGCCGTGGCCATTGCCCGCTGTGTTGCCCATTCGGACATAGACATCATTGCCAGAAGCGATGCCGCCCTTATCCAGTCCAAGATCGATCAGTACCTTGATCTGGAAGGGGTTTCCTATGTGCTGGTCACGGACGCCAACGGCGAAGTGCTGGCCCATACCTTCATTCCGGTCATTCCCGAACAGGTGCTTGCCGCTGTCAACCTCGTGCGCAACCACGATCCCCTCAGGGAGGGCACGCTGGTGCAGCATGTCACGCTCCCGCAGGGAGATGTCATCCACGTGGGCATGCCTATTCTCGCCGGAGCAGCGGGCTTTGTGTATATCGGCATGGACAGGTCCATCATCACCAACTACATCTGGCAGTCCGTGTTGCAGCAGCAGGGCATCACCATGGTCATTTTCGTGGTGAGCGGCATTGTCGCCTTTCTGTTCATCCGGTCCATATCC
>JBKEAK010000317.1:0-14137 GCA_047972125.1 Halodesulfovibrio sp.
GGAAGACATCACCCGCAGGGTGCGCATGGAAGAAATGATGGTGCAGACGGAGAAGATGATGTCCGTCGGCGGACTTGCCGCAGGCATGGCACACGAGATCAACAACCCCCTAGGGGCCATATTGCAGGGTGCGCAGAATATTGAACGCCGCATCTCGCCCGATATTCAGGCGAATCTGGACGCAGCGGAAAAGGTGGGCTGCAAACTGGAGCAGGTGCGGGCCTATCTGGCAGAACGTCAGGTGCTGTTCTTCCTGCAAGGCATCCGGCAGGCAGGCTCGCGGGCTGCGCAGATTGTCGCAAACATGCTGGACTTTTCCCGTTCCAGCGATGCGCGGCGGTCTACCGTGGACCTTAATACCTCGCTGGACAGAACCATAGACCTTGCCGCCAACGACTACGACCTCAAGAAGCGCTACGATTTCCGATCCATCATCATTACCCGCGACTACGAACCGGAACTGCCCGCCGTGATCTGCTCGACCAACGAAATAGAGCAGGTGGTGCTCAACCTGCTGCGCAATGCGGCGCAGGCCATGCACGCCAAGCACTACGGCAGTGAAGAACACCCGGAGATAACCATCCGCACGCGGACGGAAACAGATTTCGTGAGAATAGAGGTGATAGATAACGGCCCCGGCATGCCGGACGCCATTCGCAAGCGCGTGTTCGAGCCCTTCTTCACCACCAAGGAGATAGGGGTGGGAACTGGGCTGGGGCTTTCCGTTTCCTACTTCATCATAACGGAAAACCACGGCGGCACATTTGATGTGACTTCCACGCCGGAGCTGGGGTCAACCTTCACCATCCGCCTGCCCCGGCAGAAGGAATCCGCCTAGGCGGCAAACCCGCTTCCCCCGAAGTTGCTATCCCCAAACATCTAGCCCCAAACATCTAGCCCCAGATGAAGATGGCACCGCCCAGCGCGAACAGGACTATGCCTGTCACCTTGTTAATGGCACCTGCATGGTTGCCGTACAGCCGCTTCATGAACGGTGTGTGCAGAAAGTAGACAAAGGCGGCCCAGCCGAACAGCCCCTCAAACACGATGACCGCACCATAGGCAAGGCGCTCATACAGCGCTGTTTCCGGCGTGACCAGCTGCATGAACACGCTGAGAATGAACATGGTGACCTTGGGATTGAGCAGGTTGCACAGCAACCCTTCCCTGAATCCCTGCCGTGCCGAGGTGCAGACGCCCCCCTGCCCTTCCAGCCGCACGGAATCACGGTCGGTAAAACAGCGCCAGCCCACGTAGAGCAGATAGATCGCCCCGGCGTAACGCAGCGCGGCAAAGACCATGGGGTTGCTTTTGATAATGATCGCCAGCCCCAGAACAGACAGCATGACATGAAAGCAAAGCCCCACGCACACGCCAAGCACGCAGGCATAGGCCGCGCGGCAGCTGCCGGCCTCGCCGTCCCCCGGAACATGAGAAGAAGAACCGGCTGTCGAATGCTTAATGAGCAGCATCATGTCCGGCCCCGGACTCATGCGGGCAAAAAAGCAGACGGTGAACAGGGTGAGTATGGTTTCAAGCATAGGTGCGTCCTTTCCGGTCAATGTTCGCACCTTGCATAGGCCAGACAGGACGCCTTAGGCAAGCGCGGGCAGCGCGGCAAACATTTCTTAAGCCCTCTTCTGAACTATCCCCGTCCAGCATGAAAAAGCCCCTCCTGAGAGGGGCCCATACCGCTGACAACGTCATTTGGGATATTTTTCGGCTCCGCCGGGCAGGAACCTAACGTTCCTGCGCCTCGTATACGCGATGAAAATCCGTTTCGGAACATCAGTTCCGGCTTAACGGGGATGCGGGTTTACTGAAAACGAGGGTTCGTCATTAAGCCCCCTCTTCCTATAAAGGTGCTAAAAACCTTCTTCCAGCGGGGGCCAGATGAGCCAGTCGCCTGCGGTAGCAGCCCGCTTGCTGCCGGAAGGAGCAAGGCGCACCACCCGCCCTTCGAGCACGAGCCGCCCTTCGGCCAGCCACTGCAACGCCTGCGGATAAATACGGTGTTCCATGACATGAATACGCTGCTTGAGCGTTTCCACATCCTCTTCCGGATTCACGGGTACCGCAGCCTGCGCGATAACGGGACCATGGTCCATGATCTCGTCCACAAAGTGCACGGTGCATCCCGTGAGTTTCACACCATAGGCATGGGCATCTGCCGCACCGCGCACACCGGCAAAGGCGGGCAGAATGGCAGGATGGATATTGATGACCCGTCCGGCAAACGCCTGCAGAAAGGCCGGGGTAAGCAGGCGCATGTAGCCTGCCAGCACAATGGTATCGGCCCCTGCATCCTGAATGGCCTTGATCATGGCCAGGTCAAAGCTCTCTCTGTCCGGAAAATCCACGTGCGGCAGACACATGGTTTGCACTCCGGCGGCCTTTGCGCGTTCCAGTGCGTGGGCATTGGCTCTGTTACACAGCACCAGCCGTATATCCACATCCAGCACGCCCTCGGCGTGCCTGTCCAGTATGGCCTGCAGGTTCGAGCCGTTGCCCGATGCAAGCACCGCGATTTTCAAGGCCATGTGCGGATTCTCCGTATACTGCGTGAAGGGCGTTGCAGGGAGCATCCCGCGTTGCCGTTTCGCATTCGTTGTCACTTTATGCGCGTGCTTTGTCATACACGACAGCATGTGTCTGTACTCGCCCTTCTTTGCCAGAGGAAAAAGGATTTGGCAAAGGTTGGCGGGCAGGCGGTGCAGCAAACACAAAAGGCCGGAGCGAACTCCGGCCTCTGCATATGCTTTGATCGGTGAACCTACAGGTTCTTCTTGAGCTCTTCCACCAGCGCGGGGATGGTGTAATCCTCAGGCTGAATGTCAGGAGCGAAACCGTAAGATTCCAGCGTCTTGGCGGTGATGGGGCCAATGCTTGCCAGCTTGAGACCGGCCTTGTGCTTCTTGACCACTTCAGGCGACACCAGCGCAAAGAAGTTGTCCACGGTGGAGGAAGAACCAAAGGTCACGCAGTGCAGTTCGTCCTTTTCCAGCAGTTCCATCACGGTGTCTCTGGCTTCGCCTGCGGGCACGGTTTCGTACACGGGCAGAATATCCACGGTGGCACCGGCCTTGCGCAGTTCTTCCGGCAGCACTTCGCGGGCTTCCTTCGCACGCGGCAGCAGCACCTTGGAGCCGTTCATGCCGCGTTCCAGAAGGCCCTTTACCACGCCTTCGGCCACATACTTCTCAGGAATGAAATCAGGCTCAATGCCCTTTTCGCGCAGAATGTCCGCCGTTGCGGGACCGATGGCCGCAACCTTGGCCTTGCCGATGGCGCGGGTATCAAGACCAAGCTCAGCCATCTGCAGCCAGAAGTGCTTCACACCGTTCACGGAGGTGAAGATGAGCCACTCGTAGTCTGCCAGATTGCGGATGGCTGCGTGCACATCGGCGTACTCTGCCAGAGGATTGATCTTGATGGTGGGGAACTGGATCACATTGGCACCCAGCTTGCGCAGCTGCGCAGCCATGCCGCTGGCCTGTTCGCGTGCGCGGGTAACCACCACGCTCTTACCCAGCAGAGGCAACTGCTCATACCAGTTCAGGCGCTCACGCAGGTTGACCACGCCACCCACCACGATGAGGGAAGGCGAAGTGAAGCCCTGAGCAGGACCGTCAACAGGCAGCTTTTCAATGGTGGAAGCCATGGAGCGGTGCTTGGTGGTCGTGCCCCAATGCACCAGCGCGGCGGGCGTGTTGGGGTCCATGCCGTGCTTGATGAGCTGTGCGGAAATATGGGGCAGATTCTTCATGCCCATGAAGAACACCAGTGTGGAAGTTCCCTTGGCCAGTGCGTCCCAGTTGTGGGAAGAGCCGGGCTTGTCGGGATTCTCATGGCCGGTGATGAAGGCCACGGAAGAGGCGTAATCGCGGTGGGTAAGCGGAATGCCCGCATAAGCGGGACCGGCAATGGCGGAGGTGATGCCGGGAATTTCCTCAAAGGTCACGCCCGCATCCAGCAGTTCTTCGGCTTCTTCACCGCCGCGGCCGAACATGTAAGGGTCGCCGCCCTTCAGGCGCGCAACAACCTTGCCTTCCTTGGCCTTGTCCACGATGAGCTTGTTAATGCCTTCCTGCGACAGCGTATGATCGCCGCCCTTCTTGCCCACGTAGATAATTTCTGCGCCGGGCTTGGCATAGTTCAAAAAATCGCTGTTGGCGAGGTAGTCATACACAATGACATCCGCTTCGCTCAGAACATCGCGGCCCTTTATGGTCAACAAACCGGGATCGCCCGGTCCGGCTCCGATCAGATAAACTTTCATCGCTCCTCCGCAAATGAATCGGGCAGCACTCCCGATCCGATGAATATTCAGCTACGGGTACCGCGGCGTTTCCGCGAGTTCCCTCAGGTATCCGTCAATGCCGATCTCACGCATGCGGTCGTTCTGGGTACGCCACTTTTTGAGTACCGGCTCGGGCAACCCCGTATTCGTACAGGGGTATTCGTCACATTGGAAGCAGAATTCCACACCCTTGGCAGAGGTGCAGCTCATGACATTGCAAATTGGCAGGCAGACACGCGTACCGGAACGGCATCCGCCGCAGCGGTCCTGCGCAAAAGATTCCAGCACACGGCGAAACTGCGGATACTCCGCAAGCGCGGGGTTTATCGACTGCAGCCGCGCCGCGTACGCATGAAAATTTTCTCCCAGCAGTTCAAGCAGTTCCCGCGACAGCTGCACGCTCCTGCCTTCCGTGCAGGATATGCAGCGGGAGCAGTCCAGCCCGCAGGGGGCAACCAGATGACGCGGCGCTATGGACATGCGATCCTCCCGGAAGCTGTTTCAATCCTATCTGCGCTTCTATGTACTATGTGGCCTGCGGCACTTTTTCGCTCCGCTGGCCAAAGGGCCAACCGGCCCTTTGGAAACCCTTGTACGTACTGGCGCACAATCCGCGTTTGGAAGGGGTTTCTCCCACAAACTTCGCAGTAGCCCCCCCCCTCAAAAAACTCTTTGTTAAGCCGGGAACAACACGACGAACGGATTTCTCTCGCTATCACAGGGTGCAGGGGGATTATCCCCCTGCCCGCCGGAGGCGTGCTTAAAAACGCCACAGGCGAACCAATGCAACAATATTCTTGAACTGAATACACAAGCGGCCTGCGATTGCAGGCCGCTTGGTCATTACATTCTATTCCATTGCGTCGCGGAAGCGCTTCTGCAGCTTCTGCAACTTATCAAGCGTCTCTTCCAGCTCGACGGCACGGTCCTTTTCCTTCTGCACGATTTCGGCGGGTGCCTTGGCAACAAAACTTTCGTTGCGCAGCTTGCCGAGCACGCCCTTCAGGTCCTTCTCGATCTTGCCGATTTCCTTGTCCAGACGGGCAAGTTCGTCGTCAAAGTTCACGTGACCGGACAGGGGCAGAATGATCTCGTTACCGGACACCACGCTGGAAGCGGATGCCTTGGGTGCCTTCACGTCCGAGCCGCAGCTCACGCTGTTCAGGCGGGCGAGGAAGAGCATGACTTCCTTGTTTGCGTCGAACAGGTTGCGCACTTCGTCGGAAGCGGTACGAATGAGCACGTCCATCTTCGCGGAAGGCGAGATGTTGAGTTCGGCCTTGATGGTACGCACGGCCACGATGGTGTTCTGCACCAGCTCCATGTCTGCTTCGGCTGCGCGGCTTGCGCATTCGGGGCGGGCCGGGGGGAAGGGCATGGTGGCGATGTCGCGGTTGTCGATGCCCGGCAGAACAGCCCACACTTCGGCGGTGATGAAGGGCATGACGGGGTGCAACAGCACCATCATTTCCTGCAGAACGATCCAGAGCACATACTGTGCGGCCTTTTCGCGCTCACCGCCCGCACGCATGTCAGGCTTGATGAGTTCGAGATACCAGTCGCAGAACTCGTTCCAGATGAACTTGTAGTGGTTCTGGGCCACTTCGTTGAACTGGTAGGCATCGGTTGCAGCTTCGGTGGCCTTCTTCAGCCCTTCGAGGCGGGAGAGAATCCACTTGTGGTGCAGGTCCACCTTGGTCAGGTCAACCGGAGCGGGCGCGGTTTCGGGCAGGTTCATCAGCGCGAAACGGGTGGCGTTCCAAATCTTGTTGCAGAAGTGGCGGTAGCCTTCGATGCGTGCTTCGGAAAGCTTGATATCGCGGCCCATGGCAGCGAAGGAAGTCAGCGTGAAGCGCAGGGAGTCGCAGCCGTACTTTTCGATCATCTCTACGGGGTCGATGACGTTGCCGGTGGACTTGGACATCTTCTTGCCTTGTTCATCGCGCACAAGAGCGTGGATGTACACGTGCTTGAAGGGCACCTTGTCCATGAACTGCAGGCCCATCATCATCATGCGCGCCACCCAGAAGAACAGGATGTCGAAGCCGGTGACGAGCACGGAGGTGGGATAGTACTTGGCAAGCTCGGGGGTCTTGTCCGGCCAGCCCATGGTCGTGAAGGGCCAGAGCGCGGAAGAGAACCACGTATCGAGCACGTCCTCGTCCTGCGTAAGGTTGGTGCTGCCGCACTTGCAGGCTGCGGGGGTGTCGGTATCCACAAGCAGTTCGCCGCAGTCGGCGCACACCCATGCGGGAATGCGGTGTCCCCACCAGATCTGGCGGGAGATGCACCAGTCGCGGATGTTATCGAGCCAGTGGTTGTAGGTTTTGATCCACGACTCGGGGAAAATCTGGGTCATTTCCGGCACGGCGGCCTTGGCGCGCGGAGCCAGCTTGGTCATGGCCACGAACCACTGGGTGGACACGTAGGGTTCCACCACGGTCTTGCAGCGGTAGCAATGGCCCACGTTGTGGTCGTGCGCGTCGATGTGGTCGAGGTAGCCTTCGGCTTCCAGCGCGGCCAGAATCTTGGTGCGTGCCTGCGGGCAGGTCAGGCCTGCGTAGTCGGCTCCGGCAAGCTCGTTCAGCGTGCCGTCGTCGTTCAGGATATTCATCACCTCAAGGTTGTGCTTGCGGCCCAGTTCCCAGTCGTTGTGGTCGTGGGCGGGGGTCACCTTCAGACAGCCGGTACCGAACTCGATATCAACGTACTTGTCGCCGATGATGATGAGCTTGCGGTTCACCAGCGGCAGGATGACGTGCTTGCCGATGAGGTGGTTGAAACGCTCGTCTTCAGGGTTCACGGCCACGGCGGTGTCCGCGAGCATGGTCTCGGGACGGGTGGTGGCAATGGTCAGATGGCCGGAGCCGTCTTCCAGAGGATATTTGATGTAGTGCAGCGCACCCTTTTCAAGGCTGTGATCCACTTCATCGTCGGCCAGCGCGGTATGACAACGGGGGCACCAGTTGATGATGTAGTCGCCCTTGTAGATGAGGCCCTGATTGTAGAGCTCTACAAACACCTTGCGCACAGCCTTGGAAAGACCTTCGTCCATGGTGAAGCGTTCGCGGGTCCAGTCCACGGATGCGCCCATCTTGCGCACCTGATTCAGAATACGGTTGCCGTATTCTTCGCGCCATTCCCATACGCGCTCGATGAACTTTTCGCGGCCGAGGTCGTGGCGGCCCTTGCCTTCCTTGGCGAGCTGGCGTTCCACCACGTTCTGGGTGGCGATACCTGCATGGTCGGTGCCGGGAATCCACAGCACGTTCTTGCCCTTCTGGCGCTGGTAGCGGCAGAGGATGTCCTGCAGGGTCAGGTTCAGGGCGTGGCCCATGTGCAGAGCGCCCGTGACGTTAGGCGGAGGAATGACAATGGAGTAGGGCTCTCCCTCGGCGTTCGGGTCCGGTGTGAAGACCTTGTTCTCTTCCCAGTGGTTGCGCCACCGTTCTTCTACGTCCTGAGGTTCGTATCCCTTCGGGAGTGCGTTTTCCGACATGTCATTCTCCAAAAAAACATGGTATTGCGATATGTTGCCACCGGCTATAGAGTCCAGTGTCGCGTTTCGATTTGCGTAAGCGCCGCCCCGCTGCTACACTGCCCACTTTCAAGCTGCCAGATAGCACAGAGCGGCCAAGTCCGCCAGACGGACACACTAATGAGCGGAAGGACAATGTCAAGCATCTATATATTATGGGATGAGTCCCACATCTGGGGCCTGCTCGTATGGCGGGCCATAGAAGCCATGCAACTGCCTTACCGCATCGTGCGGGGGGAAGAAATATCTCAGGGACTGCTTTCTTGCAAGCCGCCCGCGTTACTGCTGGTACCGGGCGGTAATGCGCGGCTGAAATCCGACGCGCTGGGCGATGCCGGGCTTGAGGCCGTGCGCGCCTATGTGAACAGTGGCGGCAGCTATCTGGGTTTCTGCGGCGGTGCCGGACTGGGCCTGACCAGTGCGGATGGCCTCGGGCTGTGCCCGTGGGGGCGCGCCAAGTTTACAGACCGCATGCAGCATTTTGTGAGCGGACACATTCATACCAGCATAGGCACGGATATTTCCGGAGCCGGACACCTTGTTCCGGACACGCTGGGTGATTCCCCGCTGGTGCCTGTATGGTGGCCCGCCCGCTTTGCCCCTGAAGAGGGAACCAATGTGGAAGTGCTGGCAAGCTACACCACGCCGGGTGAAGATTTCTGGATTGCCGACCTGCCTCTGGGCACCCTGCCCCCCGGCACCTTCAATGACTGGGAAGCTCTGTACGACATCAAGCTGCGCCCCACGTTTCTCACGGGTCAGCCCTGCGTGCTTTCCGGCACGTATGGCAAGGGCCGCTACGTGCTCAGCTACACGCATCTGGAAACGCCGGATTCGCCGGACGCCAACCACTGGCTCGCGCACATCATCCACGAGCTGACCAAGAGCGAAGCCTGCCCGGATGGATTATCCGCCGCCAATTCCATTGTACCGCCGTGGGATCTGGAGCACGCGCCCACCGTGTGGAACGACCCTGCCCTTGTGGAAGCGCGCGAAATTTTTGACGACATCGTCACCATAGGCAAGAACCACTGCCTCTTCTTTCAGCGCAATGCATGGCTTATCGGCTGGCGGGCTGGCATTCCCGGTGCAAACCTGAACAACCTGTATAGCGCCATCTGCTCGGCGGTATCATCCAGACCAACGGAAGATGCGCTGGCATACTGGAACGAGATTTCTGCCACTTTCCTTGAAAAGCTGCGTCTCTTCCATGAAGGCGTAAAGGGCTACCTGCTGGCAGAACGCCTTGCCATGACGCTTTCCAAGACCTTTCCGGAAACCGTCTCCCGCGAGTCCCTGAAGAACCAACGCACCGCCCTTTTCGGTCCGCCCATGGCCAGCGGCGGGCTGTATCTTGACCTGCTGAACATCATAGACAGGGTCATGTATCTGCTGCTGCCGAGACAATAAGCGCAGAGCCTATCATTATATTAAGGACGACAAACGGCGGTACCGATAACGGTACCGCCGTTTCTTGTTGCTTGCAGGCCGGACAACATACCGTTCAGACAGCTGTCGCTCACACGAGTCACGGCCCACATTTCTGATCAGTCACATCAAAAAGTGAACATTCCCCTCAGGAGGAAGGGATTCTCCCGCTCATGCTTCTGCCGTATGGTGTTCCGGCTTGCGTTTGCACTCCCGCTTCCGGGTACAGTTACGCGGCAGACTTCCACCCAATACGTTGATCAAGGAGTACACATGACTGGAGCAGCCTCCCCCCGCACGGACAAGGCGCCAAACACGGACCGAAGCAATGCCCTGCTCCCTGAACGCGTACGACGGCTCAAGTCTGCCTATCTCGATGCGAAGCCACGCATCACCATTGGCCGGGCTTTGGCCTATACGGAAGTCTACAAAGAGCACGCCGACCAGCTCACCAACATGCACGCCGACATGTCCCCCAACATGTCCCCCAACATGCTGCGCGCTCTGGGCTTCAAGCGTGCCTGCGAAACCGCGCCTATCCTGATACAGGAAGGCGAACTGATCGTGGGGCACCCTTGCGGCGCACCGAGAGCCGGATCATTTTCCCCTGACACGGCATGGCGATGGGTGCGCGACGAGCTGGACACCATAGGCACCCGCCCGCAGGACCCGTTTCTGATCACCGACGAAGACAAGAAGATACTGCGCGAAGAAATTTTTCCCTTCTGGGAAGGCCGATCGCTTGATGAAGCATGCGAGCAGGCCTTCAGAAAGGAAGGGCTGTGGGAATTCTCAGCCGAAGCCTGCGTAAGCGACTTGAGCTACCACCACACGAGCGGCGGCGGAGACACCAGCCCCGGCTACGACATCATCCTCTTCACCAAGGGGATACACGGCATCAAGGCTGAAGCCGAAGCGCATCTTGCGAATCTCGACCCCGAAAGCGAAGCCGACAGGGCCAAAGTCCACTTCTACCGTGCCGCCATCACCACGTGCGAGGGCATTCTCATTTACGCACAGAGAGTTGCAGACATGGCACGGGCCCTTGCGGCTGTTGAACAAAATCCCCGGCGCAAGGCAGAGCTTGAGGATATTGCCGAGGTGAACACCCGTGTTCCCGCAAATCCCCCCGCCACATTCCACGAGGCGCTTCAGGCCATCTGGACCATACAGTCCCTGTTTCTGCTGGAAGAGAATCAGTGCAGCACCTCGCTTGGCCGGTTCGACCAGTATGTCTATCCCTGCTTTGCAGACGACATGCGCAAGGGTCGGCTGGATAACCGCAAAGCTCTTGAACTGATGGGCTGCTTCATCCTCAAATGCTCTGAAATGATCTGGTACACCCCCGGTGCCACTGCCAAATATTTTGCCGGGTACATGCCCTTCATCAACATGTGTGTGGGCGGGCAGAAACGCACAGGCGGAGACGGCACCAACGAGCTTACCTATCTGGTCATGGACGCGGTCCGGCTGGTGGGTGTGTATCAGCCTTCGCTTGCCTGCCGGATTCATAACCAGTCACCCAGAGAGTATCTGCGAAAGGTGGTGGACGTTGTCAGAGCCGGGGGCGGCATGCCTGCCTGCCACTTTGACGATGCCCATATCAAGATGATGCTCCGCAAGGGGTTCGATTTTGAAGATGCGCGGGACTACTGCCTCATGGGCTGTGTGGAGCCGCAAAAATCCGGCCGCATCCATCAGTGGACAGCCGGGGGCTTCACCCAGTGGCCCGTGGCCATAGAACTTGTATTCAACCGCGGGGTGCTTCCTTCCTACGGTGGCAAAGTCGGACCGGATACCGGCGATCCTTCGCTGTTCAGCAGCTATGAAGAGTTCGAATCTGCCGTCAAAAGGCAGCTTGACCACATCATGGAAATGACAGCCAGAGGCACAGTCATAAACCAGCGCCTTGTGCGGGACATGATGCCCACGCCCTACATGTCGCTCTTTGTCGATGGCTGCATGCAGACCGGCAAGGATGTCACCGCAGGCGGCGCGGTTCTGTATGAAGGGCCGGGAACCATCTTCGCCGGTCTGGGCACATATGCCGACAGCATGGCCGCAATGAAACGACTTGTGTTTGATGACGGGAAATACACCCCCGGCGACATGCAGCAGGCGCTGAAGGCCAACTGGCAAGGCTTTGAACAGATGCGCAAGGATTGTCTCAACGCCCCCAAGTATGGCAACGATGACAATTATGCCGACCTGATTGCGGCCGACATCATCGACTACACCGAGCAAACCATCAATCAGCACAAGACACTGTATGCACGGTTGATTCACGGCACGCTCTCGCAGTCTTTCAACACGCCTCTGGGAGAAATGATAGGAGCCACCCCGAACGGACGTGCCGCAGGCGCTCCCTTATCCGACGGCATGAGCCCCAGCCAGGGAGCCGACCGCAAAGGGCCCACCGCCATCATCAAATCAGTGGCCAAGCTGAATGTGGAATCCATGAGCCTTGGCATGTCTCACAACTTCAAGCTGATGCATGGCTCGCTGGAAACGCAGGAAGGCGAAAACGGACTCATATCCCTGCTGCAGACGGCGTCCATCCTTGGCAACGCGCAAATGCAGTTCAATTACATTGACAACCAGACGCTGATCGAAGCGCAGAAGCATCCGGAAAAATACCGCGACCTGCTGATGCGCGTGGCGGGGTACAGCGCGTTCTTTGTGGAACTCTGCAAAGAAGTGCAGGACGAAATAATAAGCCGCACAATGCTCAGCTAGCCGCAGGGCCTATCCTTACTATACGAAACATCAAACGGCGTTACCGCTACCGGTAACGCCGTTTGTCGTATCAAGCGTTATGCGCATGAGCCTGTGATTGTTCAAGCTCCCTGTGGAGTTGCGCCCTGCTCCGTCGCACACCTTTCCGCCAGAAAGGAACGGGCTCTGCATGCTTTGGTGGCGTACTCGACAGCCGTGACGGACAGGATGTCCACAAGCACACAGGCGTCACGTCCGCCAGTCTCGTTCAGTGTCTCCAGCATGAGCGTTTCATCATCCACCTGCTGCACAATGCCGTAATGCACAGTCACATCGCCTGCGTTCACCTCAGAGTGCACCCCGACAAGGCAGCCCATATTCATGGCACGGTGCAGCACCGCCTCTATGCTGTCACACATCCATCCGCCCGTTGCATCGCATATGTTTGAATCATGCGAAGTGCGGGACACCAGTTGCGCAATCCGGTGGGTATATGCATCGCGTTGCTGCATCATATCGATATCATCAGCATGAAAACAGACAACGCCATCGTCTTCTCCCTGCCTGTCAAACAAGCAGATCGTCAACGCCTCTTGCGTAACGGACAAAGGCACTCCCACCAGAAAACTATCGCGCGGCAAGTCTGTGCGGTAAAAGCTGGCCATGGCCTTTTGCTGTATGCATGCTTCAATTTCCGCCAACAGTTGTGCATCCATGGTCATTCTCAATCGTTGTTTTGCAACGGTTCAAACGTTACCGGGGAGACAGTTACCCGACATCCACCGATCACATTCGCGGGTCAGGAATTTCGGCCTGCCAGAAATTCAAGAGATCGGCATTCTCTGCTGTCGAACCACAGACCGGCAACAGACGGCGTGGACAGTTGTACGACCCCATCGTCATTACCATATTCATCCAAAACGGCCAGCTCCAAGGCTTCAGGAGAAACCTGCACCATGCGGCCGTAATATTCCTGCCGCTCCCCGCCGCTACGTGTAACCAGACAAACAAGAGTGTGGTCAGCACAGTGTTTCTGCAACAGAGAATACAAGTCAGATTCCGCACCGCCGTTGTATGGCTGCCTGTCAGGTTCGTAGCGAGATGCAAGCATGGCAAGAGCATGCAAGAGGCGACTCCCCGTTCTTATCTCGTCTATCTCGTCGGCAGGATACGCCTCAATGCCGTCATACTCGCCGAACTTGGTATATGCCTCCAGCAGGACAAGTTTCTCCGTGCAGACCAGAGGAATTCCAGCACAATATATACAACGGGGGAGGCCGCCGAAGTAACAGGCAACCATGGCCCGTTGTTCACCACTTTGCTGTGCTGTTTGCAGCATCATTTTGTTCATCTTTCAACGTTCCTTCCACAACCATCTTGGACCGAAAAAACACCGCCGGAGCCGAAAAATACAACATAAATTTATGGGGGGCAGATTAAAGGCCGATGGCTCTGCCATCGGCCTGCTTTCTTGCTATCTACGCTTGCGGGCAGCCCACAGCTCCATGCAGAGCATTATGCAGCCGCAGGCTATTTCGACATAAGGAACCCACCACGGAAGTGACGGACCATCATATTTCCAGTGCAAATCCTCAACTCCGGCCCCTAGCACACCAACTACAATAAACAGCAATGCAAACGCGACATTAGACATTCTTATTTGCACTAAACCTACCACCGTCATTTGATTTCATCATAAGCCACACCCTCGGCTTTCGTAAGAATGGACCAGTATCGGTGTCGAGCAGACCACTGCCGAAGCCGTTGAAATACAACGTATTTATAGGGTGCAGGTTAAAGGCCGATGGCTCAGCCATCGGCCTACTTTCTAGCTATCTACGCTTGCGGGCAGCCCACAGTTCCATGCAGAGCATTATGCAGCCGCAGGCAATAAATACATAACCAATCCACCAAGGTACTTCCGGGCCTCCATATTTCCAAGGCGGAGGCTCATCTCCGAATGAAATGACTCCTGTCGCGATAAAAAAGACTGCAAAAGCTACATTACTCATTCTTATCTGCACTAAACCTACCACCGTCGTTTGATTTCATCAAAAGCCCCCCCGCTTTCGTAAGAATGTGCCGAGCAGACAACTGCCGAAGCCGTTGAAATACAACAAAATTTCAGGGCGCAGATTAAAGCCCCAAGGCTCACC
>JBKEAK010000318.1:0-13326 GCA_047972125.1 Halodesulfovibrio sp.
CCTCGTGGATCAGGAACTCGTCCGTTCCGGATACAAGAACCTTATCGGCGCTGGCGTTGTGCTCACTGGCGGCACTGCGCTTATTGACGGGTGCCAGGAACTTGGTGAACAAATCTTCAACCTGCCCACGCGGATTGGCTATCCGCGCAACGTGGGCGGCCTGAAGGATGTAGTGAACAGCCCCAAGTACGCCACCGCGGTTGGTCTCCTGCGGTATGGCGCGGAAAAGGAAGGCTTGGAGCTGAAATTCCGCATTCGCGACGGCAATGTCTTCAACCGGGTCCTGTCCCGGATGAAGAAGTGGTTCTCGGATGTTTCCTAGTCGTTATCCGCGAACTGCCCCCTGTTGGTCTACACGATTAAGGTCTACATTGTTGAACTGAGTATCGGTTAAAGGAGAGGCGAAATGGAATTTATGGAAATCGAAAACGACAGCATGGCGAAAATAAAAGTCATAGGTGTCGGTGGTGGTGGCGGCAATGCTGTCAACAACATGATCAGCTCGGTACTGCGCGGCGTTACCTTTATCACGGCAAACACCGACGTGCAGGCTCTCAACAACTCGCAGGCTGAATACAAGATTCAGCTGGGTGACAAGCTCACCAAGGGCCTTGGCGCAGGCGCCAACCCCGCAGTCGGCCGCGACGCTGCTCTCGAATCCATCGAGCAGATCCGTGCCGCCATCGGCGAAGCTGACATGGTTTTCGTTACCGCAGGCATGGGCGGCGGCACCGGTACCGGTGCAGCACCAGTTATCGCTCAGTTTGCAAAGGACATGGGCGCCCTTACCGTTGGTGTTGTGACCAAGCCGTTCTTCTTCGAAGGCAAGAAGCGTCTTGAAGCAGCCGAAGCCGGTATCGAAGAGTTCCGCCAGCATGTGGACTCCCTCATCACCATTCCCAACGACCGCCTGCTGTCTCTGGCCGCCAAGAAAGCCACCTTTGTGGAAATGCTGAAGAAGGCGGACGAAATTCTCTATTTTGCAGTGAAGGGCATTTCCGACCTCATCATGGTTCCCGGCCTCATCAACCTCGACTTTGCTGACGTCAAGGCCGTGATGGGCGAATCCGGTCTCGCCATGATGGGTGCAGGCAGCGCCACCGGCGAAGCCCGTGCCCGTGAGGCAGCCATGAAGGCCATCACCAGCCCCCTGCTGGAAGACGTTTCCATCGACGGAGCACGCGGCGTTCTCATGAACATCACCTGCTCCTCCGATCTGACCATCGAAGAAGTGTCCGAAGCCGCAGGCGCCATTCAGGAAGCCGCGCATGAAGATGCACGCATCTTCTTCGGTACCGTTTTCGATGACAACATCGGCGACGAAATGCGCATTACCGTTATTGCCACCGGCATCGACACTTCCCGTGCAGAAACGCAGGGAAACGGCAGTCGCACCATGGTTTCCGGCGGTAGCAAGGTAACTCCCATGCGCAACAGCGCCCCCAAGGCCGCTCCTGCGCCCCGCGCTCAGCAGCAGGCACAGCCGCAGGCAACTGCCGCACGTCCTGCGCAGCCCGCAGCACCGTCCATGGGTCATTCCATGGGCCATTCCGCAGGACAGGGCATGGCTCCTCAGGCCCGTCGCACGCAGGAAGTGATCACCCGTCCCGCACCCGCACGCGGGCTGGGCAATTTCAGCGAAGAAGATCGCAACATCCCCGCATACCTGCGTCGTCAGGGACAGGTGGCTCAGACTGCTCAGCAGGCAGCCAATCTGCATAATCCCGGTGAAGACGACTTCGTATTCGACGAGGATGAGTTCGAGATTCCTTCCTTCATCCGCAAGCAGGCGGATTAGGTAAGGATAAACGCACAGCGTCTGCCAGCCGGGTTTACTCTCCGGCAGCCGGCGCAAAAAGGAGTGGTGTTCCGCTTCGGCTTCCCTTGATGGAACCGTGGTACCGCTGCCCCTTGTAGACCGTTGTTCTCCGGCAATGGGCTCTGCTCCTGTCGGCGGATGAATGATGTTGCGTGGTCGGGTTATACGCCATGCCTGACTGTTCCGGGGGGAACAGGAAGCCACGCGACAGCGCAAAAAGGTAGACCCTGTGACCAGGTTTGGAACTACGCCTCTCCTTCCCTGCTCACAGTTTTTTAAAAGGCCGCTCCACAGGGGGGCGGCCTTTTATCATTGGTAATGCGGAATGTTTGGGTGCGGGCAGTGTATGCCCTGCGGCTGCAGAATATGATTGGACGGCTGAAGATGATCCTGCTGCGAATCGCCCCTAAAACGGATTAGAGTAAGCAGCTACCCGGATGTGAGCGTTGTGATCCGGGCGCGAGCCGTTGTGATCCGGGCGCGAGCCGTAGTGATCCGGGCGCGAGCCGTTGTGATTGGGACGCGAGCCGAATGGGATCAGGCTGCTTTCAGGCTGCAGATTAGCTCGGCGCCCCGACACGTTTGACGTAGTAGACGGCACGGCCTTCGGCAATCTGCGTGTCAGGCATGGAGGCAGAGGTTACCCGAATGTGCACGTTGGCAATGCGGTTGCCGAGCATGCGCACATCACCTTCCGCCACCAGATCTTCAAAGGGGGCAGGGCGCTGGTAATCCACGCGCATGTCTATGGTGGCCGTCTTGTCTTCGGGGCCAAAGTGGGTCCACAGGGCAACGGCCCCGCAAATATCCACCAGCAGGGCGGTTATGCCCCCGTGCAACACGCCGCGCATCTCGTTGCCGTTGAAGTCCTCCCGGTAGGGCAGGCACACCTTGGCATAGCCGGGGCGCACATCAAGCACCTTCACGCCGAGAAAACGGTGGAAGGGAATCCTCTCTTCGACGAAGCTGATAAGATCTTTGTGGACAGTGCTGTTCATGGGTTGGGATGTATACGTATTTGCAGGAAGATGGAAGAGGGCTGCAATGCAAAAGGGAGGCACATGGCCTCCCTTTGTGTTTTCTCTGGCAGACGGGCTACATGCCCTTTGCAGCCATCATGGCGATAAGGTCGCCCACGCGGCAGGAATAGCCCCACTCGTTGTCATACCACGAGTAGATTTTGGCCATGTTGCCGGACTGCATCATGGTGAAGTCGGCCTCCACGATGGAAGAACGCGGGTCACCGATGAAGTCGGACGATACCAGCGGCTCTTCGGAGTAGCCCAGAATACCCTTCAGCGGGCCGTCTGCGGCGGCTTTGAGGGCTGCGCGAAGGTCTTCGGTGGTAGTGTCCTTGTCGAGCTCGCAGACGAAGTCCACAAGCGAAACCGTGGGGGTGGGCACACGGACGGAATAGCCCGAGAATTTGCCCTTCATTTCAGGAATGACCAGAGCAACGGCCTTTGCAGCACCCGTGGAAGTGGGAATCATGTTGCAGGCGGCTGCCCGTGCGCGACGCAGGTCGGAGTGGGGCAGGTCCAGAATGCGCTGGTCGTTTGTGTAGGAGTGGATGGTGGTCATCACACCCTTTCTGATGCCGTAGGTTTCGTGCACAACCTTTACGACGGGCGCAAGGCAGTTCGTGGTGCACGATGCGTTGGAAATGATGTGGTGCTTGGCGGGGTCATAGGCGTTGTCGTTAACACCCATGACGATGGTAATGTCTTCTTCCTTGGCGGGCGCGGAGATGATGACCTTCTTGGCGCCTGCCTCCATGTGCATGGCCGCCTTGGGACCGGTGCGGAAGATACCCGTGGATTCCACAACCACATCAACCTTTTCGGCACCCCACGGAATGAGGCGCGGGTCGCGTTCGGCAAAGTTCTTCACCTTGAAGTCGTCGCCAACGAGAATCATGTCGCCGTCCACGCTCACCTTGGGCTCGAAGGGGCCGTAGCTGGTGTCGTGCGCCAGCAGGTGTGCGTTGGTGTTGATGTCGAAAAGGTCGTTCACGGCCACCACTTCAATGGTGTCGCGGTGATATTTCCATATGGATTTGAGAACCTGGCGACCAATGCGGCCAAAGCCGTTGATGCCTACACGTACTTTACTCATGCTATCCTCCGGTCGCGATGCTTCGCGTTACTGGTAATGTTCAGGTGCGTCAGGGTTAGTCTTCAAACACCTGATATACGTAGGCGTTGGCCAGGTCGCTGGCGCGCTTGAGTGTTGCATACATGCGCGCATTTTCCAGCGCGATGCCGCACAGGTTGGCGATGCAGCTCAAAAATTCCAGTTCGTCTTCGGTGAACTTGCGGGTTTCGCCGGAATAGACGCGCAGCACGCCGATAACCTTGTTGCCATGGGCGATAAGCGGCACAACCACGAGGGAGACAAGACCTTCTTCCGACGCCTCCTGCGGGTACTGGAAGCGGTCATCCTTGCGAACGTCTTCAATATATATGGCCTTGCCGGCCAGCACTTCCTGATCGAGTTTGCTTTTGCCCACTTCAACGGGGCCCTTCTGGGCGTAACGGTCGCTGAGGCCGTAGTAGGCATCGGCCTTGAGCACGGTGCCGGTACGGTTCAGCAGACGGATGAAGCAGCCTCTGGCGCCCATGGTGCGGGTGACCTGTTCGACGATCTGACCGAGCACCACCTTGGGCTCAAGGGAGGAGTTCACGACCTTGGCGATCTTGTAGATGGTTTTATACAACGCCTTCGATTCCATGTTGATACCTGCCTTTTATGGGTTTTCCGCAAGGCTCGCTGGTAGCCGCCATGGCGGCTGACGGAGCGGTAAATGGCTAAATTACCCTTGCTCATAGCATAGTTGCAGGGGCATTGGTAGTACAGAGATGTGGACCCGCAAGAATATCAACGATACAAAAGGTACCGGGAAACGGCATGGAATAACGGTTTGTGATATAGAAAAAGGCCGGTTCGCGAGAACCGGCCTTTACTTTTCTGCAGAAAACGCAAGGGGCTAGATAGCCATTATTTCGGCTTCCTTGGCGGCACCGCGTTCGTCAGCCTTGGCAACGTAGGCGTCGGTGAGCTTCTGCACCTCTTCCTGACCCTGACGGCATTCGTCCTCGGTGATGTCCTTGTTTTTTTCCAGCTTCTTTACCTGTTCGTTGGCATCGCGGCGCACGTTGCGGACAGCAACCTTTGCTTCTTCAATGTACTTCTTGGCGAGCTTCACGAGTTCCTTGCGGCGTTCTTCGGTCAGCATGGGGATGTTGATGCGGATGACGCGGCCGTCGTTCATGGGGTTGAGCCCCAGATCGGAGTTGATGATGGCCTTTTCAATCAGCGCAAAAGCACCCTTGTCCCAAGGCTGTATGGTGATGCTGCGGCTGTCGGGAATGGCAACGGACGACATCTGCTTTATGGGCGTGGGAGTGCCGTAATAGTCCACCACGATGTTGTCCACAAGCGAGGTGGTGGCGCGGCCGGTGCGCAGCTTTCCGAATTCACGTTCAAGCGACGTGATGGCCTTCTCCATTCTTTCTTCAGCGTCGAGCAGGATCTCATCCATGGGGTTACTCTCCTTGTACGATGGTGCCGACATTCTCGCCAAGCATCATGCGCTTGATGTCACCCTTGTAAAGGTTGCAGACGAGAATCGGAACATTGTTTTCCATGCACAGCGTGATGGCGGTGGAGTCCATGACGCCGAGCTTCTTTTGCAATACATCGATGTAGCTGAGCTGCTTGAACATCACGGCGTCAGAGTGTTTAACGGGGTCCTTGTCGTACACACCGTCCACCTTGGTTGCCTTGATGATGGCATCGCACTTGAGTTCCATGCCACGCAGCGCAGCAGCGGTATCAGTGGTGAAATAAGGGTTGCCGGTACCGGCGGCGCAGATGATGATGCGCCCCTTTTCCAGATGGCGTTCGGCGCGGCGGCGAATGTAGGGCTCGCACACTTCCTGCATGGTAATGGCGGAAAGAACGCGGGTGGGGTGCCCGAGCTTTTCCAGCTGGTCCTGCACGGCAAGGGCGTTGAGCACCGTTGCCATCATGCCCATGTAGTCCGCAGAGGAGCGGTCCATACCCTTGGCGGAAGAGGATAATCCGCGGAAGATGTTGCCGCCGCCGATGACCAGGGCAACTTCTATACCCATATCAGCCACTTCAGCGATTTCTCGACATATCTTTGAAACAGTTGCAGGGTCAATACCGAATTTTTCTTCACCAGCCAAAGCCTCGCCGCTGAGCTTCAGCAGCACGCGCTTGAAACGCAAATCGCTCATGTCCGACCTCTGGGGTTGTCGTTACTAAACCTATTCAAAAAATATGGCGGACTTGCCGCCATAAATACATTATTGATCGCTGTAGGGCTTGCCCCACATGCCTTCGTCAATTCGAACGTATTTGAGGAAGGCGTAAAACGAACCGTGCGCGGCATTGATGAAACCGGCACGGCCATCCAGCATTCCCAGCTGGAAGAAATACAGCTTCGCAAAACGCATCAGCCCATGACCGATGCCTCGCAGCACCCCGCCTTTTCTGCCCTTGCGGCGAAGATCATCCGCGCCCTGCTGGGCATAGGAATTGATCTTGTCCAGATGCTGGGCAAAGCTCTCATAGGGGTAGTGGATGATATCGGCCTTTATTACTTCCGTATCACCCTTGGGGCGGAAGGAGTAGTGCGCACCGCTCACTTCCACCTGCATCCTGCTTGTGCGGAACACGCGCAGCAACCGGTCCGGATACCAGCCGGAATGCTTCATGAACCTGTCATAATACCAGTTGCGACGGTGCACGTAGAATCCGGCAAGCGAAGCCGGAGCAGCGGGCAGTGCCGCAAGGACACGTTCGCGCAGATCATCGGTGCACATTTCATCCTGATCAAGGCTCACAACCCATTCTGTGTCGATCTGGGCAAGGGCGAACTGGAACTGGGGGCCGGGGCCTTCCCACTTTCGCTGCACAACAGTTGCCCCAGCCGCTTCGGCAATGGCGACGGTGCTGTCGGTGGAAAAGGAGTCCACCACCAGTACCTTGTCGCAAAACGCCAGAGAGGCAAGGCATTTGTCCAGCAGACGCTCACCGTTATAGGTGAGCACCAGTCCGGTCACCGCAGGTCTCACTTGGACACTCCGGTGCAGGAGCTGCAGATGGAGCGCACAGCTTCGATCACGTCGTCCACATCCTTGTCGGTCAGCTTGGCCGAAAGGGGCAGGCTGACAGTCTCGCGGCCAAAGCGGGTTGCATGGGGAGTATCCTCAGGCTTCCAGCCGAACCGCTTCTGGTAGTAGGGATGCTCGGGTATGGCGAGATAGTGCACGCCCACGCCAATGTTGTGCTTGCGCATGGATTCCAGCATCTGGTCGCGTTCAACGCCGCAGCAATTCTTGTCCACGCGGATGGTGTACAGGTGGTAGGCATGCACGGTGTCTGCTTCCGGCGCTGCGGGCAGGCCGAGGCCGAGATCGGCAAAGGCTTCCATGTAGCGGTTCCACACGGCTTCACGGCGCTTCCAGTACTGGCCCACGCGGGGCAGCTGGTGCAGCCCGAGAGCGGCCTGCAGGTCCATCATGTTGTATTTGAAGCCGTGGTCCACCACCTGATAGTGCTTGTAGCCCGCATCGGAGAAACGTGCCCATGCATCGGCGCTCATGCCGTGCAGGGCCATGATCTTGCAGCGGTCAATGGCGGCCTTGTCGTTGGAAATGAGCATGCCACCTTCGCCGGTGACGATGTTCTTGGTGGCGTAGAAGCTGAAGCAGCCGATGTGGCCTATGGTCCCGGCCTGACGCCCCTTGTAGGTGGTTTCAATGGCGTGGGCGCAGTCTTCTATGACAACAAGGTCGTGCTTGGCGGCAAGGGCCATGATGGGGTCCATGTCGCAGCAGCGTCCGGCGTAGTGCACCACCATGATGGCGCGCGTGCGCGGAGAAATTTTGGCCTCGATGTCGGCGGGATCGATGTTGAGCGTCAGCGGGTCAATGTCTGCAAGAACGGGCGTGCCGCCTGCATGGATGATGGAGTTGACCGAGGCGCAGAAGGTCATGGCCGTGGTAATGACCTCGTCGCCGGGCTCCAGCTCAAGGGTGAGGCAGGAAAGGTGCAGGGCGGCGGTGGCGGAGTTGACCGCAGCAGCATAGGGAACGCCTTTGTATGCGGCAAAATCCTTTTCGAACTGGTGCACCTTGGGACCGGTACCGATCCAGGCCTTTTTCAGGCTGTCCACCACTTCATCAATTTCGTCCTGCTCGATCAGCGGCTGTCCGAAGACCAGAAAGGAATCGCGCATGTATGTAAACTCCGCTTGCTGTGCGTATATGTGTGCCGTTTTTCCGGCCGTGCCGGAAGGGCGAAAGGCGCATGGAAAAAGGGATTCGGTTTCAGATTTGCGTTTCTGTGCGCCCTTTGGTCACGAAAGTCAAGACACGCCCGGACCTGCGGTTTTGCAGGTGCCGCAGGGCGTTGCAGGCCTTGTATCGGAACCGACGATACCGTACCCAAAAAAAGGGGGTCTTGCGACCCCCTTTAGCGAGCTATAGGAAGAAAAAGGCTATTCGGCCTCTTCCTCTTCGGCTACGGCGTCTTCACCCAGAGCAAAGCGCACGAACTCGACAACCTTGGCACCGCCCTTGAGCAGGTCCTTAACGGCCATCTTGTCGTCACGGATGTAGGGCTGGTCGAGCAGGGTTACTTCCTTGAAGAACTTCTGCATGCGGCCGTCTACGATCTTGTCGACGATGTTCTCGGGCTTGCCTTCTTCCAGAGTCTTCTGACGATGGATTTCGCGTTCACGGGCGATCAGGTCGGCCGGAATGCTGGAAGAGTCCAGAGAAACGGGGTTGGTAGCAGCTACCTGCATGGCAATGTTCTTGGCCAGTTCTGCGTCGGAGCTGCCTTCGATGGCAACCAGAACGCCGATCTTGCCGTTGGAGTGCACGTAGGAGCCGATAACGCCGTCGTTAGCCAGTGCAACACGGGCTGCACGGCCGGCAGACATGTTTTCACCCAGGGTTGCGATGCAGTCGGTCACGTCAGCGGCTACGCGGTCGGCAAAGCCTTCTGCGCCGTTGGCAGCAACGTCCTGAGCGAACTTCTGGGAAAGAGCGATGAAGGCTTCGTTGCGGGCAACAAAGTCGGTTTCGCACTTGAATTCGGCCAGAGCGGCAACCTTGCCTTCAACCACGCAGCCCACAAGGCCTTCGGTGGTTGCACGGCCAGCCTTCTTGGCAGCCTTGGAAAGGCCCTTCTGGCGCAGCCAGTCGATTGCCTTTTCTTCGTCACCGTCGTTTTCTGCAAGAGCCTTCTTGCAGTCCATCATGCCGGCGCCGGTCTTGTCGCGCAGGCTCTTCACCATAGCGGCGGAAATAGACATATGTATTCTCCCGAGGTGATTTTATTCTTCGTCCTTGCCGGCTTCGGCTTCAGCAGCCGCAGCCATGGCAACTTCAGGATCAGCGTCCTTGCCGTCCTTGCCCATTGCTGCGCCTTCCATGCAGGCTTCGGCAATGTGTGCCACGAACAGCTTGATGGCGCGGATAGCGTCGTCGTTGCCGGGGATAACGTAGTCGATCACGTCGGGATCGCAGTTGGAGTCGGTGATGGCAACGATCGGGATACCGAGCTTGCGGCATTCCTTAACAGCGATTTCTTCGCGCTTGGGGTCCACGATGAAAGCGAGCTGGGGCAGACGTTCCATGTTCTTGATACCGCCGAGGGTGAGTTCCAGCTTCTCCATTTCGCGACGGAGAGTCAGAATTTCCTTCTTCTGGTAACGGTTTACGGTGCCGTCTTCGAACATCACTTCCAGCTTCTTCAGGCGGTCGATGGACTTGCGGATGGTCTGGAAGTTGGTGAGCGTGCCGCCCATCCACCGGTTGGTTACGAAGTACTGGTCTGCGCGGGAAGCTTCGGTGCGAACGGCTTCGTGAGCCTGACGCTTGGTGCCGATGAAGATGACCTTGCCGCCCTTGGCAACGGTTTCAGCAACCTTGTCATGAGCGCGGCGGAACAGCTTTGCAGTCTGCTGCAGGTCCATGATGTGGATGCCGTTGCGTGCGCCGAAAATGAAGGGGCGCATCTTGGGGTTCCAGCGACGGGTCTGGTGGCCGAAGTGGACGCCGGTTTCCAGCATCTGCTTCATTGATACGTAAGACATGTGTAACTCCTGTAATTGGGTTTTCTTCCACCCCGAGCCATGACCCTCGACCTGTAAGAAGGTACGTGTTTACGCCGACTTGCAGGCACCCAAGGACGAAACTCGGAGTGTGCTTTATGTATAAAAGGCAGGTGTAGATAAGCCGCTTTCAGGGAAAAAGCAAGCGTTTGTGCGCATTGGCGGCGAATTTTCATCAGATAATAAAGCAGGTGAGAAGAAGCGCAGGCAGGGGCGTGCGGCTGGTTTTAAAGGCCGCCTACTGCAACGGCACCTCGTCCTGCTCGGCGCGTCCCATGCTGTCGCGCACCGGATTGATGAGCAGGCCCATGTTTTCCACTTCCACTCGAATTTCATCACCCGGCTTCATGGGCCCCACACCGGGCGGGGTGCCGGTGAGAATGACGTCTCCCGGCAGCAGTGTCATGACGTGCGAGATGTGCACCACTAGATCGTAGGGAGAGAAGAGCATGTCAGAGGTGTGACCTTCCTGCATGACCTCGCCGTTTTTGATGCAGCGTATGGTCAGGTCTGCGGGATTCTTCACATCCGTCTCAATCCACGGGCCTATGGGCAGGAAGGTGTCAAAACCCTTGCAGCGGCCGAACCATGGATCATTTTTTTGCAGGTCGCGTGCGGTCACGTCATTGGCGCAGGTGAAACCGAAAATGCTGTCCGGCACCTGATCGGGGCGCAGTCTGCGACACTCCTTGCCGATGACGATGGCCAGTTCCGCCTCGTAATCCACGCGCTTGGAAACCTCAGGCAGCAGAATGGGCTGCCCGGAGCCGATGACGGCTGACGGGGGCTTGAGAAAATAGACCGGCTCATCCGCGATGGGCATGCCGAGCTCTGCCGCATGCGCCCTGTAGTTGAGCCCCACGCACACCACTTTGGACGGGGTGACAACGGGGAGGATGGAAACGTCTTCAAGCGGGATGGGGTCAACCAGCCCGAGCTGGGGGTTCAGGCAGAGTACGGTATCCTCGCGCAAGGCGGCGTAGAAAGCGGTGTTGTTGTAGCGGACCCTGAGAACGCGCATGTCTCCTCCGTTGCGGGACGTTGTGAGCGTGCGGCGGCGTTTCGGCACCGTGACCGGCGGAACTGCTGGGCAGTATGTGGTACCGGTCCGGAACCGTCCATTATTCTTCCGGTTTTCCTGATTCGCTGCGCGGCAGGGCCTCGGCAATTGTGCCTTGGCAGCGTCGCGCGGCGCAGCGGTTTTCTACACCATGGTGATGACAGGCAGCACCACGGGGTCGCGTTCCAGCACCTTGCGGAAGAAGCGCCGCAGGGTGGACCGGATGCGGTCCTGCAGTTTTTCCAGATCACCGGGGCTCATGTTCTCCAGAATATCCAGCACGATGCACTTGGCATCTTCCAGCACGTGGTTGTAGTGGGCCTCGAAGATGAAGCCCTTGGAAACGATGTCCGGCCCGTGCAGTATCTCCCATATCTGCTCGTCGAGCACGAGGAAGACCACCACCATGCCTTCGCCGCCCAGAATCTGGCGTTCCTTGAGTACGGAAGAGCCTACATCGCCCACGCCCTTGCCGTCTACCAGCACGGTTTCCAGATTGATGCGCGGTTCCTTGCGGATGCCTTCGGGCAGCAGGGTGACGGGGTCGCCGTCTTCCAGAATGATGGTGTGATCCTGCGGAATGCCGCATTCGTGGGCAAGGCGGCAGTGCTTGACCAGATGGCGGTATTCGCCGTGCACAGGTACGAAGAAGCGGGGCCGCACGGTTTCCAGCATGGTGCGCAGCTCTTCGCGGTAGGCATGGCCCGATGCGTGGATGTTGCGGAAATTCTCGTAATAGACCTCTGCACCGAGCCGGTACATGTCATTGATGAGGCGGGTGATGGCCCGCGCGTTGCCCGGAATGAAGCGGGACGACATGATCACGGTGTCCCCTTCCTTGATGGCGAGGGAACGGTGCTCGCCGCGCGTGATGCGCGACAGGGCGGAGAGCGGCTCACCCTGCGAGCCGGTGACCAGCAGGACGATTTCATTGTCCGGCAGGGCGGGCATGTCCTGCGGGTCCATGTATACGCCGGAAGGCACGCGCATGAAGCCGAGGTCGCGGGCGATATCAATGTTGTTCAGCAGGCTGCGGCCGGAAACGGCCACCTTGCGGCCGTATTTGGCAGCAATGTCGAAGACTTCCTGTATGCGCTGAATGTGGCTGGAGAACAGCGTGACCACCACGCGGCCCGGCGCATCACGGAAAATGCCGTCAAAGGTGTCGCGGATCTCGCGTTCACCCAGCGAATGGCCGTCGCGCTCGATGTTGGTGGAGTCGGAAAGCAGCAGCTGCACGCCCTCGTCCGCAAAACGGCGGAAGGCGGCAAGGTCGGTGCTGTGCCCGTCTATGGGGTTGGGGTCCAGTTTGAAGTCACCCGTGTGCACCACGCGCCCCGCCGGGGTCTCAACGCCAAGGCCGAAGCCTTCAATGATGGAGTGGCACACGGGGAAGAAATTGAAGACCATGTCGCCAAGGGCAAGCCGTTGGCCCGGTTCCACCACCACCAGCTCGGAGCGGTCCAGCAGGTTGGCCTCGCGCAGCTTGTGTTCCACCAGTGCCATGGTGAAACGCGAGCCGTAAATCGGCACATGCAGCCACGGCATGAGCCAGGGCAGTGCCCCGATGTGGTCTTCGTGCCCATGGGTGAGCACTATGCCGCGCACCTTCTCCTTCTGGCGGAGAATATGGTCGAACTGGGGGATAACCACATCAATGCCGAGATGGTAGTCGTCCGGGAACATGAGCCCGCAATCCACCAGCACCGATGTGGTGGCCGTGGACCAGATGGTGCAGTTCATGCCTATTTCGCCGTACCCGCCGAGCGGGGTGAGCGTCAGGAAGTCTTGTTGATCCGGCATGCGCGCATCTCCAGATAGGCGTTGTTCATCAGTGTGTGCAGGTCGGTGAGAAAACGGTTGCGGTCCTTGAGCGTGTACCCGGAAAGATCCATGGGGGGCAGGGCCTTCACGCGCACCACGTGGCGGCGTTTCAGGGTGATGTGGCCCTTGGGCAGAATTTCGCCTGTGCCGTCCATGACTACGGGTACCACGGGCAGACCCGCCTTGAGCGCCAGTATGATGCCGCCGGACTTGAAGGTACCCAGATGAGAGGTATCCATCTGGCGCGTGCCTTCGGGAAAAATGACTATGGAGCGTCCCGCTCTGGCCGTTTCCGCTGCCTTGTCCATGGACTTCATGGCGCTGCGGCTGTTCTTGCGGTCAATGGGAATATGCTTGCCCAGACTGAAGGCCCAGCCCACGAAGGGGATGCGGAAAAGGCTTTTCTTGGCGATGAAGGCCGGATAATGCGAGCGCAGCAACAGGGTGCTGATGGGAATATCAAACTGGCTC
>JBKEAK010000319.1:0-2868 GCA_047972125.1 Halodesulfovibrio sp.
ATGCGCTTGTCTTTTGCGCAAAAGGACTCATAGTTGTATATGCCGTTGCGATACGCAACGCGCGTGATATATTTCAACACAAGGCAGGCCACCATGACCAATATACCTCTCGCCATTATCGGCTCCGGCCCGGCAGGGCTTTCGGCCGGTATCTATACCGCCCGCGCGGGCATTGATACTCTGATCATCGGCAGCGATCCCAAGATTGCCGGAGATTACGACATAGACAACTACTTCGGCTTCAGCGAAACCATCTCCGGCCGCGATCTCATGCAGCGCGGCAGAATGCAGGCAGAACGCTTCGGTGCCAGCATCATTGATGAACGGGTGCTCGGCCTGCATCACGCCGACTACGGCGGCTTTCACATCAAAACAGACAAGGGCAGCTACCATGCCTGCGGACTGGTGCTCGCCACCGGTGTTACCCGCGTACGCCCCGGCATCGACAATCTGTCCTTTTATGACGGCAAGGGCGTCTCCTACTGCGTAAGCTGCGACGGTTTCTTCTACCGCGGCCGCTCGGTCATGGTGCTGGGCGAAGGCATTTACGCTGCCAACCAGGCGCTTGAGCTGCTCAGCTACACTCCCCACGTTTCCGTCTGCACACAGGGTGCCCCCCTCACCATGACCGAAGAGTTCAAGGAACGCCTCAAGGCTGCGGGCATTCCCATCATCGAAGGCAGGGTGCGCACGCTGCAGGGAGACAACGGTCTTTCCTCCGTCCTCTTTGACGACGGCACCAGCAAGGCCGTGGATGGCCTGTTCATCGCCATGGGCGAAGCATCCTCTCTGGATTTTGCCTACACCCTTGGCGTGGAACGCAGCGGCGTATTTCTCGTGGCAGACAATGAGCAGAAAACGAACATTGAGGGAGTATTCGCAGCCGGAGACTGCACCGGCGGATTCCTCCAGATCAGTGTTGCCGTAGGAGAAGGTGCCAAGGCTGCCAAATCCGCTATTGCCCATGTCAAAAAGCTGTGTAAATAATTGAATCTAAGTGCCGATCCTGCCAAGTGACTTCTTGACAGACAGAGTCCTTGGCGGTATTGAAATCGGCTCATTACCAATGAAGTGGGCCTATAGCTCAGTTGGTAGAGCCTCCGGCTCATAACCGGCAGGTCGCAGGTTCAAATCCTGCTGGGCCCACCAAGAAAATCAAGGGTTTACGGACATAACCGTAAGCCCTTTTTCTTGTTTTGCTACCCAATTGCTACCCAAGCATACAATGCTTTGCGCAATCGCCCCAAAAAGACACCCTGCCCTGGTCACGTTGCCATTCTGTGCAATACGTCTGCTACCCTCTGCTACCCGCCAACAGCCCATACCAGAACGACTTTCTCCCGTTCCTGGCCTGCTACCTAAAACAAGATTTTCTCGGCATTCCCCTCACGCCGCGCTTTTGAAAAACACAGGGCAACCCGCGCCCCTTCTATGTTCCCGCCCTGTTTATTAAGCCTGTGCGGGCGCAGGTTCTTTGCAATATTTTGCAATATCTTGCACAGAGTGCAATTCGTCTCCCCCGCCGGGAACCCACGCCCTGCCTATTCTAAGGGGGCATTTGCATGCACTTGAAACTTGCACAAAAACGCATCGAAAAGCGCGAAGGCGGGGGGCTGCAGAGTTCGATTTTTTCCGGCGGCGGGGATTTTCAGCGCGGGTAGCAGAGCATTCAAAGCCACGCCAGTGCGGTGGAGCTTCTCACATCCAAGGGCTCGCACTTGACTCCTCGCTATGATATCACTATTAATATCACCAAGGAGAATGCCGTGGCGAAACTCGATAAGATCATCCAGCAGATGCTCACCGCCCCGCAAAACGTCCGGTTCAGTGACCTTGCGCACGTATGCGAGCATGTCTTTGGCGCACCACGGCAGGAGGGCACGAGCCACAAGGTGTTTAAAACGCCATGGGCAGGCGACCCCAGAGTGAACATTCAGAACAAGAACGGCATGGCCAAGCCCTATCAGGTGAAACAGGTGCTGGCAGCCATTGAGAAATTACAGAGAGGCAACCGATGAACAGCAAGCACTACACCTATCGGGTTCTCTGGTCTGAGGAAGACCAAGAGTTTGTCGGCCTGTGTGCGGAGTTCCCCAGCCTTTCGTGGCTTGATGAAGACCAGGCGCAGGCGCTTGCGGGCATTGTGCAGCTTGTCGACGAGATCGTGCAGGATATGCAGGCCGCTGGCGAAGTGATTCCGGAGCCCCTCAGCCACAAGAAATTTTCCGGCAAAATTTCCCTGCGCACCACACCGGAAACTCACAGAGCACTGGCACTTGCCGCAGCCGAGCATAATGTAAGCCTGAACAGGCATATCAACGCGCTTATTGCCGGATAACCGACAACAAACTCCACACACAACAAAGCCCCGCACTCCTTACAGAGCGCGGGGCCTTCTTTATCCTCTCACTAGCACTTAAAACGAGCGTATTGTAAACGAAGCGTGCGCCCGTTTAATGAAGTCATCCAGATATGTTCCACCAAAATCAAAACTGGCGTTCCACACCTTTTGGCGAAGCTCAGGGGGCAGTTCCTCCCTGTAGGAAATTCTATAGTTCCTCCACCCTTCCGCCATTTCCTTACGCTCAACGTACTGATAATAGATATATTCGTCGCCCCCCCCACGGGTCAACCAGATACTATATTCCCGATTCTCGTCTATTATCTTAGACACAGGATAATAAGACTCCAACGAGGACAAATTGTAGTATTTATTCGTGGGCATAACAGTTGCCCGCTGCCCACTTACACCGAAGTAATCCATCACCCCCAAGAAAGCGGTTTCACTCTCAAATCTCCACTTAAAACCACCGTCCTCGTCAGGATTAGGTTTGAACTCCTTTGCAACCTCCAGCAGGACCTCGCGAG
>JBKEAK010000320.1:0-1827 GCA_047972125.1 Halodesulfovibrio sp.
GGGTCATTTGGCCGGGTAACGACCGCCTGCACATTGAAGTTTGGTGTGATGGACTGGATATCTGTGACGTTTTCAGCGCCCAGCGCCTCAACCTGCGCAGCCGAAACAGCGGTTACGGAAACGGGGACCGTATTGAGCCGTTCTTCCCGGCGCGTTGCGGTGACCACAATATCCTGCATGAAGATTGAGCCACCGCTGCTGTCCTCATTCCCCTGCTCCTGCTCCTGCGCGAAGGCTGTTCCCTGCCAGAGACAAGCGATTGTGAAGAATGCTGAACTGCTTTTCAGAGCCTGTCTGTAAGTAACCATTTTACCTCTCCTGTCTTTTGATGTCTTGTTGGTGTTGTGTTGCGGCCATCGGGTGCTCGCCTAGTCGAGCCAGGGCCGTGGTGGTTTGAGCAAGGCATCGACGAGTTCTCGCACGGCCTCGGGTGCTTCGGCTGGTGCAGGCCCCGGCGGTTTGAGTGATGGGGGCAAGTCATCTCCCCATGTCCACAGGCCGCCGCGATCAAGCTGGTGAATCCCGGTCGGATAGTCGGCGTTCATCACATCGCCATCGGCGTAATGTTCCCACTCATCTCCGGCAGGGTCTTTCCAGTAATCAAAAAACTGGCTGCCGAGGCAATGCCGCCCGACCCCCCAATGGTGCTGGTAGCCCCTCGCACGGAGGTGTTGCTGCCCCTGCCCGACTGCATCAATGTCAATTGTCTCTGTCGAAATATGCAGCAAGGCAGGTTCCGGCCCTGCTAGCAGAGCCACTGTGTGGTGGTCAGCCGGTTTTTCTCCCCGGTTGAGGCGCAAAAACCCAAGCCCGAAATGCCCGCCTTGCGTGCAGAGCAGATCGGACGGCAGGAAGCCGAACATGCGCATAAACCAGGTGACACTGTCAGAGAAATCAGTAACCTGCAGGACAACATGCCCGATCTTGTGAACGGGCGAAGGGCCGCTCGGCGGGCGGACCCCTTCATTGATCCGCCGTTTGGCAAATGGTGAATTGCTGCTGTCGATGGGGCTGCGTACGGACTGCTCTTCCAGAATCGCGAAGCCATGTGCCAGAGAGACGGAATACCCACCCGGTCCCTGAAGTGTGACGATCTGCCCGCCGCCGGGAAAGGGGCTGTCCTCAACCGGCGCATCCGCTGTCTCTGCGAGACGGGCAAGGTCAGATGCTTCGGCTGCCGCCAGAACAAAGCCGGTGAAACTGTCCTCATCACCCTTGCGGATTTCCACGCACCAGGGCGCAGACCCGAAACCACGGAAAAAGATGCTGCCGTCCTTTCGGCAGAGCTCCGTAAAACCGAAGTCCGTCAGAAACGCCGACATTCTGTCCACATCCTGACGCACAAGCCGGACCCCGACAAGGGCATCGGCCCGGACGACAGGTTCGACCGTTTCAAACGGTGATATGGTGACAGTCATAAACTCGCTACCTCCTTCCACATGCCTCTTTCCCTTCTGCCGATGGGCACATCGCTACGCTGGATTTGCAGGCTTTTCGACACTCGCTCCACTCAGTTAAATACAACAAATGTAAAGTTTAATCTCTGCAGCGCGAGCAACGGCCCCTTGATGATAAAAATCTAGAAATATTATATTTTACAGATAATTAATCTATGCTTCTATATTCTTCACGTCGTAAGAATATAGCCACTCAAACTGCGCGCTTCGTGCAGCACTGCTCCACTGCTCTTGCATGCAGGCGTCGGCACCATCGGCTGTTGCCAGCCTTGGATCATGATAGCGTTCTCCGGCAGCAGTTGACCGGGCAACAACCTCTCGTGTCCGGTCGATGCGTGCTGTCTGGAAGGCTGACAAAGCCCCCTTCACA
>JBKEAK010000321.1:0-29209 GCA_047972125.1 Halodesulfovibrio sp.
ATGCACAGGATTAGGAAAAACCTCATTGCCACACGCCAGCATGGACAAAACTGCACGCAACACGCCAGAAATCTGCACGATTTTCAAATTTTCAAATTTTTTCGCCACCCCAACCCGCGAAAACCATGTGCTGAAACCGACCCCTGTCAATTCAGGTCGCCGGGAGGACCCGTGGGGCATGGTGCCGCCCTTTAGAGATTGCGCGGTTTCCTTGAGGAGAGGGGGGAGGGGGGAAAGAGGGAGAGCGCCCCCCTGATTGGATGCGCCCGCCCCTTGGTTGGGCGCACTGATCGCATGCCGCTGACTCGCTAAAGTGGAGGCTTCAGTTGGAACGCTATGGCACAAGGCTGGCACAAAGTCGTGTGATACAAAAAAACAACGGGCTTCTCCGCGTTCTGTTTGAAGCGGATAACCCGTTGTTTTGATTCGTGGTACCGAGGGCGAGACTCGAACTCGCAAGCCCTTGCGGGCGGCGGATTTTGAGTCCGCTGCGTCTACCAATTCCACCACCCCGGCGTGTGAGGAAGCGTTTTATAGTGTAATTACTGTGCGGTTGTCAACAAGCTCGACTCATAAGGAAGCTGCCGCCAACGTAGTGGGGCGTTTTCGCCTGTCACCGCAATGCGGGGAGCAGGGAATGGGGGAGCATCGGTTGTCGAGTACCCAGATAGCCGAGGCCCAAATAATCGAGTGTCCAGATAAACGGGAGCCCAAATAATTGCGTGTCCAGATAAATGTGGTTCAGACGCGCAGGGGGTGGGCAAGGCAGAGTACATAGCCGTCGGGGTCTGCAATGTACCATTCCCGCATGCCGTACCACATGTCGCACAGGGGCTTCACCTCGGGTACCTTGCCGGTAAGTGCGTCATGCAGGGTGTTCACGTTTTCCACTTCCAGATAGAAGGTGACGCTGGCTCCGGGTTTCCTGCGTGCAAAGGCTGGCAGGTCGTGAACGAAGGCCTGTTCTTCAAGAAGCATGAGGCAGGCACCGCCATTGCGGACCATGGCATAGATGAAGTGTTGTTCATCTTTCCGGCTGGTGGCAATGGGGCCGCCTTCTTCGGCCACGCCCATCTCGAAGGTGAATCCCAGCGTGTCGCAGTAGAATGCCAGCGAACGGGCGACATTGCCTACCATAAGGTTGGGGGTCAGAGATTTCATCGTGCCTCCTGTAAACAAAATGCTTAACATCCAATGCGGGGTAGGATACCTCATTCCTCTTCGGCTGCAACCGTTTCATGGGAGTACGTAGCATGGTTTTCCCGCTTGGTTCCGTTTTCAACGTCGTGTGTATTGTTGTGGGTGGCGTGGTCGGCCTTGTTCTGGGCGGACGACTGCCGGATCGCATGCGGGCAATCGTGTTCACCGGGCTGGGACTGTGCACCCTTATCATAGGGCTGCAGATGGGCCTGAAGACGCAGAACCCCCTTGTGCTTGTTTTCAGTATCCTGCTTGGGGCCATTACCGGTGAGTTGCTCAAGCTTGAGGACCGGCTGACCGCTCTGGGCGACTGGATGAAGAAGCGCATGCGTAGCGGGAATGAACGCTTCACGGAAGGGTTTGTTTCCTCTTCCGTGTTGTTCTGCATCGGTGCCATGGCCATTCTCGGCTCGTTCGACGAAGGTCTGCGTGGTGACCACACCATCCTGTTCACCAAGTCCATTCTGGACGGCTTTGCCTCGGTCGCATTTGCCGCCAGCTATGGTGTGGGCGTTATCTTTTCCGCGATTCCGGTTTTCATTTATCAGGCCAGCCTGACCGTGTTTGCCACGGTGCTGCAACCCATTCTGACTGAAGCCATGATGACGGAGCTTGTTGCCACCGGCGGCGCGCTCATTATCGGCATCAGCATCAATCTGATGGAGCTGCGACGCATTCCGCTGACCAACATGCTTCCCGCTCTGGTGTTCGCTCCCATTCTGGCGCGAATTCTCATGTAAGGCATACGACAGGGGGAACGGTCCAACGCCGGTTCCCCTTTCCGGTTACTCCTGTGCCGGTTTACCTTTGCCGACATTTTTTGCGAACCTTGCGTGCAAGGGGTTGCACAATCTGTCACAGGTCTTATGCTATGCCCTCAGCGGGAGCGAGCAGGAATGATAGTAATTCCTGATTGTGAAAATCCGCATATCATCCATACATCCGAAGACCCTACGGGCATTTCCAGCATATGACGCAAAAGAATTGTATCCATATAGAAGGCGCAAGGCAGCACAACCTCAAAGATCTCACTCTGGATATCCCCCGCGACGAACTGGTCGTGGTGTGCGGCCCCTCGGGGTCGGGCAAGTCCACGCTGGCGTTCGACATAGTCTATGCCGAAGGGCAGCGCCGCTATGTGGAATCGCTTTCTGCGTATGCACGCCAGTTCCTGCCGCAGATGGACAAGCCGGAAGTGGACAAGATCGAGGGGCTTTCTCCCGCCATTTCGCTGGAGCAGCAGGCTTCGTCCCGCAACCCGCGTTCCACGGTGGGCACGGTGACGGAAATTTACGACTTTCTGCGTGTATTCTATGCCCGCCTCGGCACCATGTATTGCCCTGAATGCGGCAAGCCCATTGCCGCCCGTGCTGCGGACGAGATCATTGCCGACATCCTCGCCCTGCCGGAAGGCACCAAGTTCATGGTGCTGTCTCCGCTTGTGGAGCATCAGAAGGGCACCCATGCCGACCGCTTCAAGAAGTTGAAGGCGGAAGGCTTTGTGCGTGTGCGGGTAAACGGCGACGTGCTGACCATTGATGACGTGCCCGCGCTGGAGAAGAACAAGAAGCACAATATCGAGCTGGTCATCGACCGCCTTGTCATGAAGGAAGGCCTGCGCGGCCGTCTGGCGGATTCGGTGGAGCTTGCCCTTAAGTATGGAGAAGGCCGCCTTATCGTATCCGTTGTGGGCGGCGAGGAAACCATCCATTCCACGGAATCCGTGTGCCCCACCTGCAAGATCAGCCTGCCCAAGCTGTCTCCGCAGCTGTTCTCTTTCAACAGCCCGCAGGGGGCCTGCCCGCGTTGTTACGGCCTTGGTGCCATCGACTACTTCGAGCCCAACCTGCTGGTGCCCAACAAGGGACTTTCCCTTGCGGATGGCGGCCTGCTGCCGTGGAAGAATCCCAAGGTCATGGGGCGCTACGAGGCCGGTCTGAAGGCTTTGGGCAAGGAATATGGATTTACCCTGTCCACGCCGTTCAGAGAATATTCTGAAAAGGCGTGGAATGCCTTGTTCTTCGGCGACAGAAAGACGGACTGGGAGGGCGTGACCTCCATTCTGGAACGCGGCATGGAATTCGGCCAGACATGGCGCGATGAATTGTCCCGTTTCCGGCAGAGCAAGCCCTGTCCCAAATGCAACGGCGCACGCCTCAAGGACGAATCCCTTGCCGTGCGCGTGGACGATCTTTCCATCTTTGATTTTTGTTCCCTTTCCGTGGGGCGCGCGCTGGAATGGCTGCAGGGACGCACCTTCGACAAGTCGCTGGGCATCATTGCCGAGCCGCTGATGAAGGAACTTACGCATCGTCTCGGTTTCATGGTGAACGTGGGACTCGATTACATTTCCCTTGGCCGCAACATGTCCACGCTGTCCGGCGGTGAGGCGCAGCGAATCCGCCTTGCCTCGCAGCTCGGCTCCGGTCTGGTGGGCGTAACCTACGTTCTGGACGAACCTTCCATCGGCCTGCACCCCAAGGACAACGAACGGCTCATCAATACGCTGCGCAGCCTGCAGCGGCGCGGTAATACCGTGCTGGTGGTTGAGCATGACGAGGCTACCATCCGCGAGGCCGATACCGTTATCGAGCTTGGTCCCGGCTCGGGCATGCTCGGCGGCGACATCATGTTCAACGGACCGGTAAACGAACTGCTGGCGCATTCCGAATCGCTCACGGCCAAGTATCTGCGCGGTGAAATGGTTATCGAGCTGCCCGAAGCGCGCAGGGAAGGGGATAAGGCTCTGACCCTGAAAGGCGTGACCACCAACAACCTGCAGAATGTGGACGTGCGTTTTCCCCTTGGGGCGCTTACCTGCGTGACCGGTCCTTCCGGTTCCGGCAAAAGCTCGCTGGTGGTGGATTCGCTCTATAAGCACATTGCCCTGCATCAATCCATCAAGGTTGACAGCCCCGGGCAGATTCAGGGTATTGAAGGCCTTGAACACATTGAGAGAATTGTCGCCATTGACCAAACCCCCATCGGGCGTACGCCGCGTTCAAACCCGGCGACCTACACCAAGGTCTTTGACGAGATACGGAATATTTTTGCCCTGTCGCCCGATGCGAAGAAGCGTGGCTACAAGCCCGGGCGTTTCAGCTTCAACGTGCGCGGCGGCCGGTGCGAAGCCTGCGGCGGCGACGGGCAGATCAGGGTGGAAATGCACTTTCTGCCCGATGTCTACGTGACCTGCGATGTCTGCAAGGGCAAGCGCTACAATCACGAGACGCTTGAGGTGCGGTACAAAGGCAAGAACATTGCCGAGGTGCTGGACATGACTGTGCGGCAAGCTAAAGTGTTCTTTGAAAATTATCCTGTTCTGGAACGCCGTCTTGCTGTATTGGAAGATGTGGGGCTGGAGTATCTCCGGCTCGGGCAGCCCGCCACCACGCTTTCCGGCGGCGAGGCACAGCGAATCAAGATTTCGCGCGAACTCGGCAAGCGTAGTCTGCCGGGAACGTTGTATATTCTGGATGAACCCACCACCGGTCTGCATATGCACGAAGTGGGCAAGCTCATCCGCGTGTTGCATCAGCTTGTGGACAGGGGCGCGACGGTTGTCGTGATCGAGCATAATACCGATGTGATCATGGCTTCGGATTATGTTATCGACCTCGGTCCCGGCGGAGGCGAAAACGGCGGCAGGATCGTATCTTCCGGCACGCCGGAGGCGATTATAGCCGATCCCAACTCTGTAACCGGTTCCTTTTTGGAAAAAGACCGGCTTGCCCGCGTAAACGGGTAGTGCCGTTTTTTCCATGACATAGTGTGAAGGTGTTTTGGGTATGTATGCAGTTTACCGCTTAGGAAAAAGGTATGTTGGAAAGAAGACAATCCCGTATCAGCAGTAATTTTGATGAGGTCTATTCCGCGTTATTTGTAGATTTTGATAACATTTTTACCCGTCTTGACGAGCTGGCCCCCGCAGCGGCCCGCGCTTTTGCGACCAACCCCCAGCGCTGGCTGCGCTGGCTTGAAACCCACGCCGTGCGTATGCTGTACGGTGATGGTGTGCGCAGGCGCATTCTCAAGCGGTGTTGCTATCTGAATCCTCATTGCTATCACCAGTACAGACCGTTTTTCATCCGTGCGGCGTTCAACGTTATTGACTGTCCGCCGCTCACGAACCAGGGCAAGACCAGCGCCGATATCCATCTCGTCATGGATGCCATGGACACCCTGAATCACAAGACCATGTTCGACGAGTTCATCATCCTTTCGGGTGATGCGGACTTTACCCCCCTGCTGATTCGTCTGCAGGAGCATGCCCGCCGCACGCTGGTGCTTTCCGTCGGCTATGCGGCTCCGGCCTACACGGCTGCCAGCTCGTGGCGTATCCGCGAAGACTGGTTCGTGCAGCAGGCGCTGGACGAACGTCCCTTCGAGGAACAGCGTCCTCTGGACGATTATCAGGCCACCGGCCCCATGCAGCCGTCCGCCAAGGTGGTTCGGCCCCTCAGGTCCGACAGAACCCACATGGAGCGCGGCGCCCAGATCGTGAAGCGCATGGTGGGAGACTCCGCCACGCCCGTGCCGCTGGCACAGCTTTCCCACTCGTTGCAGAAGGAACTGGAAGCGGGGCAGGACTGGTTCGGCTACGGCCGTTTCCGCGATTTTCTGGAAGCGCTGGAACTCGACAGGCTGGAAGTATCCAACGTGGTGCCCGGCTATGTGTTTGATCCTGCCCGCCATGAAGAGCCGGAAGAGACCTCGGCGCGTACCGAGTTCCGTGATGCCTATCCCGATCTGTATGAATTTGCGGTGCGGGTGCACAGGCTGACCGACGTGCCTCTGCTCATGCCGGAGCATTATAAACAATTGCTCGGCCTGATAGTGGAAGAGGTGAACGCGAACGGCTTCTTCCTGACCAATACCTCGCGCAGCGTGCGCGACAAGTGCGTGGAGCGGGGCATTCCCGTCGGGCGCGCCCATGTGAACTTCGTGCTGGTGGGTATCACCCGCGGTGGCTATCCGCTTTCCGAGCAGGATGGGGTGAACATGAAGGACGTTGCCAAGGCGTTCATGCGAAACGTGAAGGACCTGTGCAACCGAACACAGTTTGATCTTTCGGAAGAAGAATTGAAGCTGCTGATGCAGTGGATAATGCCGAAGGACAACGGCGAATAGAAGACCAAAAGAAAGGGCGGGAGAAATCCCGCCCTTTCATATTGCAGACAAAGGCATTTTTGCTTTTGTGTCTCCGCAGGGCAGGAACCTAACGTTCCTGCACCTCGTATAAGCGATGAAAATCCGTTTATTGAACCCCGGTTTCGGCTTAACGGGAATGTGGTTTTACTGAAAGCGAGGGTGTGTCATCAAACTGAAAGGGCGGGATAATTCCCGCCCTTTTTTGCGTCTAATAGACTTTTCTTCGTGAGAATCCCTGCCCCAGAACGGAGAAGGTGTTTTCCACAATGAAGAAGGCGTTGGGGTCGCAAGTGAAGGTAATCTCTTCCAGCTTTTTCAGCTGGATATTGTTGATTACGGTCATCAGCACATCACGGTTCTGCCCTGTGTAGGCTCCCTTGCCTTCGAGAAATGTGCCGCTGCGCTGCAGATTGGTCATGATCTCGTTGGCAATCTCCTTGGCCTTGTCGGAGATGATGAACACCACCTTGCGCTGGTTGAAGAGCGAAAGCACGGAGTCCATGGTGGTGGCGGCGATGAATACGTTGATGATGGATGCCACCACAAGGTCTGTCTTCAGAATAGAGAGCGAGAGCGAGAACAGAAACAGGTTGAAGGCGAAGAAGGTTTTGCCCACGCCCACATTGTATTTCTGGTTCAGCATTATGGCTACGATATCCATGCCGCCCCCGGAACCCAGCGAACGCAGAATGAGCCCGCTGCCAAGGCCGGAAAGCACGCCGCTTGCCACGGTGGCGTAAAATTCGTTTTCAATATGTATGGGAACGTTCAGCACCTTGTAGGCCACGGTGGAAAGACACATGGCATACAGGCTGTACAGACAGAACCGTTTGCTGACCTTGAACCAGCCCATGGCGAACAGCGGAATGTTCAGCAGGAAGTACCATGTGGCAGGGTCCATAAGGTGGGTCTTGTAATAGACAAGGGCACCAAGGCCGAAGATGCCGCCGGGAATGAAGCCGTGCACCGTGGCAATGGATTTGATGCTCACGGCGTAGATGCAGGAACCAAGCGTAATGAGCAGCAGGTTCCATGGAATGGAATACGTGTAGTCTCGATTCATGATGTCGGATTGTTTGTTGCTGATCGGTAAAGAAAGGACCGATGATGACTTGAGGAGCGCTCAAATGAGGCTTTTTTGCAGAATAGTCAACCGGTCAGCACCCACTCTAACAGATAATTATTTAAATTCTCCCAGTTTGGAGCGGAAAAGTCAAAGAAGAATCGTGTTTGTGCAAACGAATCTCTGTTCGCGGGATGTTCCGGTCATTTGCATTGGGCTTGCGCGTGATTATGTATGGATGGCGTGCCTGTGTTCCATGCTGTTTTCAGGGAGCACAGGAAGATATTGAACATGATCAGGCAGGTGCATGATGACAGGATTACAACACGCTCTGGCCCGCAGGACCAATCGCGGGCAGACTCTGCTTCTTCTTGTGGCAATCGCTTCCCTTTCCGGTCTTGCCGGCTGGGTGCTGAGCGGTACAGCCGGTGCGGCGTGGGCGCTGATTCTGGCGCTTGCCCTTGCGCTGTTTGCTCCCCGCATGTCTCCGGCCATGCTTATGCGCATGTACCGTGCGCGGCCCCTGCACGCATCGGAAATCCCCGTCCTGCACGAGGTGGTGTCCGACATGGCTGCCCGCGCAGGACTTAGCCGCGCTCCCCGTTTGTTTCTGATTCCCTCGCAGGTCATGAACGCATTTGCCGTGGGCGGCAGGGAAGATGCGGTCATTGCCGTTACGTCAGGGCTTTTGAACCGGCTGGAGCTGGATGAACTGACAGGTGTGGTTGCGCACGAAATAAGCCACATTCTGCACGAGGATATTCAGGCCATGACATTGGCGGATATCTTCTCGCGCATCACAGGCGTGTTCTCCACCATCGGCAAGATTTTGCTTATTATAAATCTGCCGTTGCTGCTGCTCGGAGAGATAACCATTTCGTGGGGACTTGTCTTTGTGCTGCTGGGAGCGCCGGGTGTGAGCATGCTTCTGCAACTGGCGCTTTCGAGAACCCGCGAATTTGATGCGGACGCATCTGCGGCGCGGCTGACAGGCGATCCTCTGGGATTGGCCAAGGCGCTTGCCAGAATCGAATATCAGCAGGGGAGCCTGTTCGACAGGCTGTTCTTTCCGGGAAGGCGCGAGCAGGAACCTTCGCTGTTGCGCTCTCATCCGGTGACAGACGAGCGTGTGGCTCGCCTGAAGGCCATGGCGCAGGAACCGTGGGCAACGCCCCGGTACCGGTTTGCGCAGACAACCCGGCCCCGGCCTTTCACCATTGTGCGGCCGCGCTGGAGAATGGGCGGCTACTGGATCTCGCTGTAACCGTATCTGGTAGCCGGTGTTGGTCCCGGAAACAGAACCCGCTAGCAGGTTTTGCTTTGCTGCCGGTGCAGGGCCGGTGCCGTAATCCCTTCAGGGCGCGTAGCCTTTTTCAGGCGCATGCCCGCAGCCTTGTCCACTACCGCAGACATGTCGAGGCCCAGACCGTTGCAGGGCAACTGGGCCTTTGCGTGCTGTTTCTTCCTTTCACTGTTCTGCAGGATCGCCATGGTATCCCTCCGGATGAAAGTTTATGTCTTGTGTGACATAATGTCTCCATTCTGCTATGCTGTCATGACAAATGAGCGTTTTGGCTTATGCTTGCTTTAACGCAAAATGCTGCCATGCCGCCATGGTAGCGCAGGGGGCGCGGAAAATGAGGGATTGAAAAGTTTTTGTGTCAAACTGGCAATAAGAGCTTTTGTGTTTCCCTGCATGGACGAGCACCCTATAGAGAAACTGTGAAGATCATGTGTCTTCACCGACAGCCAGCCGAAAGGGTGAATGTCGTTCTCTCCCGCACGATGTAACGCAACGAGGAGCCGGTCATGTGTCCCGCAAGCAGACCCACCATGCGACTGCACCTTTGGCTTGAAACCGATAAAGGCGTCTTTTTCGGTCAGGGCAGGCTGCAGCTGCTGGAGTATATTGAATATACCGGTTCGCTGAACGCGGCGGCTAAGGCTCTGGGCATGTCCTACCGTGCCGCCTGGGGCAAGATAAAGACCACTGAAGAGGCTCTGGGGTTCCAGCTTGTGGAACAGCCCGACGGCAAACGTGGCGGTGGCCAGCTGAGCGAGGCAGCCAAGCTGCTTATCGCAAGCTACCGCAAGTGGCTGGAAGAGGTGGAAGCCTTTGCCCTGCAGTCTGCCAAGAAACACATGGACTACACCCCTGCGCAATACTGGTCTGTGCGCGAACTCCCTTCACGAAAACCGCCTGAGGCAGCGCTGTCTGCCCGTTCTGCCCGCTCTGTCAGTGAGGCCCCCTGCGACGGGGTTCCAGAGGCTGGAGCGGAGGCAGAAGCGGAGGCGGAAGCCTAACCCGCCCAGTACCCCTTTACAGGATTGGTGCGCCCATAAACATGCTAACGTTAACATGTTTGAATTATTAAATAATATTGCCATAAATCTATAGACGTGACACCGTAGCTGGGTGGGGTGTCTCCGTGGTGGAGGCGCCGTGTACCTCAACCTACAGGAGGCCGACGCATGAATTGCTCGCGGCGAGGATTTCTTAAACTGACCGGCGCAGGTGTCGCCTGCCTCTCGCTGGGTCAGTTAGGATTCAATCTGTCGGAAGCTAAGGCATATGCCACCAAGCTGAAGATTGAAGGGGCAAAGGAGATCATTACGATCTGTCCGTTCTGTTCCGTCAGTTGTAACATGATCGCGCACGTGCGCGACGGTGAACTGATCAGCACGGAAGGTGATCCGGATTTCCCCGTTAACCAGGGGGCGCTGTGTGCCAAGGGTGCCGCGCTTACCTCCATGTCCAAGAACCACCACCGTCTGCTCAAGCCCGTGTATCGCGCGCCTTACAGCGACAAGTGGGAAGAAAAGGACTGGGATTGGATGCTGGAACGCATTGCGCGCCGCATCAAGGAAACCCGCGATAAAGAGATCATTCTCACCAACGCAAAGGGGCAGACTGTCAACCGTCTCGAGTCCGTGTTCCATCTGGGTACCTCCCATGCGGACAACGAAGAGTGCGCCCTTATCCATCAAGCCATGCGCGGCCTGGGTGTTGTCCATATGGACCACCAGGCACGGATCTGACACAGCGCAACTGTAGCGGCTCTGGGAGAGTCGTTCGGACGCGGTGCGATGACCAACCACTGGATCGACATCAAGAATGCCGATGCCATCCTCATCATAGGCAGTAACGCTGCCGAGCATCACCCCATTTCATTCAAATGGGTACTCAAGGCTAAAGACAACGGGGCCGTGGTAATGCACGTGGACCCCAAATTCTCGAGAACTTCCGCTCGTTCCGATTTCCATGTGCCGCTTCGTTCCGGTACGGACATCGCGTTCATGGCGGGTTTGATCAACTATGTTCTTGAGAAGGGCAAGTATTTCAAGGAGTACGTGCTCAACTACACCAACGCCGCCACCATTGTGGGCGAAGGCTACGGCTTCAAGGACGGCCTCTTCAGCGGGTACGATGAGCAGAAGCGCGCGTACGACCTGAAGAAGTGGGACTTCGAGAAGGATGAAAACGGCGTGCCCAAGCGTGACGTTACGCTCAAGCACCCCCGTTGTGTCTTCAATCTCATGAAGAAGCACTATTCCCGTTACTCCATTGACAAGGTTTCCTCCGTCACCGGCGTGACCAAGGAAAACCTGCTCAAGGTCTATGAAAACTTCGCAGCTACGGGCAAGCCCGACAAGGCCGGTACCATCATGTACGCCCTTGGCTGGACGCAGCACACCGTAGGCGTGCAGAACATCCGCAGTGCAGCCATTCTGCAGCTGCTGCTGGGTAACATCGGTATTGCAGGCGGCGGCATCAACGCCCTGCGTGGTGAACCTAACGTTCAGGGTTCCACCGACCACACCCTGCTGTACCACATCATCCCCGGCTATCTGGCACAGCCCATGGCCGACTGGCAGAGCTACGAAGAGTACAACAAGGTCAACACGCCTTCCACCAAGGACCCTCTGAGCGCCAACTGGTGGCAGAACAAGCCAAAGTATATGGCCAGCCTGCTGAAGGCCTGGTTCGGCGATTATGCCACCAAGGAAAATGGCTTCTGCTACGATCTGCTGCCCAAGATTGAAAAGGGCGCGGACCATTCGTACATGTTCCTCTTCGACCGCATGTACAAGAAGGAGATTACCGGCGGGTTCATCGTGGGCCTTAACCCCATGAACAGCGTGCCCAACACGAACAAGGTGCGCAAGGCGCTGGATAATCTGGACTGGCTGGTCACCATGGACCTGCACCACTCTGAAACCACGGATAACTGGCACCGCCCCGGCGTTGACCCCAAGACCGTGAAGACGGAAGTGTTCCTGCTGCCTTCCGCGCACCGCGTGGAAAAGGAAGGCACGGTTTCCAACTCCGGCCGCTGGCTGGTGTGGCACCATGCCGCCATCAAGCCGCAGGGCGAAGCCCGTCCCTTCGGCGGACTCTACGTTCCGCTGGTGAACAAGCTGCAGGCCATGTACCGCAAGGAAGGTGGCACGCTCGCTGATGCCATTACCCGCCTGGACTGGCCCGAAACCTATAAGGCCGAAGAGTGGACTGCCCGTATCAACGGCTTCTTCACCAAGGACACCAAGGTCGGCGACAAGCTCTACAAGAAGGGCCAGCTCGTACCTTCCTTCGTGTCCCTGCAGGATGACGGTTCCACTTCTTCCCTGAACTGGCTCTACTGTGGCAGCTTTACCGAAGAAGACGGCAACAAGTCCAAGCGCCGTGACCCTGCGCAGACTCCCATGCAGGAAAAGATCGGCCTCTATCCCAACTGGGCATGGTGCTGGCCGGTCAACCGCCGCATTCTCTACAACCGTGCCTCCGTCGACCTCAACGGCAAGCCGTGGAATCCGGCCAAGGCCGTTATCGAGTGGGATGGCGCCAAGTGGGTGGGCGACGTGCCGGACGGCGGATGGCCGCCTATGGCTACCGGCAAGGGCAAGCTGCCCTTCATCATGAGCAAGAACGGGTTTGGCCAGCTGTTCGGCCCCGGCCGTCTGGATGGTCCCTTCTCCGAGCACTATGAGCCGGTGGAAACCCCCATTGCATCGCATCCCTTCTCCAAACAGTTGCACAGCCCGGTCTACAAGTTCGTTACCAGTGACATGGATATTCTTGCCAAGCCTGCTGACCCGAACTTCCCCATCGTGCTGACAACCTACAGCCTCACCGAACACTGGTGCGGCGGCGGCGAAACCAGAAACGTTCCCAACCTTCTGGAAACCGAACCGCAGCTCTATGTGGAAATGAGCCCTGAACTGGCCAAGGAAAAAGGCATCGCCAACGGCGATGGCGTGATCATCGAAAGTGCGCGTGGCAGAGTGGAAGCCATTGCCATGGTAACGGTACGTATCCGTCCGTTCCAGGTTGAAGGCAAAACTGTCCACCTTGTGGGTATGCCGTTCTGCTTCGGCTGGACGACCCCCGGTACCGGCGACTCGACCAACCGTCTTACTCCCTCGGTAGGTGACCCCAACACCTCCATTCCGGAGTACAAGGCCTGCTGCGTCAATGTCCGCAAAGCCGACAAGCTCACTGAGATCGCACAATAGGCGGTCCCGTTAAGGGAATTCGTCAAGGAGCATGATCATGTCAAAGTCCTTTTTCATAGACACGACACGGTGCACGGCCTGCCGGGGTTGCCAGCTGGCCTGCAAGGAGTGGTTCGAGCTTCCGGCCAACAAGACCAAGCAGCTCGGAACGCATCAGAATCCGCCGGATCTGAATGCCTACAACTATAAATTGGTCCGTTTCAGCGAACACATGATCGGCGACAGGGTAGAGTGGTATTTCTTCCCTGATCAGTGCCGCCACTGTGTGTATCCTCCCTGCCAGGGGGCCGCGGATACCGTGCTGGAAGGCGTTGTCATTCAGGACGAAGCCACGGGTGCCGTTATCTTCACCGAGAAATCCGCTCAGATTTCCAAGGATGATTTCGAGTACATTCGTGAGTCCTGTCCCTACGACATCCCCCGTCGTGACGAGAAGACCGGCCGTATGGCCAAGTGTGTCATGTGCATAGACCGCGTTCAGGCCGGCATGTTGCCTGCCTGTGTGAAGGTTTGCCCCACCGGCACCATGAACTTTGGTGACCGCGAGGACATGCTCGCACTTGCGCAGAAGCGTTTGGAGAAGATCAAAAAGACTCATCCCAACGCCATGCTTGCCAACCCGGACGATGTGACCGTCATCTACCTGCTGGCGGATGCGCCTGAACGCTATCACACCCATAGCGTTGCTCAGGCCTCCCCCAGAAGCCGCAAGCAGCTTTTCGCCTCTGTGCGTAATACGCTTGCGACTGCCAAGGACGGGGTTGAAAGAAGCTGAGACAAGAAAACCCCATAGGAACCTGATCTGAAAGGGAGGGGCTGCGTGCCCTGCCGCAGCCCCTCCCCACTCAGAATCAGGCGCAGTGCCAAACCATGGCGCTGCCGTGCATGGTGTGCGAAGCATCATGTCTTTTTACACATCAATAGATATGTTTTAAAATACATATCTAAAATCGACAGGGTTTTGTTTTTATAATATACTGTATTTATTGTTTTAAATTTTTTGTGCAGAAACGAGGGTAAGTGGCCATGGCTGTTGTCTCCCCCTGTATGTCCCTATGCATAACGTACAGGAGCGTGCGTGCCGAATCCGGGTGGTTCCGGGGAGTCGGCGCGGCGGTACAGCAGGGAGGTCTCCATGCGTTCATCAAATTGCCCCACGTTGCGAATCCACTTGTGGCTGCAGAACAACAAAGGTGTTCTGGCCGGGCACGGTCGGGTTCAGTTGCTTGAATACCTAGAATACATGCGGTCCATTACTGCGGCAGCCAAAGCGCTTGGCATGTCGTACCGGGCAGCCTGGGGCAAGATACGGGCAACGGAAGATCTGCTCGGCAAGCGCCTTCTGGAAGAAACGGAAGGCAAACGCACAGGCAGCAAACTGAGCAAGGATGGCCTTCGCTACATTGCTGCATACAGAAACTGGGAATCAGAGGTTGAGCAATATGCGTTTGAATCGGCACAGGAACATTTCGCCTGCCTGCAGCAATACTGGTCGCCGCGGGAATTGCCATTCCGCAAACCGCCTCCGGGTGTGCGTAATCCCGGCAGCGGTAACGGCTGATTCCACGTCGCGCCATACGACGACAGGAGAGGTGCGTCCGTAGTCGTGTTATCTGTAACAATTTGATTTAGTTAGATTTTATTGACTCTAAATTGACAGGCATGGCACCGTTTGAGGGTAGTGGCATTCCGATGGGCGGAGTGCCGTTCACCATCAAGCCTACAGGAGGCCGCAGCATGCAATGCACACGGCGAGGATTCCTGAAAATGACCGGTGTCGGGGTGGCATGCCTTTCACTGGGACGTCTGGGAGTCAATCTGGCAGAGGCAAAGGCGTACAGCGCAAAGCTGAAGATAGAAGGGGCAAAGGAAATCCTGACCGTATGCCCGTTCTGTTCCGTAAGCTGCAACATCATCGCCCACGTTCGTGACGGCAAACTGCTGAACACGGAAGGCGATCCTGATTTTCCGGTAAACGAAGGTGCACTGTGCGCCAAGGGTGCCGCGCTGACGTCCATGTCCAACAACCATCACAGGCTTCTCAAGCCCAAATACCGTGCGCCTTACAGCGACAAGTGGGAAGAGAAGGACTGGGGCTGGATGCTGGAAAAGATAGCCCGACGCGTCAAGGAAACCCGAGATCGCGACATGATCCTCAAGAATGCAAAAGGCCAGACCGTGAACCGCGTGGAATCTCTGTTCCATATGGGCACTTCGCATGCCTCCAACGAGGAATGCTCCGTCATTCATCAGGCGGTGCGCGGTCTTGGTATTGTGCATTTTGATCATCAGGCCCGCGTCTGTCACAGCTCCACGGTATCGTCTCTGGCTGAATCGTTTGGTCGCGGTGCCATGACCAACCACTGGATAGATATCCAGAACGCCGATGTCATTCTCATCATGGGCAGCAACGCAGCCGAGCACCATCCCATTTCCTTCAAGTGGGTACTGCGCGCCAAGGACCGCGGCGCCGTGGTCATGCATGTGGACCCCAAGTTCTCCCGCACCTCGGCACGGTGCGACTTCCATGTTCCGCTGCGTTCCGGCACGGACATCGCCTTCATGGGCGGCCTCATCAACTACGTGCTGGAGAATGAGAAGTACTTCAAGGAGTACGTGCTCAATTACACCAACGCCGCTCTTATCGTGGGCGAGGACTATTCCTTCAACGATGGTCTGTTCAGCGGCTACGATCCCAAGACGCGCACGTACGACCGCACCAAGTGGGCGTTTGAAGAAGATGCCAAGGGCTACATCAAGCGTGATGAAACGCTCAAGAATCCCCGTTGCGTCTTCAACCTGCTGCGCAAGCACTATGCCCGCTACACCGTGGATGATGTTTCGTCCGTAACCGGTGTGCCCAAGGAAAAGCTGCTTCGCGTATACGACCATTTTGCCGCATCGGGCGACCCGAAGAAGGCCGGCACCATTCTCTATGCGCTCGGCTGGACCCAGCATACCGTCGGGGTACAGAACATCCGTACCGCCGGTATTCTGCAGCTGCTTCTCGGCAACGTAGGCCGCTCCGGCGGTGGCATCAACGCACTGCGTGGCGAACCCAACGTGCAGGGCTCCACGGATATCGCGCTGCTGTATCACGTGGTTCCGGGCTACATGTCCATGCCCATGGCCGACTGGCAGACTTATTACGATTACAACAAGGCCAACACGCCCTCAGCCAAGAGCCCGAACAGCGTCAACTGGTGGCAGCATAAGCCCAAGTACTTCACCAGCCTTCTCAAGGCATGGTTCGGCGACAGAGCGACTCCGGATAACGGGTTCTGCTATGAACTGCTGCCCAAACTCGACAAGGGTATGGACCATTCCTACCTCTTCATGTTCGACCGCATGTACAAGAACCAGTTGCGCGGCGGCTTCATTGTGGGTGTAAACCCCGCAAACAGCCTGCCGAACACCAACAAGGTGCGCAAGGCGCTTGATACGCTGGACTGGTTGGTCGTGATGGACCTGCACCATTCCGAAACCTCGGAAAACTGGCAAAGAAAGGGATCTGACCCCTCCAAGGTGAAGACGGAGATCTTCCTCCTGCCTTCTGCCCACCGCGTGGAAAAGCCCGGCACGGTAACCAACTCCGGCCGCTGGGTGGTCTGGCACAACAAGTGTGTCGAGCCCATGGGCGAGGCCCGCAACTTCGGCGATTTCTTTGTTCCCATGATCAACAAGGTGCGCGAGCTGTACAAGGCGGAAGGCGGAACCCTGCCGGAAACCCTGCTCAGCCTCAACTGGCCGGAAAAGTATGATGCCGAAGAATGGACCAAGCGCATCAACGGCTACTTCTGGCGCGACTCCGTGGTGGGCGGCAAGAAGTATCGCAAGGGCCAGCTTGTTCCCTCGTTCACCGCGCTGAAGGACGATGGCTCCACCTCTTCGCTGTGCTGGGTATACACCGGCAGCTTTACGGAAGAGTACGGCAACCTCAGCAAGCGCCGCGATGCCTCGCAGACGCCGCTGCAGGCCAAGATCGGCCTCTATCCCAACTGGTCGTGGGCATGGCCTTCCAACCGCCGCATTCTGTACAACAGAGCCTCGGTTGATGTGAACGGCAAGCCCTATGATCCAGACCGCACCGTAATTATGTGGGACGGCAAGCAGTGGGTGGGCGATGTGCCCGATGGCGGCGCGCCGCCTCTTGCTTCCGACAAGGGAACGCTGCCTTTCATCATGGCTCCCGCCGGTCTCGGCCAGTTGTATGGCCCCGGTCGCATGGACGGACCTTTCGCTGAGCACTATGAGCCTGCGGAAACCCCCATTGCATCGCATCCCTTCTCCAAGCAGTTGAGCAGCCCGGTCTACAAGTTCGTTTCCAGCGATATGGATGTGCTGGCGGCTCCCGCCGATCCCAGATTCCCCATCGTGCTGACAACCTACAGCCTTACCGAGCACTGGTGCGGCGGCGGTGAAACCCGCAACGTTCCCAACCTGCTGGAAGCGGAACCGCAGCTGTATGTGGAAATGAGCCATGAGCTGGCCAAGGAAAAGGGCATAGCAAACGGCGACGGCGTCATTCTGGAAAGCGCGCGCGGCCGGGTGGAAGCCATTGCCATGGTCACCGTGCGCATGCGTCCGCTGCAGGTTCAGGGAAAAACCGTGCATCTTGTGGGCATGCCGTTCTGCTTCGGCTGGACAACCCCCGGATGCGGTGACTCCACCAACAGGCTCACGCCTTCGGTGGGTGACCCCAACACCACCATACCGGAAACCAAGGCCTGCTGCGTGAACGTTCACAAGGCCGACAAGCTTACCGAGCTTGCCCGGTAACAGCCGTCATGGAGAATGCTATGTCAAAGACATTCCTGATAGATACGACTCGATGCACGGCCTGCAGGGGTTGCCAGCTGGCCTGCAAGGAATGGTATGAACTGCCCGCCAACAAGACCTTTCAGACGGGCACCCACCAGAATCCCCCGGACCTGAATCCGAACAACTACAAACTTGTGCGCTTCAGCGAACACCTGATCGGCGACAAGGTAGAGTGGTACTTCTTCCCCGACCAGTGCCGTCACTGTCTGAATCCTCCCTGTCAGGGAGCGGCAGACACGCTGATCGAAGGTGCCGTCATTCAGGACGAAGCAACCGGTGCCGTTATCTTCACCGAAAAATCCGCCAAGCTTTCCAAGGATGATTTCGAGTATGTCCGCAAGAGTTGTCCCTACAACATCCCCCGTCGTGACGAGAAGAGCGGCCGCATGGTCAAGTGCATCATGTGCATAGACCGTGTGCAGGCCGGTATGCTGCCTGCCTGTGTGAAGGCATGCCCCACCGGTACGATGAACTTCGGCGAACGTGACGAGATGCTCGCCCTTGCGGAAAAGCGTCTTGCCAAGGTCAAGGAGACGCATCCCAATGCCATGCTCGCCGACCCGTATGACGTGAACGTGATCTATCTGCTGGGTGACAAGCCCGAGCGCTATCATGAGCATAGCGTGGCCTCGGTTGCACCCATGAACAGGAAAAACCTTTTCGCATCAGTTCGTTCTGCTGTCGGAAACGTCAAAGACGCTGTAAGAAAAGGATGATTCCATCCGGAATCGTATGAGTCTCATGTGAACATGAGGGGGGCTGCCTGAGTGCGGGCAGCCTCCCCAACCAAAACAGGAAGAATAGGTACACCATGGATGCTCAGTATCTTGCCAAGCGCAAACCTGCCCCTCAGACTCTTGCCGACATCTGCGAACGCCGTCCTGCTCTGGCCAGCGTGCTTACCATCTTCATTCCCCTGTACACAGCACGCGAAGAACTGCGCGAATCATTGCAGCCGCTGGTGTCGCCGCTTCCTGAACTGAGCGAACCCAATGCCGAATTTCTGGCAAACGGTGTGCCCCTGCTGGCTAATGCCGGCTTTGACTGGATAGATGCTGCCTTCAAGAAGGCCGCTCACGATATTTTGCCCCAGCTTGAAGGTGTGGAAGGTCTGCGTGAAGACCTGAAAACCTTTGCGGAAGGGCTTGAGAAGGGCACGCTGATACCTTCAAAGCTGACTCAGACCTATCTGAGCAGCGATGCAAAGACGCTGGCAACCATGCTCAAAAAGCATGCGCAGTCCACGGCTGTGGGCGCGTTTTTGACCCAGCAGATTCTCGGCCCTGTGCTGCAGGCTGCCCGCATGAAGAGTGTGGAGCCTGATCTGCAGACATGGCGGCAGGGATACTGCCCTGTATGCGGCTCATTCCCGTCCGTGGGCTGTCTCAGCCGCCCCGAGCCCGATCAGTCCGAATTTCTCAAGGGCGGCGGCGGACACAAATATCTTCACTGCTCCCTGTGCGGGCACGACTGGCGTTTCCGCCGTGGTGCCTGTCCCGGCTGCAGCAACGAAGATCCGGGTGCCATCGAATACATGCGTGCGAGTGAAAGCCCGTGGGAACGTGTGGAGCTCTGCCGCAAGTGCAATACCTACGTGGGCGCGCTGGACCTGCGTGAAACCACGGAAAGCCCGGACCTTGATGCCGCTGCCATAGGGCTCATGCATCTGGACCTTCTTGCCGCTGCAGAGGGGCTGCGCCCTCTGGCTCCTTCTCTCTGGAATACCTTCGATTAACCTGCGGAGGCAGCATGCAGACCATTCGGCGAACCATTCTGCGGTACCGGGAAGGCGGGGCACATGCCTCCGACGATACGATTCTGGCCGAGGCTCCGCTGGAAATCGTGGTGAACGGTGTGCCGTGGGCCGCGCTCATGTGCACCCCCGGTGCCGACGAGGATCTCGCGCTCGGTTTCTGTCTTACCGAAGGGCTCATGGCCCCCGGCGAATCCTATGCTCTGGAACGTCTTGAGCATATAGCCGAAGGCAGCAGGATTCACCTTTCCATCCGAGGAGGGGGCGACCGGGTGCATACCGCCATGAACGGGCGGGGGCTGCGCACCGGGGCATCCTGCTGCGGTAACCGCAGCGCCACCTGTGCGGAAGAACTTATCCGTGCCGTTTCCCCTGTTGCAGGCGATTTTCGCATTGCGCCGGAGCAGCTGCATCACCTGCAGGTGGAATCCGAAGCGTGTCAGGCCCTGTTTGGCAGCACGGGGGCAACGCATTTTTGCGCTCTGTATGATAACGGGAGTGAAATGCTCGCCTATGCCGAGGATGTGGGGCGGCATAACGCGCTGGACAAGGCCGCTGGGCAGGCCTTCCGGCAGGGCAGCGTGGAGCGTGTGCGGCTGGTGCTGCTTTCATCGCGCCTGAGCTTCGAGATGGTGCAGAAGTCCATAGCGCTGGGGGCTCAGGTGGTGGCGGGGTTCTCAGCCGTAACCAGCAGGGCGGTTGCGCTGGCAGAGGCCTCAGGGGTGACGCTGGTCGGCTTTTTGCGGCCGCCGCGCATGAATGTGTATGCGCATCCCGGCCGGTTGGGGCTGGAATCACACGGTGGCTCGTTCCCTAAGCAGGGACTGGCAAAGCTCTCTACGGATATGCCTTCCTGATGCTGCATCTTTGTTGCATGTAACATATTTCACATGGTTTACCGGCTCGCGAAGCTGGTCTATTCTCACGCACCCGGTCTGTGCCATATGGCAGCCGTAACCCAGTTCATCCTGTGGAGATACCCATGACGCAAGGATTCAAGAAAATCGGTGAACACACTTTTGACGAGTTCATCGAAATGGCAACCCTATTCCATAACTATCCCGCGCCGGGTCTTATTCTCGGTGGCTATATGGTTGAGGAAGCCAAGCGCCATATTCCCGAAGGGACTCTCTTCGAGGCCATTTCCGAAACTTCATGGTGTCTTCCGGACGCCATTCAGATGCTTACCCCCTGCACCATCGGCAACGGTTGGGTGCGGGTCATGAATTTCGGCCTGTATGCCATGAGCCTGTTTGACAAGCACACCGGAAAGGGCGTGCGGGTCTGGCTGGATATGCACAAGCTTGCCCCTGATTCCGAAATCCGCACATGGTACCTCAAGCTCAAGCCCAAGCATGAGCAGGATTCCGACAGGCTGCTGCAGGAAATCGGCGAAGCCGGGGCAGACATTCTTTCCGTACGCCCCATTCAGTTGCGGTCCGACCTGCTGGTCAAGCGCAGCAAGGGCGGCATTGGTGAGTGCCCCGTGTGTCATGAGGCATACCCCATCGTGCACGGCCCCATCTGTCGTTCCTGCAAAGGCGAAAACCCGTATGCTACCAACGCCGGTGATGCGGCCGCGGGCGTGGTTTACCCCTTGCCGAACGCCATAAAGACCGTTGCAGCGGAAGAGGCAATGGGACGCGAGGTTGTGCACGACATGACCAGCATAGACCCCGGCAAGAGCAAGGCTGCTGCTTTCCGCAAGGGGCAGGTTTTCGAGATAGGCGACCTGTGCCGTCTGCAGCACATGGGCCGTAACAATCTCTACATCGAAAGCGGTGAAGTGGGCGAAGAATGGGTGCATGAAGACGACTGCGCCAAGGCTTTTGCCTCTGCCATGTCCGGTGTGGGGGTGGTGATCGATGGTGAACCGCATGAGGGCAAGGTAACGCTCAAGGCCGCACACGACGGTTTGTTCCGCGTGAATACCGATGCACTGTATGCCTTCAACCTCTGTCCCGGTGTCATGGCCGCAAGCCGCAATGGCTGGACCGTGGTGAAGGAAGGTGCCGAGGTGGCAGGCACCCGCGCCATTCCGCTCTATCTGCAGCGTAACGATTTTGTGCGGGCCATGCAGGTGCTGGATTCATCTGAAGTGCCTCTTTTCAGCGTGTTGCCGCTGCGCAAGGCCAAGGTGGGCGTTCTCATCACCGGTGATGAAGTGTTCAGCGGCAAGATTGAAGACCGTTTTGAGGAGATCATCCGCAGAAAGGTTACCGCACTCGGCAGCGAGGTGCATCGCGCCATCCTCGTGCCGGACAATCGTGAGATGATCCGCGACAACGCGCGTACCTTGCTGGACGACGGCTGCAATATCATCATTACCACTGCGGGCCTTTCCGTTGACCCCGACGACGTGACCCGCCACGGCCTCGTGGATGCCGGTGCACACGATATGCTCTATGGTGCGCCGCTGTTGCCCGGTACCATGACGCTGATCGGCAAGATAGGCACCGCGCGCCTGCTCGGCGTGCCTGCCTGTGCTCTCTTCTTCAAGCACACCAGTCTGGACCTGATTCTGCCTCGCCTGCTGGCGGATGTGGATGTAACCCGTGATGACCTTGCCCGCATGGGTGAGGGGGGCATGTGCCTTGGCTGCGCCAACTGCACCTTCCCCAAGTGCCCGTTCGGCAAGTAGAGCAGATTCGCTGTTGCGAGAAATATCAAACGCCCTGCCATGGCTGGCAGGGCGATTGTTGTTTGCGGATGGTCACCCCCGGGCGATGGGTGAAGGGGACAGTGCGAAGTGGCTTGTTCTTCAAAAAATAGGATATGCGCCGCCTTTAGTGGCCTCCGCTTCCTTCACTCCGCAGGTGTTCAACGGTCTTTTGGATACGCGTTATAAGACCGGCAAGGGAGCTGAGGCTGTGTTCGGCATTTTGCATGCCTTGTGTCGTGTCCGCCGCGATGGCGCTTATGCTTTCAATGGCGCGGTTTATTTCCCGGGATGTTGCGGATTGCTCTTCGGATGCGGAAGCGATGGCCCGTATCTGGTCGGAAGAGGACTGCACCATGTCCACGATGCGGGAAAGCTCATCCCCGGCCCTGTCCGCAAGACCGGTGCTCTTGGTTACCGAGCTGGCTGCATCATCCATCATAGCGATGTTGGAACGTGAACTATCCTGGATGCTCAGAATTGCTTTGCTCACTTCATCTGTAGCCGTCATTGTCTTTTCAGCCAGCTTTCTGACCTCATCCGCTACAACAGCGAAGCCCCTTCCGGCTTCTCCTGCCCGGGCCGCCTCAATGGCGGCGTTGAGTGCCAACAGATTTGTCTGGTCTGCTATGTCGGAAATAACATTCATGATCTGACCAATGCCATCTACATGTACTCCAAGTTCCCCAAGGCTTTTTTTCATGCCTTCGGTGCGGGTTTTTACCTCGGTTATGGCTTTGACAACATCAGTGACAATTGAAGCCCCTGATCGGGCAGTGGTACGGGCTGATTCAGCATTTTCTGCTGCTTCAGATGCGCTTCGGGCAACATCGAGCACTGTGTTGTTCATTTCTTCCATGGCTGAGGCGGTTTCCGCATTGCGTGTACTTTGCAGACGGGATGCAGCGGAGACCTGCTCAATCTCTGCGCCCAGATTACGCATGGCGTTTTGTAGTTCATTGATAAGATCTTCCATTTCATCCGCAGATTGAATCAGTCCTGCGCGACGGGATTGCTCGGCTGCATGACGGGCTTTATCCGCCTCTTCACGGAACAGCTCAGCCTGTGCTTTCTGGGCTTCCACATCTTGAGTCTTTTGGGCTATTTCTTCGAAATTACGTTTAAGATTCAGCGCCATATCGAGCATGACACTGAACAGTCCGGATTTGCTCCCCTGAGTTCTCCATTCATCAATGGTGAAATCGCCTCTGGAAATGGAGGCCGCCATTGAGGCAACGGTTTGTGGCTCGGCTCCGAGTTGTCGCAAAATGCTTCGTGATATGAGCAATGATATGAAAATGCCGAATGCCAGCGAAATGCCGAGAAGAGCTAAGTGGGTAGTCAAAGTGGTCTGCAGTTCGGAAACAATTTCGGTCATACCCGTTCGGGAGCGGTTGGCAATGCTTTCCCGGAGAGGATCAATAGCTGCAGCCAGAGCCTCAGTTCTGGCATCGAAGTCTTCCATGATCACATTGCCCGCTTCAATTCCCTGCGTCACGTAGGCTTCAGCCATTCGTTTGCCAGTGGCTTCAAGTTCGTCAAAAGCCTTTTCCAGTTGGGGCAGGCGGTTACGTATGTCTTCATCATGCTCTTTTGATGCGAATGTCTTGAATTCGAGAACACCGGCGCGGAAGATAGCGGCGGCGTCAGCAGCATCTTTATATCCATCAGGATTATGGGTTGCCGATACATCGGTCAGCCATTGCTGGACATCTATCGTCGAGAGTTTCATTGCTGCTGCAAGCTCACTGAGTGGTATGTTTTCTTGCACCATCCTGTCAGCTTGAATCGTGATCTCCTTGAGAGCGTTGATAAGGACGAGCGTAGATATACTCATCAACAGTAAGAGAGCCGTGAAGCCCGAAATCATTTTTTGGGCAACAGTCAATTGCATGGATATCTCCTTGGCGAAGCTTGTGGGTAGAGCCTGTACCTGAAATTATTCCACACCTATTGAATCTGCTATTATTGGTTGTTGAATACGTGTGCCGTTGTTCTCAGGCCCGAATGGCTCTCTGGTTGAAAAGAGGCATTCGGCAAACAAAAAGGCGGCCCGAAAGGGCCGCCTTTTGTATTCCAGTCGAGAGGCTCGTCTATTTGGGGAAGACCAGCGGGATCAGGTCTTCGATCCGTTCAGCAGTATGCACCTCGATCTTCTTGAGCAGTTCTGCGGGCACGTCTTCCAGATCCTTTACGTTCTGGCTGGGAATGATCACGTGGCCAAGGCCGCGCGCAACGCCAGCAAGGATCTTTTCCTTTATGCCGCCTACGGGCATGACCCTGCCGCGCAGCGTGATTTCGCCGGTCATGCACAGGTCGCTGTTCACGGGCTTGCCAGAAAGGGCGGATATGAGCGCGGTAACCAGCGTGACACCGGCAGAGGGGCCATCCTTGGGGGTGGCGCCCGCAGGCACGTGAATGTGAATATCCAGCTTTTCAAGGAAGTCAGGGTCAATGTCCAGCTTCTCGGCATGGGCCCGCGCATAGCTCATGGCGGCCTGAGCGGATTCCTTCATCACGTCACCAAGCTGGCCGGTAAGGGTGAGCTTACCCTTGCCCTTCATGGTGGTCACTTCGATATGCAGAATCTCTCCGCCGAAGGGGGTCCATGCAAGGCCCATGGCTACACCGGGGAGCAGTTCCTTTTCTTTTTCCTCGTCAATGTAGCGGGGAATGCCCAGCAGTTTGGGCAGGGTCTTCAGGGTGATCTTGAAGGGGCCCTTTTTGCCCTCGGCTTTTTTGCGGGCCAGCTTGCGGCAGATGGAACCTATCTCGCGTTCAAGGTTACGCAGGCCCGCCTCGCGGGTGTATTCCTGAATGACCTTGGTGACCACGGTGTCCGGAATTACGGTTTCTTCCACAGTCAGGCCGTTTTCTTCGGTCTGGCGGGGGATGAGGTAGCGGCGTGCAATGCTCGCCTTTTCCTGCATGGTGTAGCCGGGAATCTGGATGATCTCCATGCGGTCGCGGAGCGGCGCAGGAATGGTATCCAGCTGGTTTGCCGTGCAGATGAACATGACCTTGGAAAGATCAAAGGGCACGTTCAGGTAGTGGTCGGAGAACGAGAAGTTCTGTTCGGGGTCCAGCACTTCCAGCAGGGCGGATGAAGGATCGCCGCGGAAATCGGAGCCGAGCTTGTCTATTTCGTCCAGCATGATCACGGGGTTGCGGGTGCCAAGCTGCTTGATGATCTGGATGATGCGGCCGGGCATGGCACCGATGTAGGTGCGGCGGTGGCCCCGGATTTCAGCTTCGTCCCGCATGCCGCCAAGCGACACGCGCGAGAACTTGCGTCCCAGTGCGCGTGCGATGGAACGGCCAAGAGAGGTCTTGCCCACGCCGGGAGGGCCCGCAAAGCACAGGATGGGGCCTTTGGACTTGGGATTGAGCTTGCGCACGGAAAGGTATTCCAGAATGCGGTCTTTTACCTTCTCAAGGCCGTAATGGTCTTCGTTGAGAATGGTTTCCGCAGTGGGAATATCCAGTCTGTCGCGTGAAAGTTTCTTCCATGGCAGTTCGCCCAGCCATTCCAGATAGGTGCGGACAACGGTCGCCTCGGAAGCATCGGGATGCATGGAGGCAAGGCGGCGAAGCTGCTTGTCCGCTTCCTTGCGCACCTCCTTGGGCAGGCCGGCTTTTTCTATCATGCGGGCCAGTTCCTCGATGTCGTCATCGCCGGAATCGCCCTCGCCCAGTTCGCGGCGTATGGCCTTGAGCTGTTCGCGCAGGTAGTAGTCCTTCTGGGCCTTGTCCATGCCCTCGCGGGCCATGTTCTGAATCTTGGCCTGCATGGCGGCCACTTCCGTCTCTTTCACCAGCTGGTTGTTCACCAGTTGCAGGCGTTCGAGAGGATCGGTGCATTCGAGGATGAGCTGTGCGTCCGTCACCTTCATGCGCAGGTTGGCGGCAATGAGGTCGGCAAGCCTGCCGGGATCGTTCACGCTGTTCAGAACGGACATGATGTCCGAGGTGGCCACGCCGCGCAGCGAGAGAATGCGTTCGCTCTGTTCGCGGGCGGCACGCATCATGGCTTCCTGCTCAACGGTGAGCAGGTCCACTTCCGGCTCGTGAAGGGCCTCTACCTCTGCGATCATGTAGGGCGATTCGGAAATGAAATGCTTGACCCGCGCACGGCTGATGCCCTGCACAAGCACCTTGAGGCGTCCGTCAGGCATTTTGAGCATGCGCATGATCATGACAACGGTGCCGGTCTGGTGCAGGTCGTCCGGGGTGGGGTCTTCTATGCCCTCTTCCTTCTGGGTGGTGATCATGAGGTAGCGGCTGCCATTAAGGGCGGCATCCACAGCCTGCACGGATTTTTCCCGGCCCACGAAAAGGGGCAGGATCATGTAATTGAAGACCACGATATCGCGGACGGGCAGCACAGGCAGCTCGGCGGGAAACTCTGGCAGCGCTCCTTCCATGTCGTCGGCAAAGGAGTCGGTTACGGAGTCGTCGGGCGTGCTGTGTTCGGGACTTTCAATATCAGGATCAAGCTTCTTTTTGCTCATTGTATGCTCCGTTGGGAAAAGTATGCGGGACGACTAGTATTGAATGGAAAAATCAGAACAGGGCGGGTCGGGGGCCAGTGCATCCGTGCAGGTCACTTCAGCCACCCGGCTGTAGGACGGACCTTCCCACAGTTTTTCCTGCAACATGGCAACGGCAGCTGCAGTGCCGCAGGCGAGCAGTTCGACTGAGCCGTCAGACCGGTTGCGCACCCATCCCGTAAGATTGAGCGCACTTGCCGTGCGGACGGTCCAGAAACGGAAACCGACGCCCTGAACCATGCCCCTTATGGAACATTTGCAGGTTTTCATGTGGGTGCCCCCGCGGTTTCGGAAGGGCTGCGGCGTTTGTTACACAAGCCCTTCGTCTTTAAGACTGTAATAGTCGCCTTCGGTGACGATGATGTGGTCCAGAACCCGGATGCCCAGCGCCTGCCCGGAGCGGATGATCTGGCGTGTGATCTCCACGTCGGGCGTAGAAGGAACCGGATTGCCACCCGGATGGTTGTGCACGATGACCAGCGAGCTCGCCTTGTACCCCAGCGCCATTTCCATGAGGTCGCGGGGGTAGATCATGGTCGTGTTCACCGTTCCGGTGGAAATGCGTTCCCACGCAAGCAGCCTGTTCTGGTTATCCAGAAACACCGCCCAGAACTCTTCATGCTGCAGGGAGCCCAGCCTGAGCCTTGCCATGGCGACGATTTCCGTCGGGCCGGAAAGGGTGGCACGCTCCCTGACAGGGGATTCAAGGCACCGTGTCATGAGTTCCCGGAGCAGCAGCCACTGGTTTTCCAGAGACTGGCCGAAGCCGGTTATGACACGAAGTTCCGCAGGACGGGCATGAAGCACGCCGTGCAGGGTCTTGAATCTCGACAGCAGTTCCTTGGCCAGCGGTTTGGTATCGCACCGTGTGAGCACGGTACCGAGCACCAGTTCCAGAATTTCATAATCCGCCAGTTGGCGCGGATCCTTTTTGAGTTTCTGGCGCAGGCGCTCTCTGTGGCCATGAAAATGCGGTTTGCTGTCCATAATAAGTAATATTTAGCGTGAAGCAAGCTGAAATACGAGAGAAAAATGGCCTTGAGGAATGTTTGGAAGGGAAAAACTAACGTCTATAAGCGCTTTGGGTGTATTGGGGGCGCTGTTGGGCGGATTTTTGACTGCCAAAGAGGGCAATGAGACCCGCAACAAGCATTTCCATGGCCTGCTCGGGCTTTCGCTCGCCGGTTTTAATGCCTTTTTCGGCTTCAAGGGCGAGATCCCATATGCGTGCAATTCGCCCGCGTCCCATGGACGCGGCCAGCCGCTCCTTGTTCTGTTTGACATTGCCGGGCAGAAAGACCTGCTCGCCAGCAAGCAATTGCCACAGAATACGCGCTTCTCTGAGCAGCATGGCAAGAAACTTGAAAATTCCGTCCTCGCCTGTGGCGTGCCCCTGCACCACCTTGCTCCATACCTTGTCCGGCGCGTTGCCGGTTTGCAGGGCATTGATGAAGGCGAAGATGTCCATCTCGGTTTCCTGCGCAACTTCCGATGCCAGGTCCGGCGTTATGGCTGCGCTGTCGCCTGCTGCAAGGGCCAGCTTTTCCAGTTCGCGCGTGGCAGCAGAGGCGTCGGATGGCAGGTTCTGCGCCAGCATCTGCAATGCCTGCGGAGGAATGGTGATGGCATTCTTTGCGGCCCAGCCGGTGACAAAATCGCGCATGTCACGCGGTGAGAGCCCTGCCGATTCCCATATCCACCCCTTTTTCTCGGCAAAGCCCCAGCACTTGAGGCCGGTTATGGCCTTGGCGACCTTGGCTTTGCCTTTTTCAAAGGGTACTTCAAGGCACAAAAAGGGCCATGCGAGCGGGTTGAAACTGCCCAGAGCCTGACTCAATTTTTTCCAGTCATCGGTGGAAAGATTCTGGGCGTTGCGCACAACCAGAGACTTGGGTGAGGCAAACAAACCTTGCAGGGTCAGGTTTTCCCAGAAGACTGGAGGCAGTCCGTCATCTCCCCAGTAGACGTGCCGCTGCCATTGGCCTTCGGCTGCAGGATTGGCGTTGAGCAGGGACTCTATGTGGTCCTTTATGAGCTGTGCATCGGGGCAGGTGCAGATGGTGAATCCGGGTCTGGACATGGGCTCTTTGTGCTGCTTGAGGTTGGGATATGAAAAATGGCCTGAAAGACGAAGCTTTCAGGCCATGTATATACGATGGGTGGCCGGGGGTCCATACGCTATTGGCCATCCGCGCGGTCGGGCTAGAAGTTGTGCCTCATGCGGTCGCAGACACGCTGGACAAGAAGCTGGGCGAGTTCCGTTCCTGCTTCCTGTTCATTTTTTGCGTCATAGGTCCGGGAAAGCGATTCCTTGCCGGACCGCCACGCAACGTTGTTTTTCGCACCGCTGTAGACAATGGCTTCAAAGGCGAGTGATGCGGAGTAGATCAACGTCACATCGTCCGTATTCTGCATGTGGCTGCGCAGCCGGAATTCTTTGATCTCGATGCGCATGGTGTAGTCTGACGGGCTTGAATCCACCCACCGTGCCAGATTGC
>JBKEAK010000322.1:0-2677 GCA_047972125.1 Halodesulfovibrio sp.
CTTAACGCGCGGGATGTGGCGGACAAGATTCGCACCCTGCTGGATGACGACACCCCGGTTGAGCTCTTTGAGGACCGCGCCGTTGTCTGCACTACCGTCGGTGCCATGGCACGTCAGGCCCTTGAACGTATGGGGCTGGAGGCCCGTTAGGAGCCCAGATAGGAGCCGGACAGGAGCGGGGCAGGAACCGAACAGGAGCAGGCCGTTAGTCCGTCCGGGGTTCTCCCCGTACGAAGCGTTTCACCCGGCCGGGAATGCACAACCACACCACCATCAATACCGCTGCGCCCACAAGCCAGCCACCCATGACATCAGAAGGGTAGTGCTTGCCAAGGTACAGGCGCGAATAGCCTATGGCAAAAGGCAGCAGCCACAGCAGGCGCATGAGGGGCATGCGGTTCCAGAGCAGGGCGGCCATGCCCGCTGCGGCCATGGAGTTGGCTGCATGCGCGGAAACATAGGACTGTCCCTTGGTCTTCACGGGGGTGAAATCGGCTGGGCGCTGACGCCATTCACCATCTTCCACGAAATGTACCGAGGCCATGGCATTGAGGGGGCGCACCCGCTTGAATTCCTTTTTGATGGGATAGCAGGCAAGGTCGCTCAGGCCCGCCACAAGGGCGATGAGCACCAGTCCGGTCAGCAGGGGCTTCCAGCAGCCGCTGCGGCGTGCGGCAATGGCAAAGCAGATGGCGGCAAGGCCCCACATGACAATGCTGTTGGAAACAAGGGGCATGATGATGTCCAGCGTCTGGTTGCGCCATGCATCGTTCACGAGAAAGAAAAGGGATTTGTCCCACGTGGGCGTACTGAAGAGCATGCTGTCCTCCGGAATGTTGCGGTTGGTATACGGTCTTTTGGAAAAGCCCACAACCGCAACGGTTCATCAGGCAAACTCTGCCGAACGCTGTCGTGTTCATACGATCGGGCACGAAACAGCGTGGCAGCAATGCTTCCATCCTGTTCCCATGATTTGAAAAAAGGGCTAGGGTTGTAGCCAGTTCCGTTCATGAGTCGTACCGCTCGGTGCCGCTTCGGTGAGGTGCCGTCCCGTAGGGCTGCAAGATGAGGGAGTGGTCATGCCCGAAACCTGCCCTTCGCCTTCCTTCGGCTGGATGCGCCAGCGTCTTTCCCACCTCGACAAACATCTGCCTCTGCTCCTGCTTGCCATCGCCGTGGGAGTGCTCGCCGGATACGGTGCCGTGCTGTTCCGTTTTGTCATCAAGGGCGTGCAGTACGCCTTTTACCAGAACACGGATGACTTTCTGCTCTTCGCCCACTCGGTGCCGTGGTCCCTGAAACTCGCGTTGCCCGCAGCGGGCGGGCTCGTGGTGGGCTTTCTCGTGTCGCGCGGTGCGCCGGAGGCCAAGGGCCACGGGGTGCCGGAGGTCATGGAAGCCGTGGCCCTGCGTGACGGACGCATCCGCAAGCGGGTGGCGCTGGTCAAGATTCTCGCTTCCGCCATATCCATAGGCTCCGGCGGCTCGGTGGGGCGCGAAGGCCCCATTGTGCAGATAGGCTCAGGCATCGGCTCCACACTCGGGCAGCTGATGAAGGTTTCGCGCCCGAACCAGCGCACGCTGGTGGGGTGCGGCGCTGCGGCGGGCATTGCCGCCACCTTTAATGCGCCCATTGCAGGAGTGCTGTTCGCGCTGGAGATTCTGCTGGGCGACTTCGGCATCTCGGCATTCTCGCCCGTGGTCATTTCCTCAGTCACGGCCACCACCATAGCCAGATACTATTTCGGTGATTTCCCGGCCTTTGAGGTGCCCTCGTTCGAGGTCATTTCGCTGTGGGAATTCGGCATCTATCCCTTCCTCGGCATTCTGTGCGGTCTGGTGGCGCTCACCTTTGTCTCCGTTCTCTACAAGGGCGAAGATCTTTTTGACGAGCTGCACATTCCGGCTCCGCTCAAGGCGGGACTGGGCGGGCTGCTTGTGGGAGCTATTCTGCTGTGGTTCCCGCAGGTGTTCGGGGTTGGCTACGGGGCCATAAACCTGTCGCTCATGAACAGCATGGGCTGGCAGCTCATGCTGGCACTGGTGGGCATAAAGATCATGGCCACCACCATCACCATAGGCAGTGGGGGCAGCGGCGGGGTGTTTGCGCCTTCGCTGTTCATCGGGGCCATGACGGGCGGTGTGTTCGGCTGGGCCATGCACTTTCTGCTGCCGGGTATAACGGCCAGCCCCGGTGCCTACGCACTGGTTGCCATGGGCGGGCTGGTGGCTGGCACCACACATGCGCCCATTACGGCCATTCTCATCATCTTTGAGCTCACCAGCGACTATCAGTGCATTCTGCCGCTCATGACCACCTGCATCATCAGCACGCTTGTGGCATCCGGCCTGAACAGCGGTTCCATCTACACCATCAAGCTGCTGCGGCGGGGCGTGGATATCCGTTCTGGCATGGAGCAGAATATTCTGCGCAATTTGAAGGTGCGTGAGTTCATGTATTCCGACGATACCACCATCTATGAAGGGGCTCCGCTGATGGATGTGCTGGGAGCATTTCACCGCAACAATGCTTCCTACCTGCATCTGGTGGACGGCCATGGCGTGCTCACGGGCATTATTTCCTTCCGCGACCTGCGCAACGTGCTGGCGGAGGAGTATCTTGAGCATCTGATCATTGCCAAGGACATTGCCACAACCTGCCTGCAGACGGTGCAGGC